>JANMZO010000282.1:0-3804 GCA_031383405.1 Acidimicrobiia bacterium | reverse complement strand
CGATGAACTGGTTCGTCGGGGTGTTCGACTCGTTGGAATGTGTCGGCCCGGTTACCGCACCTCGACCCGACTGGCCGCCGAGCGCGGGATCTGGAAGTCGACCGAGCTGCGCCGAATGCTCGCCGCGGCCGGTCTCGAGATCAGTGCCGGGAAGATGTCCGGGTGGTGGACGGGCACCCCGAACACGATCAACCTCGCCGAGCTCGACGTGATCTGTGTCGTGCTCGACTGCGAGCCGTCGGCGCTGTTGATCCCCGAGCCGGACAAGGTGGCCGCCGCACGGCCGGCGGCGGCCCGGACCGCCGACGGAACCAGCGGCAGGGTCACGCCGCGGTTCGGCAACCCGCGTTCTGCACCGCCCGTGTGATCGACCCATTGCCTCCGGCGTGGTGTGTCGTCTGCCGAGCGAACCGGGTCGCGTGGACCAAGCCTCGAGTCGACTTCTGCTACGACTGCTTGCCCGGCGGACCACTCACCCCGCCACCGTGTGTCAGCTGCGGCTCCGACCGCTACTTCAACAACGGGCTCTGCGTCGCGTGCCACCCACGCGGCCCCGCGCACATCGAGACGTGTCTCGGATGCTTGGCGTGGGGTGTGTCGCGCAAGCACAGGTCGCTGTGTTGGACGTGTCGCTGGTGGAAAACTCATTACGCCACCGGCGAGTGCATCTGTTGCGGCCGGCACACCATCATCAGCGAACGGCGAGCCTGCCGGTTGTGCTTTGAGCAAGCACGAATCCACCAACAACCAGGCCACGCCGTCGAGCTCGCCGACGCCACCCGCGGCGGTCAACAGCTCTTTCTGGCGAACGTGCAAAGCACCCGACACACACTTCGCAGCCGCGTCGAGCCCCCCGCCGGACGACCGTCGCGGGCCAAGGACGCGCACCACAAGCGGGCGCTGCCGCGACTCGCCGGCGTCGCGCACGGCCAACAGTTCAACCCGGTCCCCTGGAATCAGCTCGCTCTGTTCGCGTCCGAGCTCGAGCCGTCCGTCGTGATCGCTCTCGCCGCTGCCGTCGACACAGCGCTGCTGCGATATTGCGACGCGGTCATCCGCGACTACGCCGCCGCGCACGGCTGGAGCAACAAGCAGACCAACGACGTCCGCCGCTCCCTCCGCCTCGTCCAGGTCCTCCAACACTCCCCGAACGCGAAGATCAACGCCAGCGACGTGCTCCAGATCCCGAGCCTGCGAGAAAACGTCAGCGCCCAATCGACCCTCGACATCCTCGCCGCCGCCGGTCTGCTCATCGACGACCGCATGTCGCCCGCTGAGCGCTACTTCAACACACAAGTCGACGGACTTCCCGCGCCGATGACCGCCCAGCTGCGCACCTGGTTCGACGTCATGATCAACGGCAGCATCATCACGCCACGCCGTCACCCGAGAGACCCTGAGACCACCAAGCTGCACATCCGTGCGATCGCCCCGATCGCCCGGCGATGGGCATCCCAAGGACACGACTCCTTCGCCGAGATCGACCGCGACGACATCCTCGCCGTCCTGCCACAAAGCGGACCGCGCCGCCACACCGTCGAGCAAGGACTCCGATCGCTGTTCCGCGTCCTCAAAGGTCGCAAGCTCGTCTTCGTCGATCCGATCCGGGCGATGCCGGTCACCGACACCAACGTCACCGTCCCGCTCCCGCTCGACGCCGACACGATCCGCACCGCGCTCAACTCGCCCGACCCCGCCAGCGCACTCACTGTCGCGTTCGTCGCGTTCCACGCCCTCACAGTCGGCGAGCTCCGAGCACTCCAACTCACCGACATCGCCGACGGACGCCTCACCGTCGGCGCCCGCACCATCCCGCTCGCCGGACCAGTGCTCCCACGACTCGCCGCATGGCTCGACCACCGCGCCATCACCTGGCCGGCCACGATCAACCCGCACCTGTTCATCAACCGGCGCACCGGACCGCGCCTCACACCAGTCAGCCGATCGTTTCCGCTGGGCCACGTCAGCCTCGCCGCCCGAACCCTGCGCGAAGACCGCATCCTCGACGAAGTCCGTGCCACCGGCGGCGACATCCGACGAATCTGCGAGCTGTTCAACATCTCCGTCGAGACTGCAATGCGCTACACCAACACGCTCGACCACACCGACCCGCTGGCGACGGCCCCGAGTTCGGGAACCCGCTGGAACAGTTGATGCCGCGCCCGGCAGAGTTCGCCCGGTCACCGACTGACACTTCGCTGACAGCCAGACTGGTGCGATGGCGACAGACGGTTTGGTCGAGGAGGCAAGGCTCCTCGGCTCGTTGTGCGATTCATCTGATGTGGACATGATCCTGATCACCGGGTCAGTCGCGCGCGGGCTGTCCGATCGATCCTCAGACATCGATCTCTACGTGTACCGCTCTGGCGACGCAGCGACGTCGCGTTCGATGGCTGGGGCCTTGAAACCAAGTCAAGCCAGCCTCGTGTTTGGTGTTGCTACGTCGACGGGCAGGTTCGAAAAGTTCCGACTCGCCGGGCGGCACGTCGATGTCGAACAGGTGAGTTCCCGTGTGCTCCAGTCGCTCGCGGATCGCATCTCCGCTGCCGAGGTGACTGAGAGCGACATCAAAGTCGCCGCCGGAATCCGCGACGCTGTTGCACTCGTGGGCGCAGACACACTCATCGACTGGCAGCAACGCCTCGTGCTCACCGATCGTGTCGCGGTCGCAGAGGTCGCCCGGCTGGGCGGGGCGCTTCTGTCGCCACGAACGGTCCACGCCCTGACTTGGGCGCGATCCGACGAGGTGAGTTACGTCGCCCGCGTTTCCAAGATCCTGCTTCGCGGTGTCGGCATCCTCGGAGCCATCAATCGCCGGTGGATTGCCGTTGATGATCCGAAGTGGCTTCCGTGGCAGATCGAACAACTCGCGCTCAAGCCGCGTGACGTGATGTCCCGAATGCGCGCTGCCGTCACAAACCCGACATCCGAATCGACCGACGACGCCGCAGACCTTCTCACGGAAATACTCGACGTCGCCGACGCGCACATCGACGGAGCCGACACGCGTGCCGCACGGTTCGCGCTGCGTCTCCGCCCGTGAGGACCGCCCACGATCTGACCTCGGTCCGTCAGAGCAGGCACCGTCGGTTCGGGAACCCAAGGCACCACCCGGCATCGATGTCGGCTGGCATCCTTCGGTTCCCGTCCGAAATGGCTTCAGTGTCCGTGAACTCATGGCTTTACGCCGTCATTGCCGCGTCGGTATCGACGAGGCGTCGCTCATGACCGGACCCGATGACGTGCTGGACGACGGTCGCTCGGTTGGCTACAAGCCACAGCGCGCGACCTTTGACCAGTCGAGTGATGAGTGTCGTCTCGACGTCGGTGAGATGCAGCAGTTGTCGTGCGTCGTCGACTTGATCGGGCGCCTGTCGGAACACGACTCGCGTCTGCACATCAGCAAGCAGGCCGGTGGCGATCTTCGCAGCTGCGGTTCCGTCGTCAGCTTGTGACCGGAGGTCCGAGAGCCGGTGACATATCAGCACGTTCCAGATCCCGTAGAGACGACACAGTTTCAAGCGGGCCTGCAGGTGCTTGGCGGCGCGCTCTGTGGCGAGCATCGCCCACACCTCGTCATCGACGAGGATGCCGCGCCGGCCCTGCCGATGCAGGTCGCCCATCACCGTCTGGAGCCATGCGGTCGCGGCCATCTGCACAAGCGGGAGCGCCTCGGTGTTTCCGAAGACCGCGGACAGATCGAGCACGATTCCGGGTCCACTTTCCCAATCAACGTGGACGGTGGTCGGCCCATCGAACATGCCGCGCAGCGTCCGCTCGAGCAGCTTTCCGAGTCCAAGGCGG
>JANMZO010000209.1:0-5621 GCA_031383405.1 Acidimicrobiia bacterium | reverse complement strand
GCCGGCGGCACCCAGAACAGTAGCTCGCAACTGGCCGCCGACCCGGGCGACCGATCGGAGCATTCAGAGTTCACGCTCCGGGTCATCGACGAAGGGAAGCACGATCTGGCTGGTGATCAGATCAAACCGCGACGATGGATGGGATTCGATGAAATCGGGGAGGAGACCTTGGAAGATCGTCGTACCGGGGTAGGCGCCGATGTTCGTCCTCAACCGGGCAGTCATGGTGTCATTTGGATCCAAGGCACTGACCCGGGCCCGGTAACCGGCCTCCCGTAATTGACACACCACCTCACCCGTCCCAGCCCCGTGGTCGAGCATGCAGGAGACGGTCGTCAGATCAAGACTGGCCACCAACCGATCCGTGAAAGGACGCATGAACGGCAGCACATCACGCTCATAAGGGATGCGCTCATCGATCACTGAGCCACCTTAGCTAATCTCCTTGCGAAAGGTCCCCGCAATGGTCCCACAACGGTCCTCGCAACGGTCCTCGTAACGGGGGGTCTCAGAGCGCTCCGACAACGGCAGCGTAAGGAATCGACCCGAGCTCGGCATCGATGACGGTGCCGTCGGTCGCAATGAGCATCCAGGCGGGCTGCGCCGGAATGCGAAGCTTGGCCCACGAGGTACCGGTGCCATCCCACAGGAGTTTCATCTTTGAGATCTTGTGACGGGTCAGGAAGGATTTTGCCTCAGAAAGGCTGTCCTGGGTCCCTAGTCCGACGACGTTGATCCTGGCTGCATTCTGTCGGGCAAACTGCTCGACCCCGGGGGCTTCCCGGTTGCAAGCGGATCAATGTGGGGCCCAAAACCAGACCAGCAACGGCTTCTTCCCGTCGAGCGACGCTGCGAGCGCCACATCCTTTCCGGTCTTCACGTCGGTCACCTTCATGACCGGAAGCGGATTGACCGACTTCTTCGAACTAGCGGAGGTACCTGGGGGGCGCTTCGGTGCTGCACCGGTAACAGAGGCCGCAGTTGCGCCATGGGCGGTGACAGTGCCGACAGCGATGACGATCACCACCACGGCGGCGAGCGCATGCGTGACCACGGTTTTGAGGAGTATCCGGGGGGATTGATTCATTGCGTTCCTGACGCGGTCGAAAAACAGCTGTTGGGCTTTGCACCCACTGATACCGCTACCGACTACCAGTATAGGAACGACGGGCCTGTATTTTCGCGTCCGTCTTTCACAGCTTTCACAGCTCGGCCGTCGGTCGCTTCACTGCGTTGCGTCGCAACGTGCGACTTGCCGATCGAAATCGAAGGTGCGCTTACTACCCGACCATCGGGTGAGGGCGATCCCGGGATCGTCTCTGCTCGGGCGGCAAGCAACCCTTCGACCAGCGCCCGATCTGTCCGAGGTGGAGTTCGGGGGCCGGTCCGGAGTCGGTCCGCCACCGCAGCCGTAATGGTGAGACGAAAACGGATCCGACTACCGTAGGTCGTCATGGCCGAGACCGTGATCTATCCTGCCCGTCGCATCATCACGATGAACCGGGCCGCTCCTTTCGCCGACGCCGTGGCCGTTCGCGATGGCCGTGTGCTTGCGGTCGGAACGCTCGCGGAACTTGAGTCCTGGGGTCCGAGCCGGATCGACGCGTGCTTCACCGACAAAGTGCTTCTACCCGGCTTCATCGAGGCCCACGCGCACGTGATGGCGGGCGGAGCGTGGAGCTTTCCCTATGTCGGGTTCTTCGACCGGCGCGACCCGAACGGACGCGTGTGGAAAGGATGCGCGTCGATAGACGAGGTTCTTGACCGTCTGATCGAAGTCGAGTCAGCGATGGACGACCCCAACGAGTTGTTGGTGGCCTGGGGTCTTGATCCGATCTACTTCAGCGGTGAGCGCCTCCTCGCGAAGCACCTCGACCGTGTGTCAACAAGCCGTCGTATCTTCGTCTACCACGCCAACGGTCATCTCGGCACGGTCAACACGGCGATGCTGAACGCGTCGGAGATCACGTCGAAGTCGACATCGCCCGGGGTGGCCCGCGATGCGAATGGGCAACCCAACGGCGAGCTTCAGGAATCCGCGATGGGGCTCGCCATGGCGGCATTCAAGAAGCTCATTGTCGGCTGGAGTTCGCCCGAGGCCAAGTGGAGGTTCGCGTACGAGGCCCGCAACGCCGGCCATACGTTGATCACCGACCTCGGGTCGACCCGACTCGCTGACCCCGGTCAGGCCGAAGCGTGGTCGGAGGTGGTTTCTGACCCGACCTATCCGGCTCGGGTCGTGGTCGCGGTGGGTACCGGCCTCGGTGGTCCGGTCGACCCGCCGTCGATGGCCGCTGTCGCGGTACGGCTGCGGGCCGACTCAACCGACAAGCTGTACTTCGGCATCGTGAAACTGGTGCTCGACGGCTCGATCCAGGGCTACACAGCCCGCGTGTCGTGGCCGCACTACTACCGACCGCCCGAGGGTCACCACGGCAACGGACTATGGCTCATCGCCCCGGATCAGCTCAACGACATGGTGCTCGAGTTCCACAGAGCGGGTCTCACGATCCACGCGCACTGCAACGGGGATCAGGCCACCGAGGTGTTCGTGAATGCGGTTGAGGCGGCACTCGAAAGCCACCCCCGCTGGGATCACCGGCACACCGTCCAACACTGTCAGATGACCACTCCGGCCCAGTATCGGCGCATGGCCGCGCTCGGTATGTGCGCGAACATTTTCAGCAACCACATCTTCTATTGGGGCGATCAACATCGCGATCGCAGCATCGGCCCCGAACGTGCAGCGAAGATGGATGCGTGCGCTACCGCGTTGCGTGAGGGCGTGTCGTTCTCGATCCACTCGGATGCACCGGTCACACCGATGGGACATCTCCACACGATGTGGTGCGCTGTCAACCGTCTCACTTCGACCGGCCACGTGCTCGGACCGGGTGAATGCATCTCCGTTATGGACGCGTTGCACGCCGCGACCATCGGGGCCGCGTTCCAGTTGAAGCTCGACCACGTGATGGGCAGCATCGAAGTGGGCAAGTTCGCTGATTTCGCGATACTCGACGATGATCCGCTCAGCGTTGACCCGGTCGTTCTCAAAGACATTCCTGTATGGGGAACGATGGTTGGTGGGGTTCCATTCAAAGCCGGCGTAGCTCCGACATGAGCCGACCCTCCCGGAAGAGCGATATTGCCGTCACCGTCCTCGGCGGATACCTCGGCGCCGGCAAAACGACCCTTGTGAACCATATCCTTCGGTCGGCCGACGAGCGCATTGTGGTGCTCGTGAACGACTTCGGCTCTGTCAGCATCGACGAGGACCTGATCGTTGCGAAGGAGAGCGACAGGATCACCCTGGCGAACGGCTGCATCTGCTGCAGCCTGGTCGATGGGCTCGCAGGCGCCCTCGAACAGGTGCGGGAACTCGATCCCGCACCGACCCGGCTGGTCATTGAGGCAAGCGGCGTGGCCGACCCGGCATCAATCGCTGCATACGCACACGGGCGCGGTATCGAGCTCGACGGTGTCATCACCGTGGTGGATGCGGAGACCGTACGCACGCGTACTAAAGACGTCTATGTGGGTGACACCGTTCTCCGGCAGATCGCATCGGCTGATCTTCTCGTGATCAACAAGGTCGACCTGGTCGATCGAGACACCTTGACCGCACTGCGATCGTGGCTTTCGACGCTAACCGGTGGCCGGCCCATGATCGATGCCGTGCAGGGCAGGGTCCCGCTCAACGTATTGCTCGGCATCGACGCCGAGCCTCACCGGGATCACAAGCGATTGAAAGTTGACGCCGCTTTCGCTGCGAGCGACCACCACCCGGCCAGCGAGGTTTTCGTTCCATGGCACACTACGACGGACGAGACGTTCGATCGGGAGGCGTTGCTGTCACTCCTCAGGTCGTGGCCCTCCGATGTTGTGCGGGTGAAGGGAATAGTGCGAACGAGTGGAACCCTCGGCGAACCGGATATCCGAATGGTGGTGCACCGCGTCGGGCTTCGTGTGACAACGCACGATGACGGCCCGTGGCGCGGTGGTCCGTCACAGCTCGCCGTCATCGGCTTGAGGGGCCCATCGGATCCGTCTTCGTGGGAGGCCCAGGTGCGTTCAGCCATCGTCGGATCACATGTCGGTTGACCCGGTCGGCCCGGTCGGCCCGGTCGGCCCGGTTGACCCGGTTGACCCGGTTGACCCGGTTGACCCGGTTGACCCGGTTGACCACAGAGCCCACACGACAAGCGCTGGTTGAAACAGCAGACGCACGGCCCGCCGCGTGTCTGATGTCAGTCCGAACGCACTACGTACGCCGGTCTGCGCCTTCTTCTTCTTCATGATGGCTCAGCGATGGCTCAGCGATGGTTCGTCGCTCCGCTTCGTTCAGGCGTGCCCCGGGATCGTGTTCCACGCGCCAGCGTCACTGCGCGGCTCTTTGGGAAGGCCGAGAACCTGTTCACCGACGATGCCGCGCTGAACCTGGCTTGTACCCGCGTAGATGGTGCCGGCTCGCGCGTTATAGAACACGCCGACCCAGTTTGCGCTGTCGTTGGGTGCGCCGTGTGCGTCGAACCGGAACACCGTCTGCGGCGATTGTCCGCTCGGCGTGAGCGCATCGGCACCGAGAATGTCAACGGCGAGTTCAGTGATCTCCTGGTGGTACTCGCTCCAGAACAGTTTTCCGATCGAGGCATCGGGCCCGGGTTGCTTGCCTGCGAGGAAACTGGTGAGGGCGCGATAGCCGAAGAAGCGCATGATCTCGACCTTCGTGTGCGCTTTCGCGAGTCGCTGGCGAACGATTGGATCGTCGGTCACACCCCGTTGTCTGGCAAGGTCCATGAGCTTGTCAAGTTCGCGCCTGAAACCGATCGCGTTCACCGCCGCACCGGCCCCCCGCTCGTTACCGAGCAGAGCCATCGCGACGGCCCATCCGCCGTTCATCTCACCGACGATGTCACCCTTCGGGCAGCGGGCGTCGGAAAAGAACACTTCATTGAATTCGGACTCGCCCGACATCATCCGGATCGGACGGACCTCCACACCGGGCTGGCGCATGTCGACGAGCATGAACGTGATGCCGCGATGCTTCTGCGCTGTCGGGTCGGTGCGGGCGAGCACGAAGATGTGTGTCGCGAGGTGGCCCGACGACGTCCAGATCTTCTGGCCGTTGATCACCCATTCGTCGCCGTCGAGAACGGCGCGGCACCCGAGATTGCCCAGGTCGCTGCCGGCGGCCGGTTCGCTGTATCCCTGGCACCAACGGTGCTCACCGCTCAGAACCTTAGGGAGGAAATGGCGCTTCTGATCCTCGGTTCCCCATTTCAGCATGGTGTTGCCCAGCATGGCGATGCCGAAACCGTCGTTGGGCCCACCCGTCGGCACCCCGGCGCGGGCGAACTCCTCGGCCAGGACCACCGATTCGGTCGGGGTGAGCCCGGCCCCGCCGTATTCCTTCGGCCAATTGACGGCTAGGTAGCCGTTCTCGTGAAGGGTGGCGCGCCAGCGTTGGGTGAAGGCGAACGCATCCCCGTGGTTGAGCGCTCCGATTCCCTTCCAGTCTCCGGGAAGGCTCGCAGCCAGAAACGACTGTACCTTCGCCCGGTAGGTGGCGGCTTCGGGAGGATAGGTGAGCTCCATGCCCCGAAGCTATGCCACCGGGCATT
>JANMZO010000207.1:0-38405 GCA_031383405.1 Acidimicrobiia bacterium | reverse complement strand
TCGGCGATGCGGTGGAATCCGGCCTTGCTCGCGGCGTACCCGAGGGCCCATCCACCTTGACCGGCCGGGGTCGAAGGCGTGTGCTGACCGGCCCCGGAGGTGACGTTCACGATGCAGCCCGACTGCCGTTCAACCATGTGCCGGAGCACGTGTTGGGTGATGTGAAGCTGCGCCGTGAGGTTGCCGTAGATCCGCTTCTCCAGATCATCGAGCGACGTGTCGAGAAACAACGAGCCTCCACCGGGCCCAACGAAGATGGCGTTGTTGACCAACACGTCGATGTGTCCGAGGCCGGCGATGGCTGCTGCAACAGCGGGGCCGAGCGACAGTCGGTCCAGGAGATCCATGCAAATCGGAACCGCCCGGCCGCCGGCGACCTCGATAGCTGCGCAGGTTTCATCGAGGGAACCGGGCAGGGTGGACCCGGTTTCCGGCGAAATCGATGACGGGTCGCCGGGGTGGATCGTGCGAGCGGTGATGGCCACGTCGAAGCCCCGCTCGGCCAGCACGACAGCGGTCGCTTTGCCAATGCCCCGGCTCGCACCGGTGACCAGAGCGGTTCGGCGGTTCCCTGCGAAGCCGTTGGATAGCGCGGAATCTGACACAGCGTCAGATTACTCACTACGCTCTCGAACGTGCTCATCGACAAGTTTCGTCTCGACGGCAAAGTTGCCATCATCTCCGGCGCCGGAAAGGGAATAGGCGCGGGAATCGCTCTCGCGTTTGCAGAAATGGGCGCCGACATCGTCATCGCCGCCCGCACCGAAGCTGATCTCGAAAAGGTTGCGGAGAAGGCCCGCGCCATGGGTCGCCGGGCCGTAGTGGTCGCCGGGGATCTCGGCACGCGTGAGGCGATGGCGACGGTCGTCGATCGGGCGGTGTCGGACCTCGGCGGCATCGACGTGGTCGTGAACAACGTCGGCGGTACACGCCCGGTTCCGTTCATGAACCTCACCGAAGAAAGCTTCCGTTTCGCGTTGGAATGGAACGTGATCACCGCGTTCAACCTCAGCCAGCTTGCAGTTCCCCACCTACTCGAGCGCGATGGAGCAAACATCATCAACATCGCCAGCGCCGCCGGCCGTTTCGCGAGCCGCGGCTTCGTCGCGTACAGCACGGCCAAGGCCGGAATGATCCAGCTGACCCGCACGATGGCGGCCGACCTTAGCCCCAAGATCCGCGTCAACGTGATCGCACCCGGGGCCATTCAAACCGAGGCCCTCGAAACGGTTCTCGGCAACGAGGCGATCCGCAACGGCTTGGTGAACGGCACACCTATGAAACGTATAGGCACGCTGGAAGACATCGCCCTCGGTGCTGTGTATCTCGCTTCGCCCGCCGCCAGTTACGTGACCGGCAAGATGCTTGAGATCGACAGCGGGCTCCAGACCTCCAACCTTCCGCTTCCGATTCCCGACCTGTAACCGGATCAGGCTGCGTTCACACCCAACAGCCCCCCATTGCATCATTGCCAGTACGAACCGTCGAGCATCTGCTCGAGAAGCACTGAGAAGGTCACGTATCCTTCCTTGGTCGCCGGTTCGGCCATCATGCCCGCTTTGATGCTCAATGGTGATGTCCGCAGGAAGATGCAGGCCATCCGGTATCCGGCCAGGACTTCGTAGAACCTCAGCGCATTGAGCTGACGACCACTCGCGGCCTCGTAGGTGGCCACCATGTCGGTCGTGCGCATGAAGTCCGGCATGCCCGGCAACTCGAACACTTCGGCGTACAGCTGGAACATGCGATGCATGAACGCCATCCAGCCAAGGTCTATCTCGGCGTGACCCAGACACGCCATCTCCCAATCAAGGACGGCGGTCGGACGGAAGTCGGTAAAAAGCATGTTCCCGATCCGCGAGTCACCCCAGCTGATCACGACAGGGCCGACCGAGGTCGGGCGGTTCTCATCGAGCCATGCGGCCACCCGCTCCAGCAAAGGGTAGGAATCATCACTAGCGGCCCACAGAAAGTATGCGCGCAGTTCATTGAGGTGTTGGGTGAGCGGAGTGTCTCCGTACTGGAGCCGATTGAGGAACGTCACATCGTGAGCGCCGATGTCGATGGCGTGAATCTTCGCCAGGCTCCGCACCGCTTCGTCCTGAAGCGTTCGCCGTTGCTCTATCGTGCCGTCGGCCAACCACCCTCCGAAGACGTACGGTGGATTATCGGACGGGGCAACGCCTCCCACCCGCTCCATCACCAGAAACGGCGAGCCGACCACCGAAGCGTCGAGCTCTATCCACGGCACATCGGGCACGGGAACATTCGTATGTTCACGTACGAGTCGCATCACCCTCGCCTGCAGGGCCAGGTCATAGCTTGGGAAGATCGGCCAATCGTTCATTTCCGGCGCGAGGCGGGCGACATACGGACCACCGTGTTGAACGTCACCCACCCGCCACGTCGCGTCGAAGAGCATCGTCTCGCTAGACATGCCCGTCCCCTGCGGGACCACCAACTCAGACACCGACAGATCCGTGGCGCCGGGAAGGTGCCGTTGCAACCACACTGTCAGGCGGGTCCGGACATCGTTCAGATCACGCTGCGAAAGAATGGCCATGACGCACAGTAGAAGTTCGTACCAACTTCGACAAAGGCTGCGGTCCTGGGCCAGTATCTACGTCCCATGGAACATCTGAGAGCGGTCCTGTTCGACTACGGCGGCGTGTTTACCGGCACCCCCCTGAAGGCCTTCCGTGAGGCTGCGCCCGACTTCGGACTCACCACGCGGGACCTCACGGAGTTGATTCTCGGACCGACCCATACGGACGGGGACCATCCCTGGCACCAACTCGAGCGTGGCGAGGTTCGGGCATCGGAGGCCATGGCCGCCATCACCCGGCACGCCAAGAACACCCACGGCATCGATCTTGAACCGATGAAGGTACTCGTCCGAACCGGCCGGTCCCCCGAAGACCGCGAACAGATGATCGAACGGGTGCGGGCGATTCGCGCCGTCGGCCTGCAGACGGCGATCGTCACGAACAATTTCAAAGAGGCTTCCAATTATTGGCGTGCGAGTATTCCACTCGACGAGCTGTTCGACGCCGTCGTCGACTCATGCGAAGTTGGTGTGCGCAAGCCCGACCCGAGGATCTATCACCTGACCGCACAACGCCTGGGCGACCTCGATCCGACCTGCTGCGCCTTCCTCGATGACCTCGCCGACAACGTTGCCGGCGCGGTAGCCATCGGCATGACCGGCATCCTGGTCGACGAGGACAAGGCGTCGACGTTCGCCTGGCTCGACGCGCTGGCCGAGTCACGCAAATAGGAAAACTGGGTGACCGGAGCCGGTCGGCGATAGCCTGCCGCCGATGCCACCTCCCGCTGCTCGCTTTCTGCCGGGTAACCGCTTCTACGGTTGGTACATTGCGATTGCGTGTCTCGTGATGCAGTTCGTGACTGTCGGCGTGGGTTACTACGGGCTCCAGGTATTTCTCAAGCCGTTGCGCGACGAACATGGATGGTCGGCATCCGTGGTCAGTTCAGCCAGCGGATTGTTCTTCGCGGTTGCCGGCATCTCGAGCTTCGTCGTGGGCCGTTATCTCGACGAGCTCGGCCCGATCCGTTTTCTCTACGCGGGCGCGATCCTCATCAGCATCGGTACAATCGGCCTCGGCTTTGTCCATGCGATCTGGCAGCTTTTCGCGTGCTACACCGTGATGGCGATCGCATTCGGCGGTGGAGGTGGTGTAGCCGTCAGCTCGCTGCTCACCAAGTGGTTCATCGGGCGACGCGCTCAAGCGATCGCCCTCTCCTCGACCGGAGTATCAATGGGCGGAGCGGTGCTTGTTCCGCTCGGAACGTCATTGATCGCCCACGGAGGCCTACGTCGTGGAGCGCCGATACTCGGCATTCTCGTGGCCGTCGTCGCCCTGCCCGTGCTCTGGGCGGTTATCGCCGACACCCCGGAATCGATGGGCCTGTTCCCTGACGGCACCGACGAGGCCGCGGCAAGCGAGCGCAAACGAAACTCGGCCGTCGGCCAGTACACAACCTGGACGCGGGCAGAGGCGGCCCGAACCATCCCGTTCTGGGCCATCCTTCTGGGCTTCGGATTGGCGTTGACCGCGCAGACCGGAGTGTTGATCCATCAGTTGGCGTTCCTGCAGGGTAAAGGCCAGCTTGGATCACGCTCCACGGCCGCATTCGCGGTGACGACCACCACGATCGGCTCCATCGTGGCGCGACTGATTGTCGGAAGCTTCGCCGACCGGGCCAACAAGGTCCGCTTAGCTGCGTTCTTCATAGGATTACAGGCGGTGACGGCGTTCAGCTACACGTTGCTCCATACGAAGGTGGGCCTTTACGTCGCTGCGCTGGTCTTCGGCTTCACTGTCGGCAATGTGTTCATGCTCCAGGCGCTCGTGACCGGTGAGGTCTTCGGCCTCGTCAGCTACGGGGCAATTTTCGGGGTCGTTTCGTTGGCCGGCTCTCTGGGCTCGGCCGTTGGCCTGTTGTTCACAGGTTGGGCACTCGATGCATCGGGTGGCTACACCACCCCGTTCCGGGTACTTGCGGTTGTCAACACGGTCGCCGCGATCGTGGTCTCGTTCGCGCGGCTGCCTGCGGTAGCGAGAAGTTCCCCGAAAGCAGAGCTCGAACCCGTCTGAGCGAATAAGCGGAGCCCGGAACAGGGCTGGGAATGTCAGGACGGTATTCGCTACATTCGAACCATGCCAATACCTCCCGGAATCGGTGCCATCGACACCATGATCGGCTTTCCCCGCGAAGACGCCGAACGCAACTACGACTTCCTCAAGCCGCTGCTCAGGAAAGAGGAAAGCGCGACCCACGAGTTCCCGGCCCAGTACATGTTCAAACAGCGCACAAACATACTTGAGCAAGGCGTCGATCCGGTAGGGGTCACGCTGGGTCTGATGGACAAACACGGGATCGCGGCCGGGCTAATCGGCACCGATCGCGACGTGAACATTCAGGCGATGAAGGATCATCCTGATCGCTTCTTCGGTGTGGTTGATGTCGATCCCAATGACATCATGGGTTCGATCCGCAAGATCAAGAAGGCGGTCGACGAGCTTCCGGTGAAGGGGGTCAACTGCTTTCCCGCGGGCTGCAACCCCCAGGTTCCGGTTTCGGACCGGCGCCTCTATCCGATCTATTCAACGTGCATCGATCTCGATATTCCGATGCTCATCAATGCCGGCGTACCCGGGCCCCGGGTACCGATGGCGTGTCAGCACATCGACCACTTCGACCAGGTCTGCTATGACTTTCCCGAGTTGCGGATCGTTATGCGCCATGGTGCCGAACCATGGGAAGAGATGGCCGTCAAGCTCATGTTGAAGTGGCCCGGGCTCTACTACTCGACAAGCGCGTTTGCGCCGAAGCACTACCCCAAGGCCATCATCGACTACGCCAATACCCGGGGCGCTGACAAGATCATCTACGCCGGTTACTATCCAATGGGTCTCACCCTTGACCGCATCTTTTCCGAGCTGCAGAACGTGCCGTTCAAAGCTGAGGTATGGCCCAAGTTTCTTCGAGACAACGCGAAGCGTGTCTTCAAACTCTAACGCGCTTGCTAGGTGCGCTTATAGTTTTTCGGCGAATACGATCTCAACCGGTTCGACCCGGTCAGCGAGTTCGAACCCGAAAACCCTTGAGTAGAAGTAGAGCTCGGCGGTGATGCAGCGCACGATGTTTGCGGCGATTCGAAAGCCGTGCTGCTCCCCTTCGAAGGGAAGGTACGCGTGCGGAACACCCTTGGCCTTCAGCGCCCGTACGATCATTTCCGACTGCGCCGGCGGAACGACCTCATCTTCAAGTCCCTGAAACACGATCAGCGGCTTGTCGAACCCGTCGACATGGCTGAGTGGCGAACGTTCCGTGTACACGGCCTCCGCCGAAGGCCAGGGACCGACAAGCCCGTCGAGATAGCGGGATTCGAACTTGTGCGTTTCGCGAGCCAGCGCTCCGAGGTCAGCCACCCCGAAGTGGTTCGCTCCCACCTGAAACGTGTCACGCATGGCCAGCGCGGCGAGCACGGTGAAACCACCTGCACTGCCTCCGGTAATGGCCAGGCGATTTCGGTCGACGAGGCCCTGTTCAGCCAACCAGGTCGCAGCTGCGCACGCATCATCGACGTCGACGATGCCCCAGGCGTCATCTAGCAGTCGGCGGTAACGGCGGCCGTATCCGGTGCTTCCCCCGTAGTCGACGTCGACAACGGCGAAACCCCGGCTCGTCCAGTACTGCACCGCAAGGTTGAACGACGCACCGGCCTCGCTCGTCGGCCCGCCATGGATCATGGTGATCAGTGGTGGACGCTCACCTTCGATACCAGTCAACACTTCACCGTCGAGGAGGCCGGCGGGCGCATAGAACCAACCGTGGGCAACGCGACCGTTTGCCGACGGAAATGTAACGTGTCGAGGGATTGAAACACCGACCGGATCGAGGCCCAGGTCCCGGGCGCCGTAGAGCACCACGCGTTGACCCGTACCCGGAGTACCGATCACCGCTACGGGGTAACTGACGACCTCGGGCTCGTGGGTGAAGCGGCGGGAAATGGCAACGATCTCACCGTGGTTCCATCGAAGCTGACCGAGGCCGAGCCCTTCCACGGCGTGATCAGTCGTCGTACCGTCAGGATCGACTCCGACCAGATGGCAGTCGCTCCCCTCGGAGAACGTCATCCAAACCGAACCTGTCTCGGTGACGACATACCTTGATTGGCCGAATACCCAGGCGGGCCGGCCGACCTCCGCAGCTACCGGGTAGACCGGCTCAAGGTCGTCGACGCCGTTCACCCGGTAGACGTTCCACCAGTCGGAGCGGTCCGAAACCACGAACAGGCTTGCGTCGGGACCCCACTCAGGTTGGACGACCGATTCCTCCGGTCGCCCAGCGGTCCGACGTTGGTTGGCGACTCGCGTATCGCGTCCCGATCCCTCGATGTCACCGACCCAGAGCTCCGTCGAATCCCACGGCATGTCGGGGTGGTTCCACTGCAGCCACGCAAGTTGTCTGCCATCCCGGCTGACCCGGGGTGCAGCGACGAAATCCGGGCCGCTCACGAGTATCACCGGCAGTTCCGGATCGCCGCCGGCGCGGGCCGGGAAGGCCACTATCTCGTTGCGGACGTCGTCGCCATGGGCTTCGCGGACGCAGATCACCGTGGAGCCATCGGGGGTCACCACCCCGTCGGCATAGCGGAACCCGTGTGGCTGCGCAGGTTCCGGGGTCAGTGCATGGAAGGCGCCATCAGAATCGCATCGATACACCCGCTGATCCACCCAGGAGTTCGCGAAAACCGAGCCACCACTCACCCACCATGCCGCTCCCCCGTATTCGTGCACCCTGGTCCGGGCGTTGAAGTCATCGGGTAATGCATCCACCACCGTGCCATCGAGATTGCGACGAACCACCTGCTGGCGACCGCCTTGATCGGGTCGGGACTGTGACCACCACACCACGCCGCCTTCGGCGTGGACGTCCGATGGCATCGCCGCGCCGGACACCAGGAGCTCAGCCGGTATGGGAGAGGGCCAGGAACCGAATGCCGCGTGCGTCGTCATGTCGGAAGGTTAGCGAGCCTCGGGGCGACTGGCGGCACGCGACCACATGAGATGCGAGATCGACGTTTGCCCGGTCTGGAGTTCAAATGGCCGTGGAGGCTATTGGATCACGCACCCAGTCGTTTGAGTGTCGCTTCAGCTTCGGCGACGATGCGCGTGACCAACTCGGCGCAGCTGGGAAGATCGTTGATCACGCCGACGACCTGACCACCGGCCATGACACCTGCCTCAGCCTTCCCATCGACCATCGTCGCTTTGAGAAGCATCGGCGTGTTGGCCGCCATGAGCACCTGACCCCAGGAAAGCTCCGACGACTTCTTCATCGCCAGGCCTTCCGTGATCAGGTCCTTCCATGAAAGCCCGGTGAGCTTGCGGAACTTGAAACCGTTGAGCGCAGCCTTCGGCAAACTCATAAGCGCGCTTGTCTTTTCCAACTCATCAACGAATTCCGTTCGAAGAACCCGGTGCGGCACGCCGTCGACTTTCGTGGACACAACGGTGGTCGCAACGTCAAGATATGTGCGCTTAATGGATTCGGGAACGGCCGAATCGCTCGTGAGGAGGAACCGCGTACCCATCGCGATGCCACTCGCACCGTAGGCCAGCGCCGCAACCAGACCACGACCGTCGAAGAAGCCACCCGCCGCGATCACCGGAATGTCGACGGTGTCACAGATCTGCGGAATCAGGACCGTCGATGCAATCTGCCCGACATGGCCTCCGGCCTCGTGGCCCTGCACGAGCACCGCGTCGACACCCCACGCGGCAACTTTCTCTGCATGACGGCGCGCACCGATCGAGGGGATGACGACGAGGCCCTCATCCTTCAACTGCTTGATCAGATCCTGCTTCGGAGCCTGGGCGAAGGACGCGACCTTGACCTTTTCCCGGATCAGCACGGCGATACGTTCTTTCGCATCCGGAGCGTCGGAGCGGATGTTCACGCCGAACGAACGGGTCGTGCGCGACTTCACCTCAGCAATGGCCTTCTCCATCTCGGCGAGGTCCATTGTCGCCGCGGCAAGAATGCCAAGAGCCCCAGCGTTGGAGGTGGCCGCCACGAGACGCGGTCCGGCAACCCAACCCATACCGGTCTGCACGATGGGCACGTCGATCTCGGCCAGTTCGCACAGACGCGTGCGCAGCGTTGGATGCATCAGCGAAACTCGCCCTTCCGAACACCGCTCGGATCGAAAACCTCACGGATCAGGCGGAGCTCCTCCGCCGTGGGTTGGCGCGACTGTGGAACGTCGCCATCGATGGCCAACTCGAAACCGGTCGCCTCCACGACATCCTGCACCGAGACACCGGGGTGCACCGAACGCAGCCGCATCCGATGATCCGGCGTCTGAAAATCCATCACGGCCAAATTGGTGATGACCCGACGGATTTCGTGGTGGGTCTGCGCGGTGGGCGACAGGGTCCGGGCCCGGTCATAGCCAACGCCGGACACCACATCAACCTTCTCGACGAAGACCTTGGTGGTATGGCGGGGTATCCAGTAACTCGTGCTGTGGCTGATCGTGTTGCCGGGCCCGCCACGCATGCCGAGAAGCTGCGCCTTGGGCTTGGCCCAGGGCCCGATATTCGAGATGTTCTCGTTGCCGTAGCGATCGATCTGGGAGGCGCCCATCATCACGTTACGGCGCCCGGACCACACGGTGTCGAAGACGGTGCGGAAGGGAATCCAGCCCTCCACGAGCTTCTCCGACGGCGCGCCACCGAAGCGGAGGTTGTTCGCGATGAAGAACGCCTCTCCGTCGCTCAGCAGAAGGTCGGGTTCGAAGCTGGCCCGGGCCAGGCGGGCGGCAATCGACGGGACCGGGCCCATGCCCGATGCAAAAATCTCACCATCGCCCCGCCAGGTTTCCGCGCATGCGACCACGCAGATCTCGTCGATCGTCGCACCACTCCCTGCTGCGGGGGCAATCGTCTCACTCACTGGGCGGCCTCTTTCTTCTCGGCGGCCCGTTCGGTGGTTCGGGTCCTGACTGCTGCCTGATAGTCGCTTTCGGATCCGGTCAGGTAACGCTTCTCGAAGGCGGCCCAACCGCCCGGGTCACCGGCGGCTCTGGCGTACTCTGACTGGAATGCCTCGTCCCGCGCGTAATCGGGTTCGCAGTTCGTGAAGTGCGCTCCGTTCGGCGCTTCGATCACACCATCGACCATCGAACGGTTGATCTTCAGCGTGTGGATCGATCCTTCGTTCAGCAGATCAGCGGTGTCGATGACCCGCTCACATGTGACGAACCTGCGACCGGCGGATGCAGCTCCGAGGAAGAGATCGTCGAAGTAGATATCGGGGCCGAGGTACTGTGCGTTGCCTCGAGCGTCGGCCCGGTTCATGTGGACGAAGGCAGCGTCGAGGGTGATGGCCGGCATCGCCATGAGTTCTTCACCGTCGCCGTAGGGCGACACGACCGTGCGCAGATGCGGGTTGATCGCCATCACGTCGCTGCCGAGGCCCGCCCGGCACGGGAGAAACGGCAAACGCAGGCTTGCGGCGTAGAGCCCCCACTGCAGCATCCCCTCGTCGAGCTCGGTGAGTTCGGGGATCGTCGCATTCTGTCGGGCGGCACGGAAGTGGGGCTCGAGGGCGATCGAGTCGAGCGATACGAACCCGTAGACGAGCTTGCGTATCCTCCCAGCCGCCGCCAGGAGTCCGACATCGGGCCCGCCGTAGCTAACGATGGTCAGGTCCCTCAGCGGCGAGCGAAGAAGTGCCCGCACGAGCGACATCGGTTTGCGACGGCTTCCCCAACCGCCGATCCCGATCGTCATTCCGTCTTCGAGACGACTGATCGCCTCGTCCTCGGTCATTCGTTTGTCTGCCATTTACTATGCTCGCTTAGCTATTCGGAGTTGATCGGGGTTCGGCTACTTCGTGAATTCGGCGTCGCGTTTTTCGACAAAGGCATCGCGGGCCTCGTCAGCCACCCCCGACAGGTTCAACTCGAACGTGAAACCCTGCTCAAACCGGTAGCTCCGCTTGACGTCCCAGAGATCGATGCCGTTCAGCGACTCTTTCGCTGCGCGGATCACTGTGCCCGACTTCTTGGCGATGTCGGCGCCGACCTCCATCGCCTTATTGCGAAGCTCGGCTTTCGGGACGACTTCGAGCACCGACCCGAAGTGGTGCAGTTCGGATGCCGTGGCCGTTGTGCACATGTAGACCATCGAGCGCATCTTGTGCTGCGGGACGAGACGGCTCAGGTGCGTGGCCGCCCCCAGCGCGCCCCGGTCGACTTCCGGCAATCCAAAGTACGCGTCATCGGAGGCCACAATAATGTCGGCGTTACCAGCCAACCCGATACCGCCGCCCAGGCAGAACCCGTTGACGGCCGCTATGACCGGCACAGCACACTCGTAGACCGCGGCGAAGGCGGCATAGCAGCCCTTGTTCGCCCCGATCAGCGCTGCAAACCCTTCGGTGTTCTGCATCTCCTTGATGTCGACGCCGGCGTTGAAGCCACGCCCCTCGGCCCGGAGCACCACTGCGTTGACCCGACTGTCGCGACCCGCGGCGAGTACCAGCTCACCAACTTCGAACCACTGGGCAACCGTCAGGGCATTGACCGGTGGGCAATCCATCACGACCTCGGCGATCCCTTTGTACTCGCCCTCGGTATGCACTGTTGACGTGATGCCCATCACGGACCTTTCCGACCTCACGGTCTGTACGAGCTGACACAACCGGGTTTTTGATGCAGCGTCAGAAACCCAATCCCGAAACGTAGTGCATGCGGCCGTCGCCGGTCGAGACGGCGAACCCGAACCCGAACCCGAACCCCCGCCCGATTGTGTGTTCTTCCTTAGGCCCAACCTGAGAAAGCACACCCATTCCGTTGGAAGGCAACCCGGATATTTGACGCACCGTCAGATCGGGTCGTGACAAATCTGCAAGACTCACCAACATGTCGAGTATCGCCCAACTCGTAATCGACCGCGCCCAAGACGACAACATCGCAGTCCGGGTCGACGACAGGACCTGGACATACCGCGAGTTCACTCAGGCCTGCGCCACCCGGGCGGCCTTCTTTGCCTCCCTTAAGACCGACGGACCGCCCCACATCGGCCTTCTTCTGGAAAATGTGGCCGAGTTCCCGATGTGGCTCGGAGCGGCGGCCGTCGCCGGCGCCACGATCGTCGGAATCAACCCGACCCGGCGGGGTGCGGAACTGGCGCGTGACATCACCTTCACCGAGTGCCAGATCGTCGTGACCGAAGCCAGCCAGGCGCATCTGGTCGACGGACTCGACCTGGGCCCGGCGTCCGCACCGGGCCGACTGCTCAACGTCGACTCCGCCGAGTACGTCGGGACGCTCGAGCCGTTCGCCCACGCTGCGTTACCGGCAACCGTGCCCGACCCGTCGACGCAGTTTCTGCTCGTCTTCACCTCCGGTACGAGCGGAGCGCCCAAAGCGGTGATCTTCAGCCAGGCCCGCCTCCACCGCATGGGCACCACGCTCGCCGGCATGGTGCAACTGGGACCCGACGACGTGTCGTATTCGGTCATGCCGCTGTTCCACTCCAACGGCCTGGTCACCAGTTGGCTGCCCACGCTTGCGGTCGGGGCGACGCTGGCCCTGCGCCGCAAGTTCTCGGCCTCGAACTTCCTGCCCGACGTCCGCCGCTACGGGGCCACCTATTTCAACTATGTGGGCAAGCCTCTTGCATATGTGCTGGCCACCCCGGAACTTCCCGACGATGCCGACAACACACTTCGGCGCGGCTACGGCAACGAAGGCGCCGAGGCCGACATCAAGCGCTTCACGGCCCGCTTCAACTGTAAGGTCGACGACGGGTACGGCTCGACCGAATCGAGCGTCGCCATCCAACGCACCCCCGACACACCCACCGGCAGCCTCGGTCGCGCGGCGCCGACCGTGTGTATCGTAAATGCCGACACCGGCGTCGAGTGCATCCGGGCGACGTTCGATGCCCACGGTCGGATCACCAACCCCGACGAAGCTGTAGGCGAGATCGTCAACACGGCCGGGGCCGCGTTGTTCGAGGGTTACTGGAACAACGAGGAAGCCAATACGCAGCGGATCCGTGGCACGTCGTACTGGTCGGGTGACCTCGGTTACCGCGACGAAGCCGGGTTCTTCTATTTCGCCGGTCGGTCGTCGGAGTGGCTCCGGGTCGACGGCGAGAACATAGCCGCCGCCCCGATCGAGCGGATCATCAGCCGCTTCCCCGGGGTACTGCTCAACGCGGTCTACGGGGTCCCCGATGCCGACGTGGGCGACCGGGTTATGGTTGCTCTCCAGATGGACGCGCGGGTCTTCGACGCTGAAGCGTTCAGCGCGTTCCTCTCGGAACAGAGCGACCTGGGGCCGAAGTGGCATCCGACGTATGTGCGGGTCGTCACCACGTTCCCGATGACGGAGACCAACAAGGTGGTGAAACGCCACCTGCAGCGGGATCGCTGGGAGTCGTCGGAGCTCACGTACCACTCCAGCGGTGTCGGAAAACCCTATGTGCGCGTAGATAGTGAGGCAATCGGGCAAATTCGCGCGCACTTCGGGGCCCGTGGTCGCCTGGCCGCCCTCGACACGATCTGACCACTTGACCAACTCTCGCAACGAAACAATTCTCGGAGGATTCCCACTATGGCAACGCTGGCAGGAAAAGTCGCAATCGTCACCGGGGCCGGAGGTGGACTCGGTCGCGCCCACGCCCTACGGCTCGGCGCCGAAGGCGCCAGTGTCGTGGTGAACGACCTGGGTCCGGCGGCTGACACCGTCGTTGCGGAAATCGAAGCAGCCGGCGGACGGGCAGTCGCGAACCAGGCCAGCGTCGCCGACTACGCCGCGGTCGAGACGCTGGTGCAGCAGGCGATCAACGTCTTCGGCGGGCTCGACATCGTGGTGAACAACGCCGGAGCGCTCCGCGATGCCATGCCGTTCAACATGACCGAGGACCAGTGGGACCTCGTGGTCGACGTCCACCTGAAAGGACACTTCAACCTGTGCCGTCACGCAGTCTCGTACTGGCGCGAGCAGCACAAGGCCGGCAACACCGGTCCCCGCCGAATCATCAACACCACGAGTGAAGCCGGTCTCTATGGCAGCCCCGGCCAGGTCAACTACGCATCGGCGAAGGGCGGCATCATCTTGATGACGGTATCGCTGGCCCGCGTCATGGAGCGGTTCAACACGACCGTCAACTGCATCGCGCCGCGGGCCCGAACCTCGATGACCGAAGCTCAGCCGCTCTTCGCCAAGAAGGACTTCAGCGGGTTTGACCCCTACGAACCTGAGCATGTCGCCCGGGTCGTGGCCTGGCTGGCGGGTGATGCCAGTGCCGACATAAACGGACAGACCTTCATCACGGTGGGGGCGCAGCTTCACGTGGTTGACCTCTTTCCGATCGTTGGCTCGATCTCCCAGGACAGACCCTGGGAGTCGTCGGACCTCGATGCCAGGAAGGCAGAACTCTTCGGCACCCGTGGGAGCGGGCTTCCGGCCTGGGGCGGACCGGCCTGGGCGTAGGCCCCGGCCGAAAGGCCGATCCCCGACACTGGTCGAGGGAGCGGTGATCGTCGCGGTGATCGTCGCCCTAAGGTTGATCATGGCTGTCAGCGTGTTTGACCTGTTCAAAATTGGTATCGGGCCTTCGAGCTCCCACACGGTCGGCCCGATGCGCGCCGCCCGGATGTTCGCAGAACGGCTCGCCCGGTCGGAGTCCGTGAACGACGTCGAGCGGATCCACGTTGAGCTCTTCGGATCGCTCGGAGCGACCGGCAAAGGTCACGGCACCGACAAGGCCGTGCTGCTCGGTCTCGAAGGCGAAGAGCCGGAGAGCGTCGTCATTGATGCCATTCCGATGAGGCTCGAATCGATTCGCAGAACCAAAAAACTGCGGCTCGCCGGGGGCACGGAAATCGCTTTCAACGAATTCGACGACCTCGTCTTCAACCGTCGCGACACACTGGCGTTCCACTCAAACGGGATGACGTTCACGGCTTTCGACGGGACCGGCGCGGTCCTGGAAACCCGAACCTTCTATTCGGTGGGGGGTGGCTTCGTCGTCTCCGACGAGGTGGCCCATGACGGTGTGCTCCAGCGCCAAATCGTTCCCGACGAGACGCAACTCCCCCTCCCGTTCGACAGCGGTGAGGAGCTCCTCGAGATCACGATTCGCGAAAACTGTTCCATCGCCGACGTGGTGCGTCGCAACGAGCGGCACTGGCGCACCGACGAAGATATCGACGCCTCGCTGCTCCGCATCTGGCAGGTCATGCAGGAGTGTGCGCAACGGGGGATTTCGACTGAAGGTGTGCTGCCAGGGTTCTTTCAGGTGAAGCGACGGGCGCCGGGGCTCAACGAACGGCTGCTCGCCGACCCCCAAGCCGCGTTCCGCGATCCTATGGTCATCATGGACTGGGTGAACCTCTACGCGCTTGCGGTCAACGAGGAGAATGCGGCCGGCGGACGCGTGGTGACCGCGCCAACCAACGGTGCCGCGGGGATCATTCCAGCCGTTCTCCACTACTACGCGCGCTTTGTAAATGGCGCGTCGGAAAAGGGTGTGATTGACTTTTTTCTCACGGCCGGGGCGATCGGCATGCTCTACAAGGAGAACGCTTCGATCTCGGGGGCCGAGGTTGGCTGCCAGGGCGAGGTCGGGGTTGCGTGTTCGATGGCGGCGGGTGCGCTCTGTGCCGCGTTGGGCGGCACACCTCAGCAAGCCGAAAATGCCGCCGAGATCGGCATGGAGCACCATCTCGGCCTCACCTGCGATCCCGTCGGCGGTCTGGTGCAGATCCCCTGCATCGAACGGAACGCGATCGCTTCGGTCAAAGCCATCAACGCCGCCCGTATGGCGCTATGGGGCGATGGGACACACTTCGTGAGCCTCGACAAGGTCATCAAGACCATGCGCGAAACCGGCGCCGACATGAAGACGAAGTACAAGGAAACTTCACGCGGCGGTTTGGCCGTGAACATCGTCGAGTGCTGAAGGCACCGGGCCTGCCGACACCACGTCCGCGCACAGTTTGGGAAGCACCCGGGACCAGTCAGGGGAGACGCTTCAGCAGACCTCGGTGAAACGCCCGGGCCTCGGCCGGTGCCATGTGGAGCGCTTCGACAATAAAGGGTGCGAAGAACTTCCACCCGAAGATGAGCGAAAGCGCCGTGGCGGTTCGAACGGTCGCCTCGCGGGCATTGTCAGCTTCGGCGCCGGCCAGGGGAACGATCTGATCCAGCAGTGATGCGGCTCCGTGGGCTGTCGCGCCCTGGCCCGTCAGCAGACTCCACGCCAGCAACCGCATGTACGCGCTCTCCGGAGAACCGCCGAGCAAATCCTTCAGCGCGTCATTGAAATCAACGTGGCTGTCCGCCCGACCTTTCCAGCGTTCGGCGTAACGGACGAGGATCGCTTCCAGGAGGTCGTCGCGGGTTCCGAAGTGGCGACTGATCAGGCTGTAGGTGACACCCGCCTCGGTTGCAATGTCACGCAGCGATACCGCGGCAGGACCCGATTGGGCAAAAAGTCGCTCCGCGGCATCGAGCACTGCGTCTTTGATCTCCTCCCGACCCCGGGGCGGCGTCGACTGCACCGGAATGGGTTTCGACGACGCCCGCTTCGATTTGACAGGTGTAGCCATTGGCCACAGAATATCGGAATTCGAGCACTGTGGCCAATGGCCACAGTCATGATCTCGAGCCGCACCGATGCAAATCAGCCACGAAGATCACCAGGGAGTGTGTAGTGAAGTTCTCGCTCATCTATGAGGCCCAGACCGACGTCGCCAGTCGCGAGGCTGACCATCGGATCTTCAAAGACATCGTCGAACAGTGCCTTCTGGCCGAAAGGATGGGTTTCGACATCATTTGGGCCGTCGACCACCAGGCCCTGACGCTCTATGCGCACATGAGCGCACCCGAGACGTTCCTTGCGTACATCGCCGGAGCGACGACCACCATCGGTATCGGCCACGGGGTGATCTGCCTTCCACCGCAAATGAACCATCCCGTGAAGGTCGCAGAACGGTGTGCCACCCTCGACATACTCTCGGGCGGGCGCCTGCACGTCGGCTTCGGCAAGGGTGGCACGCAGCAGGAGTCCGGGACATTCGGCTACGACATCACCAAGCTGCCACCGATGATCACCGAAGCCATGTACCTCATCCCGCGATACTGGGTCGAAGACGTGGTCGAACATCACGGCGAGTACATCGATGTTCCCGCCCGCGAGGTCCATCCCAAACCGTTCCAGGACCCGCATCCTCCGCTCTACATGGCCTGTTCGAACACCGATTCGCTCGATGAGGCGGGGGGCCGTGGCATCGGAGCGCTGGTTCTCGGCTTCGGCGGCCCGGAACAGGTGGCCGCGAAGAACGTCAAGTACCGGGCGGCCTTCGCCAACCGAGACCCGGCCAAGCAGGTCGGGAAACGGCCGACGGAACACTTCGCTGCGCTCTGTCCGGCCATTGTGATGGACGACGGTCAGGCGGCCCGGCGCATCGGCCTGAAGGGGCAGCGGTTCTTCATGGAGTCGATCTCACATTGGGCCAGCGCCGGGAAGACACCGCTACCCGACCCGACAGGTTGGCCTGACGACGTGAGCACCAAGACTGGCGACGGAACCAACATCATCAGCACATTCATCGGTTCCGAGGCGATCAGCGTCGACTTTTCAAATCCGGCGATGGCCATGCTCAACCCGAATCACGCGTACGGCACGGTCGAAGACTGCATTGGGTATGTACAACGCCTCATTGATGCCGGCGCCGACGAAATCCTCTTTCTGTGCCAGATGGGAACGGTACCGCAATCCGCCCAACTGGAGACGATCCGCAACATCGGCGAGCATGTGATCCCGTACTTCCGCAACCAACCCGCCGCCACCGCCGTGGCCCGGGAACAGGTCACGGTCTGACCGGCTCACGGCCCAACTGGGCGGGAGGCTAAGTACCGGAGTCGAAGTCGGGCGGACTTCGGGGTACGGTTCCGGCCATGACAACCGCACACACCACCGGGTACGCCCACAACGGCAGTTGCGAGATCTATTTCGAGACCTTCGGCAAAGCAGGCCATCCGGCGCTTCTGTTGGTCAACGGGCTCGGGAGTCAAAGCATCAACTACGCCGATGCCTGGTGCGAGAAGTTCGCCGCCCGGGAGCTGTTCGTGATCCGCTTCGACAACCGCGATGTCGGGCTCTCGACGAAGTTCGAGGATGCACCCGTCAACGAACTGGGGGCGTGTTACAACCTCTCCGACATGGCGGGCGATGCCATCGCCGTTCTCGACGCCAACGGTGTCGGCAAAGCGCACGTCATGGGACTGTCGATGGGCGGCATGATCGTGCAAACGCTTGCCATCGAACATCCCGACCGCCTGCTGAGCATGACGTCGGTGATGTCCACGAGCGGCGAAGAAGCGTTCCGGCGGTCCACGCCCAACGCCATCCGACTGCTCACCGCACCCGCTGCCACCGACCGCGAATCATTCGTCGCCTCGTGGATTGAGGGCCTCCATGAGTGGGGCAGTCCGCAGTTTGCCGATGAGGCCCGTTGGCGCGCCGACGCGGAGCGCGCATTCGAACGGAGCTTTCATCCTTCGGGATCCGGTCGCCAGTACATGGCCGTGGGAACGTCGGAGCCGCGCGCCGAAGCCCTCCGATCGGTTCGGGTACCGACGCTCGTGATACACGGCGACAAAGACACGCTCATCGATCAACTGGGCGGACGTCGCGTGGCCGAACTCGTTCCTGGCGCCATATTTGCGCTCACCGAAGGAATGGGCCACGACTATCCGCCCCAATTGTGGGACGCGTGGGTCGCTCTCGTCGTCGGCCACATCGAAAGCGTGTAACGCCCGTTCGAGGGTGGAGCCGAGCCGGGCCGATACCTTGACCGCCGGTTCGCGCAGGCAAGAAATCTGTAACAGCGCTACACTGGTTGCGTACGCGGATCAGTGTGAGGGGAGGACGATGGCGCCGGAAAGCGACACAGCAGTTGAGCTTCCGATCCCTGGACGCGTCCCGATCTTCCGCCACCTCGACGACCCCGACATGGGCTGGCAGGCCGTGAAGCGGCAACGCAACGCCGATGGTACCGAATCATCGGTGTGGGAAAAGTGGTTGGCCTTCTCTTCCGATCCTCAGTATCTTTCGCTCTACGCGAAGTACGACCCGGGGATGATCGTGCGCCGACACGGGCATTACAGCCCCCACGTCCTGTTCGTCGTCGCCGGCGAGATCTGGTGCGCCGATCGCCTCTGCCGGGCCGGAACCCACATCGAACTCCCCTTCGGAGCCGCATTCGGACCTTTCCGGGCCGGGCCCGAAGGCGCAACGCTCTTTGAAGTGATGATGGGCGATCCCCGTTCGTGGGGCAACGAGCCCGGAGCCTTCGAACAGGCCCTGGCCGAACACGGCGCCGAGGCCATGCCTGATCCGCCGCTGGAGTTCCCGGCCTGGCTCCAGGATCTGCGTCAGCACTGGGTCGCACCTGCTAGCCAAATGACCGACATGACCGACCAACTCTGATCCCCGAACCCACCAACGCTGATCCCCGAAACCCACCAACGCTTCACAGGAGGCACTTGCATGACCGATATTGAAAACCCGATGAACCGGCCCGGCGAAGTTTCGGGTTGGCCAAAGCTGCAAATGGTCTACCGCACCGACCCGGCGCGCATCGCCGAACTCCTCCCTCCAGGCATCACGCCGGGCAAGAACCCGAACGTCTACATCAACATCTACTGCGTGCCGATTCTCGGTGAGCCCGAATTTGGGGTGAGCACCAAGGTCGAAGCCGACTTCAACGGTATGTCGGGCCTTTACTCGTTGGGGATGGGCATCGACCAGGAGGCAGCCATCTTCATCAGCCAGGAACTGAACGGGCAGCCGAAGTTTCCGTGCGCGATCAAGTTCTTCCGACTTGGTGGCCACGTGCACGCGTCCTGCACGCACCAGGGCTACACCTTCCTTGAGTTCAGCGGCGACGTGACGGGTCAACTTCCGCCGACCACTGAAGATTTCGAAGAGAACGAGTGGTGGATCAAAGTGTCGAGGGCCGTCGGCGGTGTGGAGAAGAGTTACGACTTCCCTCCACACGTTGTCCGCGTCAACTCGATGAACCGCTACACGCACGTTGAAAAACTCGACGGCAACCTGACGCTGCGGGACAGCCCGTGGGATCCCTACACCGAACTTCTCCCGCTGCGTGAGTTGGTCTCGGCCAGCCTCGTTACCTACGAGCAGCCGAAACGGTCCATCACCATCGCCGGTCCGCTCGACCCGATTGCGTTCTGGCCGCACGCCGACGTAATCGGTGGTTCGCGTTGGCCGGGCGACCGAGGCGGACCTCGCCGCCAACGCTGACACAACGAATCACACCGACCTCCACCTGACGTTTACGACCGCCTTCAACACACCAGGCACCCGGTTTGACGGCTGAGCCAACCCCCTTGGACTCAGCCGTCAACAACCGGCTGGGGGTAACGGCAAGACTCACCAATCCCATGGCCCGGTGGATCTCGACCTGCTTTCTGGTGAACTCCTGATGATGGCTTCGGATTGCTCCAATCCACCGGGATATTCATCAGCCGACGTCGTGAACGCCCCCGTGTGATGGGAACACCCCGAGTGATGGGGTGCTCAGATACCTTCGAAGGAGACCTCAGCCGTGGTACGCATCGGCGGGGGTGGTGTCGCGGATGTCGAACACCCGGTCCGCGTTCCAGGCCACGCCGGGTGCGGAGACGCCATCTGCATCGAAGGGGTTCGCGGGTGAATCCGTAGCTTCCCCATCCGTCGTTGTCGAGCCATAGCCGGCGGTGATCCCAACCGGTCGGATCGCTGCGTACACGAGGTGCGCGGCACGCGGATGGCGCTGGGCATTTACATGTGCGTAGGTCTCTGCGGTTCCTTCGAACGTGACGATTGTCGAGCGGGACAGCACGTCAAACCACTCGTTGTCAACGGGTGCACCGGGATTGAACACGCAGAACGAACTGTGTTGCATAGCAAGAGCTTCCAATGCCGATGCCGCCTCGAGGGCTCCGGCTTTCATGTTTGGACACTCATCGAAGAAGAACCCGGCGACGTTCGGATACCAGGACCGCCAACGGGCCACATCGGCGGCAATGTCAAGGATCGAACGCTTCATGTAATCGAGTCGAACGTAGCCAATAGCCTGCCAGGACCGGTCGACCAGCCATTTGACTCGCCCGGCGAGATCCTCGGATCGAGCATTGCCCGGTCCCGAATTCTCACCCGTCACGATGGCCAGGCCCGGTATGTAGCCCGAGATTGCCCTCTTGTAGGCTTCGTCATCGGTCGGCCAGATATAGGTGGGTACTAGAGGAACCATTGCGAATCTCCTCGCTGCGTTACACAGAATCTCTGCTCAAGAGGGTCATCGACTGGTCGGAATCAGAACTGAAGCGCAATTCGGGATTGACAGATGTCTGCGACGACTCCCGGGCGGTAGGGTTCCTTCCCATGCAGCACCGACTCACGCCTCTCAACCAAACCACCTCCCGTCGTGTCGTAGTGAACCTGCGATGGGGGCGCAAGATCCTGGCCGGACTCGCGCTTGCTATGGCATTGGTGTTTTCAACAGCACCGACGGCCCACGCGTGGGAGCAGATCGACTCCTTCGATGCCGACGCCACCGTGCTTTCGAACGGCGACCTCGACGTGACCGAAACCATCGTGTGGAACTTCTCCGGCACATCCGACAAACACGGCATTTTCCGCTTCGTCCCGCGGGTTCACCTGTGGACCCTTGACCGGAAGCCGGAGTGGGCCGATTGGGAAAAATTTGATCGGGTCACCGACGTCTCGTTTCTTGAGGTGTCCTCTCCGACGGGCGCCAACGTGGATCGTCACACGGAACGAAAGGGCGTCAACGAGGTCCTGCGACTCGGGAACAAGAAGGTGAACGTGAGCGGTGTGCAGACGTACAAGCTGCACTGGACCCTTAAGCGGGCCGTCGTTCGCAACGAACTCCGCTACGACATCACCGGCTCGGGTTGGACGGTCAACGCTGCTGCTATCACCGCCCGGATCAAGGCGCCGGTCGCAGCAGACAGCCAACCCCGTTGCGAGGTCGGTGGATTGCCTGACCCGGGTTGCACGTTGCGGGTCGACGGCGACACCATCACCGTGTCGGCGACGATTCTCGGTACCGAAGTGGTCGTTCCGCTCGACCCGGCTCGCGCCGCCTCACCCGAGATCGTGTTCGAGGCGCACCAGACGCTTCGTCGGGGATTCGACTGGACCAATGGTCAGCCCTTCATGGCTGCCGCGCTTGGTGCAGTTGGGATCGGTGGTTTGACACTGCTCGGCCGTCGCGGCCGCGACCGGCTCTACGGTTCCGGGGCCGCGTTCGACGGACCGGGGGCACCGGAGCGCAAACGTGGCCTCACGGAGAAGCTGGCCTCACCGGTCGAGTTCGCTCCGCCTGAGGGCGTCGCACCGGGCATGATCGGCTCCATCCGAAGCGGAGCCGTCGACCCCGTCGGCCTGTCGGCAACGCTCGTGGATCTAGCCGTTCGCGGGCACCTTCAGATTGAGGCGATCGATGACGACGGCAAGGGAAAGAAACCCGACGATCACGCGTTGAGCATTCCTCCGGCCGACAAGCCGCGCAAAGGTGAACTCCGTGGTTATGAGCAGACATTGATCGCGACTCTGTTCGGTGGCGAAGCACGCGTAATGCTGAGCGAACTTAAGAAAGACAAGACCCTGTACAAAGGTCTGGCCACGGTCAGGGAAAGCATCCAGAACGATGTTGTCGCCGCCGGCTACTGGGAGGGCCGCCCCGACCGGGTCAAAGCGAAGTGGATGGGGCTCGGTATTGCTGTTGCCATTCTCGGCGTGGTCGCCACCGTGGTTCTTGCTTCGTCGGGCGACAAAGGACTCCTCGGTGCCCCAATTGTCGTATTCGGTCTGGGCATCTTGGCCCTTGCCCCGACCATGCCGGTGCGAACGGCCGCCGGCTCGCGGGTTCGGGCCCGCCTCAACGGCTTTGAGCAGCTGTTTGACGCTGGCGAAGGCGAGCGCATCGCATACACGGAAAAGCTTGAGGTGTTCAGTCAATATCTGCCCTATGCCATGGCCTTCGGCAACGTGAAACAGTGGGTGAAGCGCTTTGCGTCACTGGGTCAGCTCCCCGACACCGGTTGGTACACGACTCCCTACGGCACCGGGTTCGATCCCGGTAGGTTCGAGTCGGCGATCGAGGGTTTCGAGAGGTCTCTTTCGAGTGCAATGGCTGCGGCATCGCAGAGCCCGAGTTCATCGAGCGGGGGTGGGGGCGGCAGCTCGTCGGGTGGAGGCGGAGGCGGTTCATGGTGACCGCACACGTCGATGGCTCCCGCCCGGAGGGAGTGAGCGTCAGATTCCGATGGCCTGACCGACACGGTTCATGTGCCAGTGGGTCGTTCCCCACGTTGGCGCGAGCGCGAATATCCGCTTGAACCACATATGCAGGTCGTATTCAACGGTGTAGCCGATCGCTCCGTGGGCCTGCAGCGAGGTACGGGCGACGAGCTTCGCCGCTTCCGCCGCCATGGCCTTCGCCATCGAAACATCGCGGTCAACGGTCGCGGCCTGGGTGCTGATCGAATCTGCGGCTCGGTAAACGACGGGGCGGGCGAACTCCAACTGCATCAGCGCAGATGCCATCTGGTGCTTGAGACCTTGGAAGCTTCCGACCGGAACGCCGAACTGTTGACGCTGGCTGATGTAGTCGACCGTGAGGTCGAGACAACGGCGGGCGAGGCCAACAAGAAAGGCTGCGGTCCCGAGGGCTCCGCGGTTGAACGCCAAGCCCGTCAGCGTTTGAGCTGCGTCGGCCCGAACGATGGATCCCACAGACGAAAGGGTGCTGAGGTTTTCGACCCGGTAGAGCCGGGTTGCCGCATCGACGGTCTCCAACCGCTGTGGTTGACCGATCGGATGAGGAATCAGATGGATTCCGTCAGAAAGCGAGGCCACCAACGCCGCACAGGTCTCGGCATTACGAACATATGCAGACATATCAAACCCGGCGATGCCGAGAACATTCCCGCCATCGATCGCCGCGCTCAACAGATCACCCGTTCGCCCAAGTTGCACCAGGAGCGGGGCCGCCACGACGGCGTGCTCGACCAAAGGGTCGGGAAGGGCTGCGTAGCCGGCCTCTTCGAGGAGGAGGATCATGTCCGTAAAGGTCAAGCCGAGGCCGCCGTGAGCCTCATCCACCAGCAGACCTAGTACACCCATCTCTCCGAGCTTCGACCACAGCCCCGGATTCAGGCCGGAGTCTGACTCCCACGCGGAGCGCACCACCGCCGGCGGGCACTCGGCCACGAAGAGGCTCTTCACCGCGTCGCGGAACGCGAGCTGGTCCTCGGTAAAGGCGAGTCGCATGCGCGCCTACTTTCTCGGAAGGCCGAGCAAACGCTCCGCAGCAATGTTGCGCTGGATCTCGTTGGTTCCGGCGTAGATCGGACCTGACAGCGAAAACTGCCAACCTTTGTTCCACGGTCCCTCCAGGCCTGCGTCAGGACCCAAGAGATCGAGCGCGGTCTCGTGCAACTTCACGTCGAGCTCGCTCCACCAGATCTTGTTGATCGACGATTCCGCTCCCGCTTCACCGCCATCGGCCAGCTTGGTAACTGTCGATAGCGTATACAACTGGTATGCCTCGGCCTCCATCCACGCCTGGATGATACGTGTACGTAGTAGTGGGTCGCCTTCGGGGAGCTTCTGTCGATACAACTCGATCAGCCTGGAGGCCGTGGCCGAAAACCGACCCGGTGACCGGAGCGTCAGACCGCGTTCGGATCCGGCCGTAGCCATGGCCACCGACCAGCCTTTGCCTTCACCGCCGAGAACGACCCCGCCCGTAATCGCGTCGTCAGCAACGAACGCGTCTTCGAAGAAAACCTCGGCGAAGCCTTCATCGCCGTCGAGGCGTCCGAAGCCCCGGACCGTTACACCCGGCGTGTCGAGCGGGATCAGAATGTATGTGAGACCCCTGTGACGCTCGCTCGCCGGGTCGGTGCGGACGATTGCGAAGATATGTGTGCAGAAGGCCCCACGGGTGGTCCAGGTCTTCTGCCCGTTGATCACCCACCCGCCATCCATACGCATTCCACGGCAGGCGACGCCCGCGAGATCGCTACCGGCGTTGGGTTCCGACCACCCCTGGCACCACAGATCTTCGGCGGCCGCCATCCGGGGCAGGATTGCGCCCTGTTGGGCCGGAGTTCCGAAGGTGAAGATTGAGGGGGCGAGAAGGAAGATCCCGTTCTGTGTCACCCGTTGCGGACCCCCAGCGCGGTAGTACTCCTCTTCAAAGATCAGCCATTCCCACAGGGTCGCGCCGCGTCCGCCGTATTCCGTCGGCCACGACACCACAGCCCAACGGTTGGCAAACAACAACCGCTCCCAATCGCGGTGCAACGCGAACCCTTCGTGGGTATCGCCGCTGGGGAGGCCTTTGGGTACGTTCCGGGTGAGCCACTCACGCGCTTCGGCCCGGAATTCCTCTTCGGCATCACTCCAGGTCAGGTCCATATGCGGTCCATATGTGTACGTACGAAATGCTGCGTGGATCAGTTCGGCAGATCGAGGCCGAGCATCTTGATGGCGTTGCCCCGCATGATCTTCCAGGTCTCTTCTCGTGTGAGATGAGCGGTCATTTCCATCGCCAACTTTTTCGTGTGCGGCCACGTCGAGTCGGTGTGCGGATAGTCGGTCTCAAACGTGATGTTGTCGATCCCGACCCGGTGCAGCGACTCAAGACCGTGCACGTCACGGAAGAAGCAACCGTAGATCTGCCGGAAGTAGTACGTGCTCGGTGGTTCGGGGATCAGGTCCTTCACGCCACCCCAGGCCCGGTGTTCCATCCACACGTCATCGGCGCGTTCGAGGATGTAGGGAATCCAGCCGATCTGCCCTTCGGAGTACGCGAGCTTCAGGTTCGGATGACGCACCAGAACCCCGGAGAACAAGAAGTCGGTCATGGACGACATTGCGTTGCCGAAGCTCAGCGTCGCTGCAACAGCCGGCGGCGCGTCAGACGAGGTGAGCGGCATCTGCGATGACGACCCGATGTGCATGTTGACCGTGACGCCGTGCGCCTCACACACGGCGAAGAACGGTTCCCAGTAGCCGGAATGCAGCGTGGGAAGGCCGAGCTTGGCCGGGATCTCGGAAAAGCAGACATTGCGCACGCCTCGGGCCGCATTGCGTTCGATCTCAGCAACTGCGAGGGCCACGTCCCACAGCGGAATAATGATCAACGGCACAAGGCGGCCGGCCGAATCACCGCACCACTCTTCGACCATCCAGTCGTTGTAGGCCCGCAAACAGGCCAGCGCGAGGTCTTTGTCTTTGGCTTCGGAGAACGTCTGACCGCAAAAGCGTGGCATCGTCGGGAAGCAGAGCGAGGCTTCAACCCAGTTGACATCCATGTCTTCGAGTCGGGCCTTGGGGTCGTAACACCCGGGCCGCATCTCGTCGTAGGTGATCGGCGAGAGGCTCATGTCGTCTCGATCGAAACCGACAGCAGCGACGTGGCGCTTGTGCGGGAGGATCAGGTCTTCGTAAATCCAGCAGTCGGACTTCGGAGCATCGTCCTGCCATTCGAAGGCATATGTCGTCCCACCCGTGTATTTCATACCGGCCAGGCCACGACGCTCGATCCGGGGAGCGTCGGCTTTGTACTTCTCCGGCAGCCACGTACTGAAGAGGTGGGGCGGTTCGACAACGTGGTCGTCGACGCTGATGATTTTCGGGAAATCATCCGCCGTATAAGGGGCCGTGGACTTAGTCATGTTGCTAGTCACGATGCGCATCCTCCGAGCGTGGCGTAATGCCTGTGAGTTTTTGACACTGTATCAGAAACGCATTTTTCAGCGTTAGTGAGAAGTATCCGTGACGTCGTTAACGTTTGCTCAGGCGTGCTGACTTGACACCGATACGACTTCACCGGTCATGTAACTCGAGTAGTCAGACGCAAGGAACACGATCACGTTGGCCACCTCCCACGGTTCGGCGTAACGGCCGAAGGCCTCCTTGGCGGCAAGTTCGACAAGTAGCTCTTCACTCGTAACTTTGGCCAGGAACGGGTGCATAGCCAGACTCGGGGCAACCGCGTTGACCCGCACTCCGTGCGGGCCGGCTTCGATCGCGGCGCATCGGGTGATCGCCATAACGGCAGCCTTGGCGGCGGCATAGTGGGCCTGGCCCTCCTGGGCCCTCCATCCAAGCACCGACGCGTTGTTGACGATGCATCCCGCCCCCCTCGGAAGCATGTGCCGCATGGCAGCGCGCATGCACCGAAAGGTACCGTTGAGGGTCACATCCATCACGATGTTCCACTGGTCGTCGGTCATGTCGACGATGTTCGCTGTTCCTCCGAGCCCGGCGTTGTTCACGACAACGTCAAGCCCACCGGTCGACGCAATGGCTTCGTTGAACAGACGGTCAACGTCGATCTGCTGCGTGACATCGCAAGGAACCCCCGGCACGGGGCGGCCGGCCAACTCGGAGAGCTCCGAGGCCGATTCGGCGAGGCGGCGTTCGTGTTTGTCGGAGATGACCACGAAGGCGCCTTCCTCGACGCATCGCTTCGCCGTGGCGAAACCGATTCCGGTTCCGGCCGCTGCGGTTACGAGCACGGATTTACCGGAGAGGAGGCCGTGGCCGCCGACGTAGGGAGGTGGTGGGACAGTCATCGCGGTGTTGGTTCCTTTGGTAGGCCGAGTGCCCGTTCGCCGATCACGTTACGTTGCACTTCATTGGATCCGCCGTAGATCGTGTCGGACCGGCTGAAGAAAGCGAGCCGCTGTTCGAGGCCGAGCGGATACGCGCGGTGAGCCGCCGCGCCTGTGCGGCCGGCCACATGTGGGCTCGCTCCCGCTGAGCCGATCATCGCCTCGGCCCCGAGCATGTCGAGCATCATGTTCGTCATCTCACGGTGCCAGGTTCCCCACAGCAATTTCGATATCGATGCCTCGGGTCCGGGGACCGAATTCGACATCGTACGCAATGCGTTCCAGCGCATGAGCTGCAGTTCGGTGTAGAAGCGCATCAACTTCTGGCGTACGACCGGTTCGGTCAATTTACCGGATCGTCGGGCCAGTTCGATCAGATGATCCATCTCCCGGGAGAAGCCGACCTGTTGCGCAAGGGTCGACACCCCCCTCTCGAATCCGAGCAGGCCCATCGCAACGCGCCAACCTTCACCGGGGTCACCGACGATCAGCTCGCGTTCGGTGTACGCATCGGAGAAGAACACCTCATTGAACTCGCCCGTGCCGGTGATCTGCACGATGGGTCGAACTTCAACGCCGGGTTGATCCATGGGGACGAGAAGAAACGAGAGACCTTTGTGGCGGGCCGAACCAGGGTCCGAGCGGGCGACCACAAAGCACCAGTGCGAAACGTGAGCCAGCGAGGTCCAAACCTTCTGGCCGTTGATGATCCACCGGTCGCCGTCGAGCACGGCCCGGGCCGCCACGTTGGCCAGATCTGAACCTGCGTTGGGTTCGGAATAGCCCTGGCACCAGCGCTCATCACCGTTCAGGATTCCAGGAAGAAACCGGGCCTGCTGTTCCGCCGTACCAAATTCGATAAGCGTCGGGGCCAGAAGATTCTCGCCCATGTGGTTGACGCGGGCCGGGGCTTCGACGCGTGCGTATTCCTCGGCGAAGATGACCTGCTGCGCAATTGTCGCATCACGGCCCCCGGCGTGCCTGGGCCAACCGAGCCCGATCCACCCAGCGCGGCCAAGTTCCTTCTCCCACGCCACGCGTACGTCGAAACCTTCATGCTCCAGGCCGGGGCCACCGGCTCCATGCAACTCGGCATACTCTCCGACCATATGCTCGGCGAGCCAGGTGCGGACCTCGTCGCGAAACTCACGGTCGCGAAACTCACGGTCGCGAATTTCACGGTCGCGAATCTCACCGTCGGTCGTCGACGCGCTAACCGGCACGTGGGTTCAGTCCTGCGTTTGTGCTGCGGCGGCTTCAGCTTGGCGTTTGTTGTTCGCGTCGATCCAGTTCAGCATCTCGAGTCGTTCAGTGCCGATCTCACCAAACCGGGCAGCGATTTCCTCGGGCTTCCAACGACCTTCGGTCGTCATCGAGCGGACCTCCTTGGGCTGGCTCCAGACCGAGATGCGACCCCCGACAACGGTGTACACCTGACCGGTGACATCTTTGGCGGCATCGCTGGCCAGGTATACGACCATCGGGGCGATGTCTTCCGGATCGCCGGACTCATGCAGCCCGCCGCTCACGTTCGCGGCCATCCGGGTGTTGGCGATCGGAGCAATGATGTTCGACGTGACGCCATATTTCATCATGCCCAGGGCTGCACTACGCGAGAGACCGATGATGCCGGCTTTGGCCGACGCATAGTTGGCCTGCCCGGTCGAGCCCATCTGACCCACACCGCTGGTGAAACCGATCAATGTGCCCGACTTCTGCTCCCGCATCACCGCCGAGGCGAAGCGGAAGACCGTGAACGTTCCCTTGAGATGGACGCGAACGACGTCGTCCCACTCCTCCTCGCTCATGTTGAACAGCATGCGCTCACGCACGATACCGGCCACGCAGACAGCAGCATCGAGCCGCCCCCAGTTGTTGATCGCCGCATCGACGAGTGCCCTGCCGCCCTCCATCGTGGATATGTCGCTCGCGACTGCGACAGCTGTTCCGCCGGCCTCGGTGATCTCCCTGACAACAGCATCGGCAATCTCGCTGGTCGGCTCGGCGCCGGTTACGCTGACGCCGAAGTCACCCACCACGACGTTGGCGCCTTCGACGGCGCACGCAATGGCAATAGCCCGGCCGATCCCTCGGCCCGCTCCCGTAATCGCAACGGTCTTCCCTGCGAGATACCCAGCCACTGACTTACTCCCTTTGCATGTATGACATGAATGAAACGAATGTAAAAACCCTGGCGTCGTCTAGAAATCTGACGACTCGTCACATTCTATGGGGAGAACCCTTCGCCACACCAAGGTGACGAAAGACGGTGGTTGGTTCCAGGCGCGTGGGAACACAAAAGCCGCACAAAAGAGCCGCACACAAACGCCCACGCGACGACTGAACTCAGCGGCGGCCGGTAACGGTCTGGTGGACCATCCGGGCCGTCGTTTCCACCAGTGAAGCCCGATCGACGCCGCGGGCTTCGAACTCGTAACGGAATGCGGCCAGTCTTTCCATCATGGCCATGAGCCCCCCGCCACCCGCGAATGCGTTGATCTCGGGAACAACCCGCCCGGCCTCCTGGGATTCTTCGATCTTCGCAGCCAAAGCTTTCGTGAACGGAAGCATCGCGTCGTTGCGGACCTTCCGGAACCGGATGTCGCCCTCCTGCGCCGAGAGGTTGCGAACCCGCAGAATCGCCCCGTGCTCGTCATAGTGCCGGAAGTATTCGTCGACAAACTGCCGGGCGTTGTCGAGGGATTTCGAGCCCCTCCACGGTTTGTTGATCACATCGAGGAGCGCGGTCAGATCATCGGCAATTATGGCGCTGAGTTCGAGGATTGCATCTTCGACCGAGGCGAAGTACTGGTAAAACGTCGCGGGCGACGTGCCGACAGCCCGTGCGACATCGACGACTTTGAATTCGAGGAGTCCACCGGTTTCGAGCATGGCTGCCGTTGCCTGGAGCAACTTGTCCCTGGTGATGACCGCTCGTGGCCCGAGCGGGCGTTTACCTACTGAAAGCGGAGCTGCTTTTGAGCGTTTCATGCTTGGCCAACTATAGAACGACGGAGCATTTTTTTGCCTGATGCCACTATGCGCTGGCGAGGCCGGCGCATAGACCGCGAGACCGGGCCAACACGAGCCCGCTTCCAGGTTTTGACGTTTCGTCAGATTCGGGGGTGTCCGGATAGGCTGACCAGGATGCGTGGCATTCTCTCCGGAAGCGGCTATCTCCCGCACTACCGACTCGACAGGTCCCAGATCACCGCATTCCTCGGAACGGGCGGCGGGAAGGGAAAGCGGGCGGTGGCCAGCTTCGACGAAGACACGACCACGATGGGCTTCGAAGCGGCCCGCCGCTGCCTTCGCGCGTCGGTCACCGTTCCCGACTCCGTGTTGTTCGCCACGGTGACCCCGGCCTACGCCGACCGCACGAACGCGACAACCATTCACGCGGCGCTGCGGCTACCGACATCAGTTGCGGCGATCGACATGAACGGATCCGTACGATCGACATCAGGAGGGCTTCGGCTCGCGCTCAAAAGCACCGCAGCAACACTGGTCGTCGGTTCCGACGCCCGCGGCGGACTCCCGACAAGTGGTGACGAGGCCTCGGGCGGCGATGGCGCAGCCGCTGTTCTGATTGGCTCAGACACCGACGGCACACTCCTCGCCGAACACCTCGCAAGTGCTACGTGCACAGATGAATTCGTCGACCGGTGGCGCTCACCGGGTGACGCGCGGTCGAAGCTGTGGGAGGAGCGGTTCGGCGAGGTGAAGTACCTCGAATGCGGCCAGCGGGCGTGGGCCGAAGCCCTGGCCGCGACCGGGCTCGCGACCGGCGACGTGACAACCGTTGCCATTTCCGGACTCCACGGCCGGGCGACGAAGGCGCTCGCCGGGCGCCTCAAGCTCCAAGCAACCCTGCCCGACCGGGCTGAGGCCATCGGCAATTCCGGGGCCGCTCAGCCGATCATGCTGCTCGTCGATGCTTTGGAGCAGGCGACGCCGGGCGACGTGATTGCGTTGATCGTGCTGTCCGACGGCGCTGATGTGTTTCTGTTCCGAGCCACCGAAGTTGTCGCGTCGTGGAAAAATGAACGCACCGTCGCCGCACAAGCTTCATCCGGACACGATCTCCCCTACGGCAAGTTCCTGTCATGGCGCGGTGGCATCACCGTCGAGCCACCTCGACGCCCGGAACCGGCCCGCGCGTCGTCATCCGCCGCTGACCGCAACGAAGCATGGAAGTTTGGGTTCGTCGCGAACCGTGACACCGCCAACGGCGAGATCTCACTCCCGCCCAGTCGCATGTCCGAATCCGGTGGCTCCGGAGGTCTCGAACCCGTTCCCATGGCCGATGTCCTCGGCACCATCGCCACATTCACGATCGACCGACTGGCGTACTCGCCGAGTCCGCCCATTGCATTCGGAATCGTCGACTTCGACGGCGGTGGACGCTTCCCGATCGAACTCACCGATGTGCGACCCGAAGACGTGAAGATCGGCGGACGGGTCGAGATGACCTTCCGTCGCCTCGCCTCGAGCGACGGTATTCACAACTACTTCTGGAAGGCTCGACCGGTAGCGGCATCGGGCGACACCCCAACAGCAGGAGCGAACTGATGGCATCGCATGGAATCAGAGACCGGGTCGCGATTGTCGGCATGGGCTGCACGCCGTTCACCGAACACTGGGATTCCGGCATCGACGAACTGTTGATCGCCGCTGCCAACGAGGCATGGGCCGACGCGCACGTCGATCGCAACGACATCGACGCGTACTGGTTCGGAACTGCGCAGTCAGCCATGAGCGGCATTGCTCTGGCGCGTCCGTTGAAGTTGCGCGACAAGCCCGTCACCCGGGTCGAGAACTATTGCGCCACGGGTTCCGAAGCACTCCGGCAGGCCTGCTACGCCGTGGCGAGCGGGGCCTACGACTCGGCCATGGCGGTAGGCGTGGAGAAGGTGAAAGACGGCGGGTACTCCGGCCTCAACGCGTTTCCCATTCCCGGTGATGGCACCCAGAGGACGCTCACCGCTGCAGCCATGTTCTCGATGGTGATCCCGGCGTACGCCAGGAAATACGGGGTGAATGAAGACACGATTCGTGAGGTGGCAGCCCGCATCGCATCGAAGAACCACTACAACGGTGCTCGCAATCCGAAGGCCCAGTTCCGCAAGGAAATGTCGGCTGAATCCATCTGCGCGATGCCGAACGTGGCCGGTCGACTCAGCGTATTCGACTGCGCCGGTGTCGCCGACGGGGCCGCTGCAGCCATTGTCGTGCGCGCCGAAGATGCCCATAAGTACACAGACAAACCGTTGTACGTGAAGGCGCTGTCGTTTGTGGCGGGCAACGGCGAGGGCCTTGGTGACCCGTCGTATGACTACACAACGTTTCCGGAGTGCGTGGCCACCGCCCGTGACGCCTACGCCCAGGCTGGTATCACCGATCCGCTCAAACAGTTCGCCATGGCCGAAGTGCACGACTGTTTCACCCCAACGGAGATGGTGCTGATGGAGGACCTCGGATTCGCCGAACGCGGTTCCGCGTGGCAGGCGTGTCTCGACGGGACATTCGACCTCACGGGCACTCTCCCGGTGAACCCCGACGGTGGGCTGAAGAGCTTCGGTCATCCGACCGGCGCATCGGGGCTTCGCATGATGTACGAAGCGTGGCTGCAGCTTCGCGGCCTGGCTCCGGAGAACCGTAGGATCGCCACTGCGGGTCGCGGCCTGGCGCTCACCCACAACCTGGGCGGTTACCCGGGTGAGATGGTGTCGTTTATCGCCATCCTCGGCAACGCCCTCGGCTGAACCGGATCTTCGGGCCGACCTGGTGTGACCGCTCATCACCGGGCTGGAAATCTCACCCCCTCCGAACTGCGGAGGACTCATTCGAGAGGGTCCAACCCGACCTTCCGCCGCAAGTAGCGCACGCGTCCACCGCGCCATCCGAAGCGCAGAAAACTCGCCGGGGCATGAGGGTGCGAACCCATCCGCCCCGCCGTTCGTTGAACGGTTCTCACAACCACCCGTGCCAGCCTCATCGGTACCGGATCGAACCAATAGTGGTCGTTGTATTTCCGGCACTGGTTTACGGCACACCTGTGGAACAGGTCTTCACGGAAATGAGGATTCGACCCGATCTGTTTCGAAAAGAACTCATGTTCAGGGAATTCCGCCGAACTATATGATCCTTTTCTCGCACCGGAAAAGATCACCAGCACAGAAATATTCGCAATGAAATCCATCCGTATTCCACTCTTGCCCGCCCGAAGAAGCCAGTCCTGGGAAGGCGTGGTGAACACATGGTCGGCCGGCTTCCACGAGCCCACCTTCCGAGATGTCTCGCAACGCATGATCCACGTAGAAGCCACCAGGAACACAAGAGGTTCGAACACCATCCGCGGTGGTACACCGATCACCTCACACGTCCAGTCGCCCGCCTTCAGTTGCGCTTCCGACGCAGGCACAAGACTCGCGGCCGCCGTCCAGGCGAAGTCGGCCCCGCTGCGCCTCAGATGGTCCACGCTCCGCCCGAGGTGCTCGGGAAGGTAGAGGTCATCCTGGTTGAGGAACGCAATGAACTCGCCACGGGCCAGTTCGACGCCAACGTTGTTCGGGGCCGACTGGCCGCCGGAGTTTTCCGGAAGGTTCACGAACCGGATCCGGGGATCACCGAACGACAGCGCGACCGCTTCGGAGTCGTCCGTGCAATGGTCACCGATGACGAGAAGCTCCCATTCTGTGAACGTTGAGTTTCGGACGCTTTCGATCGCGTGTCTCAGCATCCCACTGCGGTTGTAGGCCGCGACGATCACTGACACGACAGGTACCACGCCCTGATCGTAGGGTATGGTTCCCGACCGTGCGAACGCGACGCGAAGCCCGGAAACGTGCAATAGTGCTCGGCGCCGGGGTGCAGGGGGTGTGCGCAAGTCTCGCGCTGCACCGACGCGGATACGGCGTCACCGTTATCGACCGCAGCCCCAACGCGCTCCTGCGTACCAGCCTGCGGAACGAGGGCAAAGTGCACCTTGGATTTCTGTTCGCCAACGACAGGTCGATGCGAACTGCGGAACTGCTGATGCAGGGTGCGCTCCGGTTCTCCAATCTCGTCGACGGGTGGTTCGGAGAAGCAATGCCGTGGGCCGAGTTTTCGACGAGAGCCTTCGCGTACTGCCTCGGCACGACATCGTTGTTGACCGGCGATGAGATTCTCAGTCACTACGAAAACGTGCAGTCTCTCTATGACAGATTGTCCGAGGACCGTTCGTTGAACTACCTCGGCACCCAGCCGGGCCGAATCTGGACGGAATCCCAATCGTCTTCCATTCCCGAACTGTCGCGCAGGTATGCGTCACCTCTCGCCGACACCCTTGAGGTCGCCCTCGACCGGGATTTGATGAATGGCTGGATGCGCGATCGGTTCAACGACAACGATGAGATTACCCGCCGCTACAACCACACTGTTATGGCTGTTTCCCGTGGACCACACAGTTTTATGGTGCAATGTATCGGTCCTGACCAGTCTGATGTTTCTTTCAATGCCGACATCGTCGTGAACTGTTTATGGGACGGTCGCCTGGCAATCGACCAGACAATGGGCATTTCCTACGACCGACCATGGGTGCATCGCCTCAAGTACCGGGTCTTCGTCGATCTGCCGGACCACCTGTCGGAGATGCCACCCATGACATTCGCGCTCGGACCGTATGGCGACATCGTCACGTTCCGCAACGGCCTGACCTATCTGTCGTACTACCCGGTAAGCATCCAAGGGTGGACGTCAGAGTTGCAGCCACCGTCGAGCTGGAACGCTCCCTGCGAAGGCCGGCCGGATCCGGTGCTTGCACACGATCTCGCCGAGCGGGTCGTCAAAGAGCTGTCGTTCGCGGTTCCCGGTCTTGAAGAGGCGACGATAAAAAAGGTCGATGCCGGAGCCATCTTCAGCTGGGGCGAAACCGACATCGACGACCCCCGCAGTGAAATTCACGAACGCTTCGACGTCGGAGTTCATGCGCACGACGGTTACTTCTCGATCGACACGGGAAAATTCACGACCGCACCGCTGTTCGCCGATCACTTGCTGCAGCTCCTGTAGCGAGCGGGGCCACGTTCACGCGCCAATTTCGAGAGCGGCCGCCGAGACGCTCACAAAAGGTAAGCGGAGCGGCTAGGTTGCAGCCGTGGACATTGAATTCTGGATCGATCCTATTTGACCGTGGTGTTGGGTGACGGCCCGTTGGGTCGTCGATGCTGTTCAACCGCACCGGGATATCAACATCACCTGGCAGCCGATAAGCCTGTTGCTCAAGAACAATCCGGCTGAAGACTCGGCCCATCGCAAGCCGGTCGAGTTCACCCACAGCCTGCTCCGGGTTCTCGAATCGGTCCGTAGCACGGACGGCGAGGCAGCCGTTCAGTCCCTCTACTGGGAATACGGACGCCGTATCCACCACGACAAGGACCGTGACTTCACGGCCGCTGAGGCGCTCGGTGCCGTCGGCCTTTCCGCATCGCATGCGGCGGCGTTCGACGACGAGTCATGGGACGCAGAAATCCGGACGCGCATGGACGCCGGTATCGCCCTCGCCGGGGACAACGTGGGTACGCCGATCATCGCGTTCAAGAACGCCGATGGGGAGAAGGTTGCCCTGTTCGGACCGGTGATCACATCAGTCCCGAGCCCGGAACTTTCGCTCCAGTTGTGGGACGGGTATATCGCGGTCGCCACGGTTCCGGGCTTCTGGGAACTCAAACGCACCCGCACCACGGGGCCGCAATTCCCCGATCGACCCTAGGCCGCCAGACGCCTATCTTTGATGACTGCGTGGTCCGCGAGTGATATCGGGTAGTCAGGGTCAGGGTGGTTAGGGTCAGGGTGCGACCCGTCCACTCGAACAACGGACGCCCGAGTTGATCCTTCAACTGCTTCATCTGGGTGGACAGGTGCGGACTGCGACACATGAGGTTGAGTTGCCGTTCGGGTGAGGTTGCCTGCTACTCCAACCGCTCAAAAGAAGTGCGGATGATGAAGATCGAGGGCGGACACCGAACTCCGATCATTCGTTTTCAACTAATCGCGCTGCGCAATGATTTATACAGAATGATGGTCACCCGTCAGAATCAGATGGTCCACCCATCAGGAGCACTTTTTCATGACGATCGCCGTAGCGATGCCATCCGCCACCCTCCCAATCTGGCAGAGTGCTCTGCTCCTGACGCCAACCGTTCTCGCCCTCGGCTCGGCTGCGTTGATCCGTCACGCGGGATCGATTTCCAGCAGTTGGCGCGCGGCCCGGGCGGCGACAACCGGCATGCTTGCGTTCGCCGTTACGGCGGCGATGGCAAGATTGTTCACCGAGGATCGGACAAACGCATTTGTCCGAACCGACCCGGTGGGGTCGGTGGTGCTTATCCTCGTGAGCTTCGTCGGCTGGGTGTGCATCCGGTACTCAGGTGCATATGTTCGTGGGGACCCCCACGAACAGCGATACATCCAGCGCATGATGGCGACGCTCGCCGCTGTGGGAATGGTCATCGTCGCGAACAATCTTCTGGCGCTCACCCTGGCCTGGACACTGACAAGTCTTGCCCTGCACGGTTTGCTGACGTTCTTCGGTGACCGGCCGGCGGCTGTGGCGGCCGCCCACAAGAAGTTCCTTGTAGCCCGGATCGCCGATACGTGCATGCTAGGAGCGGTCGTGGTGTTCGCTCTCGCCTTCGACACTCTTCGGATCGACCGGATCGTCGCCGAGGTGACCACATCGCCCGAACTCTCGGCCGGTGCCCGGTTCGGCATCTTCCTCATCGCTCTTGCGGCACTTCTCAAGTGCGCCCAACTCCCCTTCCACGGCTGGCTCATTCAAGTCATGGAGGCCCCGACGCCGGTTTCGGCCCTGCTCCACGCTGGCGTCGTGAACCTTGGTGGCTTCATCCTGCTGCGCTTCGCACCTGTGGTCGACCGGGCCACGGAGACCCGAACCCTCCTCGTCGCCGTCGGAACGACCACCGCGGTGCTCGCCGCGCTCGTAATGACCACCCGCATCAGCAGCAAGGTCTCGCTGGCCTGGTCGACATGCGCACAGATGGGGTTCATGCTCATGCAATGCGGCCTGGGTGCGTGGGAAATGGCCCTCCTGCACCTGTTGGCCCACTCGCTCTACAAAGCGCACGCATTTCTCGGAGCCGGGGGAACGGTCCGCCAGACCCAACGCAAACAGCTCGCCGCCAAGGCTGTCGCACCGGGAACCGGTTCGCTCGTCATCGGGATGGTTCTTGCGCTGGCCGCAACGGTGGTGGCCGGATACGCATGGAGCCTGCTGCCGTTCGCCAAGCAACTCCCATCAACCATCTGGGTACTGGGGGGCATCGTGGGATTGGCTCTCGTGCCGTTGATGCCTCTCTCGGGAACACCTCGTTCGCGGGTCAAGGGTCTGGCCCTACCGGGCCTCGCTGCGGGCATGCTTGCGGTCCCGTCCGCCTACTTCGGGTTGCACGAGTTGTTCAGACATCTGGCACCTGGCGACGCCCGGGCTCCAACCTTCCTGCTCATCGTCGTCGCTGTCGCCTTCTCGGCGCTGTTCATGGTGCAGGCGGTGATAGCGACCGCCCCGGCGCGCGGATTGCAACAGCGGATCTACCCCTGGATCTACGGCGGGCTGTTTCTCGACGAGGCCTTCACGCGCATCACCTTCGGCCTGTGGAAACCCCCCGCAACCAAACCCCGATCGGCTCCGCTGCCCATCCCGTCCGGCCTCCCGATGCTACGGACCCACACCACGACGGTCGGGGCGACTGCTTCCGTTGTGAACCCCGACCTCAACTTTGGCGCCACCACGAACACCGGAGCACCGGCATGAACACCACCACCGCACCCGAAGCCCCGGCCCACCCCGCCATCGCCGATATCGATGCGGCCTGCGCTCGCATCGCACCCACCTGGCCGCTGGATCAGTTCATCGCTGTCAACCCCTACTGGGGTTGGCGGGAGCAGTCGGCCCGACAAGCGGCGTCAACGCTCGGCACGCTCGCCGGAACACGACTCACCATGCCGCGCTCGTGGTTCCGGAGCGAATGGGAAGCGGGCCGACTCACCCGTCAGCACCTGAACGCCGCAGCGAGTGCCCACGGGGACCCGACGCTCGCCGAGGTCGCCGAGGCCGCCCTGG
>JANMZO010000198.1:0-4169 GCA_031383405.1 Acidimicrobiia bacterium | reverse complement strand
CCTGGGTTACGACTCGGCCTGGACCGCGGAGTCATGGGGCAGCGACGCCATCTCGCCGTTGGCATGGTGGGGTGCAGCGACCACGAGGCTTCGGCTCGGCACCAATCTGATTCAACTCTCGGCCCGCACTCCAACGGCGACAGCCATGGCGGCGATCACGATGGACCATCTCTCAAACGGCCGCTTCGTCCTGGGTCTCGGCGTTAGCGGACCCCAGGTCGTGGAGGGTTGGTACGGTCAGCCGTTCAACCGACCCCTCGCCCGCACCCGGGAGTACGTGTCGATCGTCCGTAGGATCTTGGCCCGCGAAGAGAAGCTCACGAATGCGGGGCCTGAGTATCCAATTCCAGCTTCGAGCGGGCTCGGGCTCGGCAAGGCGTTGAACGTGATGACCCATCCACTCCGGCCCGACCTTCCGGTTTTTCTCGGGGCCGAGGGTCCGAAGAACGTCGCGCTGACGGCCGAGATCGCCGATGGTTGGTTCCCGATCTTTTACGCCCCGCGTCACGAGGAACTCTACGGCGCGGCTTTGGCTGAGGGTTTTGCTCGCCCGGGGGCCCGCCGACGTCCGGACGACTTCGAGATCCTTCCGACTGTCTCTGTCGCAATCGACGACGATATTCAGCGCGCGTACGATTCCTGCCGACCCCGGCTCGCGCTGTATGTCGGGGGGATGGGTGCTCAGGAGATGAACTTCCACGCAGATGTGTTCCGCCGGCTCGGGTACGAGGAAGCCGTCGACAACATTCAGGGCCTGTTCCTGAGCGGCCGGCAAAACGATGCGGTCGCGGCCGTGCCCGACGCCATGATCGATGAGATCTGCCTTGTCGGCTCGAAGGCGAAAATTCGCCACGACCTTGAGGCGTGGCGGGAGAGCCGCGTCACTACGATGCTGGTCGGTGGATCAATCGACAACCTCCGCACGATCGCCGAGTTGGTTCTCGGGTGAGGATTGATCGTGGCGCCTTTAGGAGTGTGCGGGAAAATCCGCTCCCAACGCCGGAAATCCCGCGCAAATCGTGGTGGGAGCACGGAGCTAGCTAGTGCATGCCCTAGCGGCCGACGGCTGAGCGGAAGGCAACCACCACCGCAGACAGAAAGTCCTGTGCAGCGGAGGGATCGGCTGGGATCGGGAGGGCGGCCCGTACGTCGGTCACACCCGCGGCCACGAGGGTCGGTACCCGGGCGATTGTCCCCGGAAGGTCAAATGAGCCGTCGGCATTCTTGGCCGCACCGAGACTTCCGACCACCATCAGGTCGGCGGGATCGTGTCCGATGGCGAGAAGCCCATCGCACATCTTCGCAATGCCGGTCGTGATGTCGGCCGCCGAGGGCCCCCACGGAATCCATCCGCTTCCGAAGGTCGCCACGCGCCTGATGACCCTGGGGTTCACGGTTCCGCTGATCCACAGCGGGACGCCTCCAGGTTGGAGCGGCTTCGGCATCGCATGAATGTTGTCGAACGACAGGTGCGCGTCGTCGATCGACGCGCACTGTTCCCGCCACAGCGCCTGGCACACGCGCAGCGAGTGTTCGAGTAGTGCTCCCCGCTGCTCGAAGTCGAGCCCGGCCGCGACGTACTCTTCGCGCTGCCATCCCACACCCACACCAAGATCGAGGCGGCCTTCAGACAAAACGTCGAGCGTTGCCGCGGTCTTGGCCAGCACCGCTGGTCGACGGAGCGCCGCGAGGAGGATGTTCGTGCCCAGACGAACGGAGGAGGTTAGCCCGGCAATTACCGAAAGCACCGTAAGAGGTTCGAGCCAGTGGCCATCCGGGCCGGTCGGTTGTCGACCGCCGGCGGTCCCTCCGAGTTCGGGACTTGCGTAGGCGTCGAGGTTCTCCCCGAAGACAACGTGGTCGGACACGACCAGACGATCGATGCCGGCGGCGTCGGCCGCCCGGGCCCGGTCCAACATGGGCCTCCATGTCGAAGGCCCCTCAGCGGCGAATGTGGTGATCTGGATCGAAATTTGGGGGACCTTGGACGCCTTCATGGGCCGGAACCCTAATGCGACCGTGGAGTGTCGGGAAAGTGGGCCCGTGAAAGGTGTCGCTGTCAGCTCACGCCGGTTCCCAGCCGGATACGGTCCACCGTTCGACGGTGCCGTCGGCCGGTTCAATGCGCAGCATGTGCAGCCATCCGTTGGCGACGAGATCGTGGACGACCATATGTGCACGTATCACAGCGTCGATACTGACGCGCGGGGCCTCGATGAACACCGACAGGCGCAGCGGGGGGTGCCGGAGAGTTTCACCGTCGTGGAGGGACTGCATTGGCAGACCGATGCGCAGATCACCACCGTTGCCTTCGAACACGCCGATGTTTCCACCGACAACGTTGTGCAGCACCTTGTTGCCGCTGCCGTAGCGACGGTTGTCGACCGTCGATGCCAGGTATTGCATGTTGATCCAGTTGGTGACGAGCATCGGCGCTGTCATGATGAGGGTCAGAACGGATAGGTCGGGGTCGAGCTTCCAGTCGTAGTCGTGAAGGAACGACCGGCCATGCAGGTTCAGGTCCCGGGTTCGAGCCCGTGGTGCCACCACAAACGCGGCGTTGCCGGCCAGACCCCATTCTGGTCGAACCTGCGACCAGTCGTTCGCCCGTTCCAATACTGCTCGCCTCAGGGCCACCGGGTCAGCCGCGATGGCACCCATCCCGAGGCTGTCTGCCCGCTCAGCGCGCGCGGCTTCCCCGGCGCCCGAAAGCCATTTCCGGAGCGCTTCCATATCGGCCGAGCGTTGACCCGTTGAAAGATCGGAGTCGAACAGCGTGACCTCGTCTGTCGTGGTGTTGTGCAGTCCGGCGACGAACGACGTGGTCAACGGTATGTCGATGCCGAGAATCCGCAGTTGATCGCGAACGTCAGGTGAATTCAACATATCGGCCAACACCCGCGCGTTCACTTCGCCCGTCTGTCCGCCGCAGGCGCCGCAGTCGAGGCCGGCGGCGTGGGGGTTGTTCGCACTCTGGCTTCCGTGGCCGCAGAGCAGAACGAGAGGGGCGAATTCCTGGATCAGACCCATGCCGCGCAATACGCGATTGGCAATGTCCGCTGCGGCGGCGGGATCCTCACGAACGAGTGTCAGCTGCGGTGGCGGAGCCGCCTCCTGAAGACCGTCATCCTCCCACTTCGATGGGGTCGCGACACTCGGCAGGCTGTCGGCCACCAACTTCGGGCCGTAGATCAAACCCATCGACTCGACGAAGCTGAAGACCGATGAGGGTGCGCTTCGGAATCTGCTCCACCGTTGACGTTGAGCGAGTTTCTTTGTGCGTTGTTCAGACAGTTTGCGTGCTTCGTCGACAGATCCCGCGGTCTCTCCCACGGACAGCGCCGGAGCAAGGAGTCCGGGGAGCTGTGGACGGGTGAGCGCGCTGCCGATGGGTGTGTAGGAGATAGGGAGTCCGAAGAACCCGGCAAATCCACGCGTTTGGGTGTTGGATGACACCGACTCAAGGGACCTCCGGAATACCTCGGACCGCACATCGATGCAGAACACGGCCTGGACTGACGGGGTTTGCGGGGTGGTGTGGGGTCCTGCGGCCAAACCCTCGATCAACGGCTGCTGATATGAGCGCTCAACGGCTTCCTGCAGGAGCCAGTCGACCCGCTGGGCACCGGCCAACGCGCTTGACATCTCTTCGGCTCCGGCCCACCTCGCGACTAACGAACCCCAGGCTCCGACCTTCTCTGAACCGCCGGCGGGTCGCATGACGTCGGCGTCTTCGTGCAGCAGCCACTCCCAGGTCAGGCGAATCGCGAGAAGGTCGATGATCTCGTGGTCGTCTGTGCCTGCGAGGCGGGCCTGCCAGCGGTCGTAGGCGCACCACGCCGCCCAGCCGTTAACGGAAAGGAGTAAACCGGTGAGGTAGGCGGTCCGTTCGGCCGCTGGGACACCAAGCGCACTTAGCATATCTTCGATGGCGGTTTCGACTTCTGCCGGAAGAGATGCGAGCCGGTCCCGCAGCCATGGACGCCCGTGCCGCCAGGTCACCGAGCGGTCGGCAGCCAACTGCCCTTTCCAGCCGGTGAACAGGCCGAGCCCATGATCCAAATGCCAGGTTCCCTGATACCGGTCGAAGTACGCGGCACAGTGCTGGCTGATCTGGTGCGTGACGAGATCGGTCCATGTTTGACCCTTCCTCGGGCCGGGCCCGTCGT
>JANMZO010000141.1:0-3402 GCA_031383405.1 Acidimicrobiia bacterium | reverse complement strand
GCTGGTAGGTCGCGGGGCCAACGCCTCCAGGGCCCGCCGGCCCCGACCCGGAGAGCGGGAGGATCAGCGCCTCAAGGTTGATCGTGAGTCCGTCGGTCTGACCCGGATCGAGTGCAGCTTCGTGGACCGGGTCGCCGTTCTCGTCGAGCCCGGCATCGACATCGTCTTCGTAAGAACTGTCGAACACATCGTGGATGCGCGACACGTCGGTGACCACCGACGAAAGTGCGGTGAAGAGCGAAAGTTGTTCTTCGGCTGCTTCTGCCGGCAGCGGGTCTTTTAGCGGGTCTTCTTCGCGGGCAAATTGGGCTTCGGCATCTTCGGCGCGCTTACGAAGTGAGTGACGACGACTTTCAGCAATTTGATACGCGTACGTACGAAGGCGCACGTCGTCGGGAACAAACAGGTACGCCTTCTGGCCACGCTGCCCACGGTTCCAGCGCACGAGGCGACCGACGGCCTGGCGGAAGAAGAGCTCGGTCGTGGTGGTGGTTGCGAACACGCCGATGGTGAGTCTCGGGATGTCGACACCCTCCGAGACCATGCGGACGGCCACAATCCAGGGCTGCGTGCCGGAGGCGAAGTGCGCGATGCGGTCACTGGCGTTGGGGTCGTCGGACAGCGCGAGCGTCGGGGTGACCCGCAGGCGGGTTCGCATGACTTCGGCTATCGCCCGGGCATGATCCTGGTCGGTGGCGATCACGAGGCCACCCGCGTTCGGCACCTTCTCCCGAAGCAGCAGCAGCCGCTGGTGGGCCTGGCTCAACACGGTGGGCAGCCATTCGCCGTCGGCCGACAGCGCGGTGCGGAGCCGCTGCGAGGTCGCGGTCCGGTCGAGTGCGTCGTCGAAGGAAGCCGCGTTGAACGTGCCGTCGGGTGCCGTCCACTCCATGAACCCGTTGATGCGGGGGAAGTATGCGGGGCGCACCACACCCCCATCACGGAGAGCGTCGCCGAAGCCGTACTCGAAGTCGGCGACGGCTTCCTCGATCGTGTACCGGACGAACGGGATGGCCCGGGTGTCGGACCGGAACGGTGTTCCGGAGAGCGCCAGGCGGCGTTTGGCTGGTGTGAACGCCTTGCGCACGGAGTCACCCCACGCCCGGTCATCGCCCGCGTGGTGGATCTCATCGAGAATGATGAAGGCTCCGGAGCACAGCTTGGCGAGCGTGTTCGCGCTGGTGGCGACCTGCTGGTAGGTGGTCACGATCCCGTGCATGTCGCCAGGGAGTGCGCCATTGCTGGCCGCCCAGAACGGGTCGAGCTGCAGACCAAATTGCGATGCCGCGTCTGCCCACTGCGTTTTGAGGTGCGCGGTCGGGGCCACGACGATCAAGCGCTGTCCGCGCTCGGCCCGCATGGAGCGCAGGGCGGCCATGAGCGCAAAGGTGGTCTTGCCGGCGCCGGGGGTCGCCACCGCCAGGAAGTCGGGGTACTCGTGCGCGTCGAGTTTGTCGATGGCCGCCTTCTGCCAGGCCCGGAGTCGAACGGTGCGTTGCATGGGGAGAGAGATCTTGCCACTGCCCGTGCCGTTTTGTGGTTGTGGTAAGGGACCCGTTTCCGGGTGATCTTGGCTGGCCCGGTCGGGTCAAGGGCCAGCCGAGGGTCGGCCGAGGGGCAGCCGAGGGGCAGGCGAGGGGCAGGCGAGGGGCAGGCGAGGGGCAGCCGAGGGGCAGCCGAGGGGCAGCCGAGGGGCAGGCGCGCGGCTCAGCCGCGCGGCAGGCGCTGCCCGGCCGAGCGTCAGCCGAGGGGCAGAAAGACCGACGAGCGGTAGTACGCCAGTTCCATGATGCTCTCCCGTATGTCGTCGAGCGCGCGGTGTCCGCCCGCTTTGCGGGGCGCCTTCTTGGCGACGTCGGGGTACCAGCGTCGGGCGAGTTCCTTGATCGTGGAGACATCGACGCTTCGGTAGCTGAGGTAGTCGTCGATCTCGCGCATCGAAGCGGCGAGGAACCGTCGGTCGGTCCCTATCGAGTTGCCGCAGAGCGGAACGCTCCCGGCCTCGGGGATGTGGAGTTTCAGGAACTCAAGTGTTTGTGCTTTCGCTTCGTCGAGGGTGATCTCGGAGGACTTGATTGCGTTGAAGAGACCGCTGCGCGCGTGCATCGCAATGACAACTTCGTCCATGTGGGAGAGTTCGTCGTCGGTGGCCTGGATGACCAGATCCGGTCCTTCGGCCACAATGTTCAACTCGTCATCGGTGATGATCGTTGCTATTTCGACGATCACATGCCGAGATGGGTCGAGGCCGGTCATTTCCAAATCCATCCAAGCGAGCACCGCATGACACTACTGCCCGGCGCTGTCAGTGAGCGGGAGGGTTGGCGTGTTCCCGGCGCCTACCAGACGATCGGGCCGGGTGACCGTAGGGCCGGGGCGATCGGCGCGTGGCCGACGAGCGGGTGATCGCGGTGAGAGACTGGTCACATGGCCCGCGATTTCGACCCGAATGCCCTTGACCCCGCGGTGCTCCGGGCGTCGGTATCGAACAAGTGGAACAAGCACGCCGCTGAGATCCTCCCGGCATGGGTGGCCGATATGGATTTCGCGATCGCCGGTCCGATTTCCGAACAGCTTCAGCGTTACCACGAACCGCGCTTCTTCGGCTATGCCGTCCCGGCTCTGCCGGAAAAACTGAAGCTGGCCTACGCGAACTGGTGGACGACGCGCTACGGACTCGAGGTTGACCCGGAGCTGACGATCGTCGTGACCGAGGTCGTTCAGTCCATTCACGCCGTCACCCACGCGTTCTCGGATCCCGGCGACGGCCTGCTCATCCTCACTCCGATCTACCCGCCGTTCCTCGGCGTGGTGGAGCAGCAGCAGCGCCGGTTGGTGGAACACCGGATGACGGTCGTCGACGGTCGGTACCGCTTCGATGTTGAAGCGTTACGCGCGCTTATCGATCGCGAGCGTCCAAAGATCATGCTGCTTTGCAACCCGCACAACCCGATCGGTCGGGTGTTTACCGAGGAGGAGCTTCGCCTGCTTGGGGAGCTCGCCGTGGAATTCGACATGGTGATTCTGTCTGATGAGATCCACGCCGACCTCGTCTATGCACCCCACCAGCACATTTCGATCGGAACGTTGAGTCCGGAGATCGGAGCGCGCACGATCACGGCCACGTCGGCGAGCAAGTCGTTCAACCTGGCCGGTCTGCGGTGCGCGGTCATGTCGTTCGGGTCGGGCGCGTTGAAGCAGAGCTTCGATGCGGTGATCCCCGGGCACCTGCTGGGGGTCGCGTCGGTGCCCGGTCAGTTGGCCACCGTCGCCGCGTGGTCGCAGGGTGGTGACTGGCTCGACGACTGCCTCGCCCAGCTGAGAGCCAATCGCACGTTGGTGGTGGAGACGTTTGCCCGTGAGCTTCCGATGGTCGGGCTGGTGCCGGTCGAGGCGACGTAT
>JANMZO010000128.1:0-53468 GCA_031383405.1 Acidimicrobiia bacterium | reverse complement strand
CCCAGTGTCGGTGACGTGGACCTTCGCTCGGTGCCCGGCCTTGGCGGAGACACCAACGGTCCAGCCCGGCAGCTCGGTCGTCAGGTACAGGCGTTCCAGCAGTCTTCGGTACGACGCCGTGGTTGGCTGTGAGATGTCGAGTGCTTGTGACAGTTCGGTGTTGATCGCCGTAGACGAGGTCCGTTGGGCGATGAGCCGGTAGAGCCGTGAAAGTGCACCGGAGTTGCGGATGTCGATGAGGTCGGGCAGGTCTCGATCGGTCACGGTTGCGAGATAGCTCGCGAACCAGCGGGTTCGTTGCGTCGGCGTGGCGCGCCGGAGGGCCGCTGGATAGCCCCCGGCCGTCACCACCTCGAAGACATCGCTCCGTTCGAGCGTTGTGCGGAAGTTGCGCGGTTCACCTTCGGTAAGTAGTTCCGCCAACCACCGATCCTTCGCACCGAGGAACTCGGCGGCGGCGAGCGGCATGAGCGAGAGTCGATGTGCCCGACCGGTCAGTGTCTCGGTCCCGGGCGGCAAGAGGAACGAACTCACCGACCCGGCAAGCAGGAACCTGGCCGTGCCACCTTGACGATCGACGACGCGCTTTACATAGGAAAGCACCTCTGGGGCGCGATGGAACTCGTCGATCGCTACTAGGCCTGGCGACGCCAGTGCGGAGCCGACATCCTCACGAACGAGCCGAAGCACGCTGTCGTCGTCGAGGTCGAGAACGACTGCGTTTCTCCGATGGGCGATCGAGCGCAGCAGCGTGGACTTGCCGGATCCTCGCGGGCCTTCGAGCAGGATCGCCGGCTCTTCGTCGAGCAATCCGTCGATGTACGGATCAGCCCACCGTTCCACGTGCCCGATCGTCGGGATCGCGCTTGCACCCCATCACAAACCGATGAATCGTCCAGAGACTACTTACATAATCGTCCCAACACTCTTTGCATGATCGTCCAAACTCCACTCACATGATCGTCCATGGCCTGGCTTGCCGCCGACGTCTTCGAGTCGGATGAGGAGCTCGAGGCGTTTCTCGCACACCTGCGGGAGGCCCAGGCGTCTGGCTGATAGTGCGGCAGTGGCGATGTGGAGTCAGCGCCGGAAGGGAAGCGGCTCGATGTCGTAGAGGCCCAGAGCGAATTCGATAGCGACGGACGTTTCGTCGAGCGACACCGTCCGCCGCTCGTAAGGCCGATATGGAGTGTGCTGTTGGCGGCGGGCGTCCGATATGCTGGCATACATGAATCGGACTCACGTAGGGACCGGCTGACCATCGGGCGCCACGCGGACTAGGGTTTGCTTCATGTCGAAACCCGTTGGTCCTTATTCTGCAATCCTGCGTGCGGGTGACTGGGTCTACACCGCAGGACAACTCGGTCTGGTTGACGGAGCCCTGGTCGGGGGTGGCGTTGATGGACAGGTCCGTCAGATCTTCGTCAACGCGAAAGCGCTGCTGGAACGAGGCGGCGCGTCGCTCACGGATGTCGTGAAGTGCACCTGTTTTCTGACCGATATGGCGAACTTTGCTGAGATGAACGCGGCCTACATCGAGTGCTTCGGCGGTCACCGCCCGACGCGCTCCACGGTCGGAAATGTGACGATGGCGCTGGGGGCTCTCGTGGAAATCGAGTTCACCGCCTACACCGGGGCCGGTGGAGTGGTCGAGCCGTGACCGGTCCCATCATCCTCATCGTGTTGATGGTCACGGTCTTTCCGATCGGACTCTTCCTCACCGGTGCCGCACTGTCGGGTCTCCACGGCTGGTGGTACACCGACCAGGCCGAAAAGATGCATGCCGGTAGCGAAATGCTCGAAGCGAGCCGCAGGCTCTGAGTACACCGGCTTCCTGTCGAACTGTGACCGGACTCTCGCTCAACTGCCCCAGCGGCTCGTGCCGAAGCGGTAGCCGACGGAACGAACGGTGTGGATGAGGTTGTGCTCTTCGCCGAGCTTGGCCCGAAGGCGTCGGATGTGGACATCGACCGTTCGGGCGCCACCGTAATACTCGTACCCCCACACACGCGAAAGCAGCGTCTCGCGGGTGAACACCTTTCCCGGATGGGTGGCGAGAAACTTCAGCAGCTCGTATTCCATGTAGGTCAGGTCGAGCGGTTTGCGTTCCACGACAGCCTGGTAGGTCTCCAAGTTGAGCACCAGCGGTCCGTACTCAAGAACATCAGCCGTGCCGCCCTTGCCCGATCGCCACAGCAGGTGCTTGAGGCGGGCTTCGAGTTCGCGAGGGTGGAACGGCGACAGACAAAAGTCGTCGTAGAGATCTTCTCGAAGCTCCAACTCGTTGAGTTGGCTGCCGGAAACCAGCAGCAGTAGGGGGTCGAGGGGAACGTCTCGTTTCCGAAGGGCCCGACAGATGGCCCAGGCTCCGTCGGCGTCGAGGTCAGCGCAGACGATCGCGCCACCCCATCCGGCATCGGGCTCAACCCGTTCGGCTGCTGAGGCGGTTGGCACGGCCTGCCAGGTGTAACCGGCCAGGTCGAGGGTCTGCACCAGGGTGGGGTGGGGCGGGTCGGGAAATATGAGAAGAGGTCCGATCATGGTGTGCTCCCTAGAGTGACGGGAGGTAGCGCTCGAGTTCAAACTGACTGACGTGGGTCTTGTACGCCGACCACTCCGCCCGTTTGTTACGGAGGAACCACTCAAACACGTGGTCGCCCAAAGCCTCATGAACCAGTTCGCTCTGTTCCATCACGTTGACCGCTTCGGCCAGCGAGCCCGGAAGCTGCTCGATGCCCGCCTCGGCCAGCTGACCCGGGTTCATCTCGTGCAGGTTCTCCGTCAGCTCAGGAGGGAGTTCATAACCCTTCTCGATCCCCTTAAGACCTGCGGCGAGCAGCACGGCATAGGTGAGGTAGGGGTTGCAGGCCGGGTCTGGAGCGCGGTACTCGATGCGCGTCGATGAGGCTTTGCCCTTCTTCGGCGTAGGCACCCGTACGAGAGCCGAGCGGTTGTACCTGGCCCAGCTCACATAGACGGGGGCTTCGTAACCGACGACGAGCCGCTTATAGGAGTTGACCCACTGATTTGTGAGCGCGGTGATCTCACGGGAGTGTTTGAGGATGCCAGCTAGGAAACACTTCGCAACGGGTGACAACGAGTAGGGATCCTCGGCGTCGAAGAACGCGTTCTCTCCGTTCTTGAACAGCGAGAGGTGGGTGTGCATGCCCGAACCCTGCTGGCCGGAAATCGGCTTCGGCATGAAGGTGGCGTACACCCCGCGTTCGGTCGCGACCTCCTTGACCACCAGCCGGGCGGTCATTATCGAGTCGGCCATGGTGAGAGCGTCGGTGTAACGGAGGTCGATCTCCTGCTGACTCGGCGCTTCTTCGTGGTGGCTGTAGCGCACGGGAATGCCGAGTGCCTCCAGGTGGCCGATGGTGCGTCTGCGAAGGTCGCCGGCGGCATCGGCGGCGGAGAAATCAAAGAACGACGAGGTGTCGAGCGGGATTGGAGGCCGTGAGGTGTCGTTGTCGGTGAAGTAGAAGTATTCGAGGTCAGCGCTGGCGTAGTACGTGTAGCCGAGCTTGTGGGCCCGCTCCAGCCCGCTCCGCAGCACTTGACGCGAGTCGCCGAGAAAGGGTTTTCCGTCCAGCATGGTGATGTTGCAGAACATACGGGCCACTGGCTCGTCGGATCGCCACGGCAGGATCTCGAACGTGTCGGGATCGGGGTTTGCCAGCATGTCGGATTCGACGTGGCGGCTGAAACCGTCGATCGCGGAGCCGTCGAAGGTCATCCCTTCCTCGAACGCATTCTCCAGCTCGGCCGGTGTAATCGCGAAGCTCTTGAGTGAGCCGAGAACGTCGGAGAACCACAGGTGAATAAAACGCACCCCGCGTTCTTCCACTGTTCGAAGCACGTAATCCACCTGCGACTGCGGCAGTGCAAAGTCGCCCTGAGAGCTCTGTATTGCCTGATCGTCTTGGGTTGTCGATAGCTCGGGATCCATAGGTTCATGATGGTTGTTCTCTTTTTGCATCTTGCCAAGGCCGAGACGACTTGTTCACACGCGGTTCACAAACCGGGGTCGTGGGTCACCTACTCTTTTGCGCTCCCCCAGTGCCGTGTTGTCGGAACGAAGGCAGTTCACACAGCCGTTACAAACGGGCAATCAAGGAGAAACGCGAATCGCTGATCCTTGGCCAACATATTTTGCAGAATAAAGAATCTTCCAGAACCGAGAGGAACTCACGTGGCCTACCAAGCCGAATACATATGGATAGACGGTGTCTCACCCACCCCGACCCTTCGCAACAAGACCAAGATCATGGCGGACGGCGCGACGCTGCCGATCTGGGGCTTCGACGGATCGTCGACCGAGCAGGCCCCCGGGGACAAGAGCGACTGTGTGCTCCGCCCGGTTTGGAGCTGTCCGGACCCCATTCGCGGAGGCGAAAACGTTCTCGTCATGTGTGAGGTCCTGCTCAACGACATGACCCCGCACCCGACGAACACCCGCGCCGCCGCCGCAAAGGTGGCCAAAAAGTTCGCTAAGCAAGAACCCTGGTTCGGTATCGAGCAGGAATACACCATGCTCACCCCGACCGGCCGTCCGCTCGGCTTCCCGAAGGAAGGCTTCCCGGCCGCCCAGGGCCCTTACTACTGCGGCGTCGGCACCGGCCGCGTTGTCGGCCGCGACATCGTCGAGGCTCATACCCAGGCGTGTCTTGATGCCGGTATCTCAATCTCCGGCACCAACGCTGAGGTCATGCCTGGTCAGTGGGAATTCCAGGTTGGCCCGCTCGGCACCCTCGAGGTGGCCGACCAGTTGTGGATGTCGCGATGGTTGCTCCACCGCATCGCCGAAGACTTCGATGTCGTGATCTCCTTCGACGCCAAGCCGATGAAGGGCGACTGGAATGGTGCTGGAGCGCACACGAACTTCTCGACCAAGGCCATGCGTGAAGACGGCGGCTACAAGATCATCGAGAAAGCCTGTATCGCTATCGGCAAGAAAATCGATCTGCACGTTTCGAACTACGGCCAGGGCATCGAGGAACGCCTGACGGGTAAGCACGAGACCGCTCCGTACAACAAGTTCAGCTACGGCGTCTCCAATCGTGGCGCATCGATCCGCATCCCGTGGCAGGTCCCGATCGATGGCAAGGGCTACCTCGAGGATCGTCGCCCGAACGCCAACATGGACCCCTATGTCGTGGCCCGTCTCCTCACCGATACGGCCTGTTCGGCTCTGTAGCTCTCCCTGGCGATAGACGCTGCAGTCACTGCGTTTGGTTTCGGTCACAAAGCCCGGGTTCCGCCCCGGGCTTTGTCGCGTGGAAGCACCGCGTCGAACGCCGAGCCCAACACCGAGCCCAACACCGAGCCGAACGCCGAGCCGAACGCCGAGCCCAACAAAAGGGACACCTAACGGGCATGTTCACGCGAAGCTGGACGGGTGAGTTCCGAATTGCCCTATGACGCCGTCTTCTTCGTTTCCTTCGGAGGGCCGGAGGGTCCCGACGATGTGTTGCCGTTCATGGAGAACGTGACCCGGGGTCGGGCAATTCCCCGCGAACGGTTGCTGGAAGTAAGCGGGCATTACCGTTTGTTCGGTGGCGTGAGCCCTATCAACGGGCAGAACCGGGAGCTGATCGCCGCGCTCAAGACGGACCTGAAGCTCCACGGCGTCGATCTGCCGATCTATTGGGGCAACCGCAATTGGGCGCCCTATCTGGTTGACGCGATCGAACGTATGCGGGGCGACGGCGTGAAGCGGGCTCTGGCATTTGTAACGAGCGCATTCAGTTCCTACTCCGGGTGTCGTCAATACCGCGAGGGAATAGAAGCGGCAAGGGAGACGGTCGGTAACGGAGCGCCCATCGTTGACAAGATCCGTGTGTTCTATAACCATCCGGGGTTCATCGAGCCGATGATCGAGAACACCATGGCCGCCATCGCCGCGATGGAGTCGCGAGGGGTGACCCGCTCCGAGCTCGTGTTCACTGCCCACAGCATTCCGATGTCGATGGCGGTGTCAAGTGATTACGTACTGCAGATCCGAGAAGCCTGTCGGATCGTGGCCGATGCAGTTGCCAGTCACACGGGTGTGTCACGGTCGTGGGAGCTTGTCTTCCAAAGCCGAAGCGGCGTGCCCGGGATGCCATGGCTGGAGCCCGACATCTGTGACTTTCTCCGAACGCTTCACGCCGAAGGGGTCAATGGCGTAGTCATTGTGCCCATCGGATTCATAAGTGATCATATGGAAGTGGTCTACGACCTGGACACCCAGGCCCAAGAGGTTGCAAACGAACTGGCTCTTCCGATCGAGCGGGCGGCCACGGTCGGAGCCGATCCGCGTTTCGTGACAATGATCCGCGCGCTTATCGAAGAACGGATTGCGTTGACGAAGGGGCTCGATCCGAACCGTCAGTGCCTCGGCACCCGCCCTCCGAACCACGACGTGTGCCCGCTCGAGTGCTGCCCGGCCCCGCAACGCCCGGCGAGGGGTCAGGGAGGGGCCCCGGCTCCGGGCCGACCCGGTTCCGACGGCGTGCCCAGTGGCCGCGGGCCGGCCTTTTGAGGGAAGTGCGCCCTGGATCGGAGCAAATCGCGACAGACTGACGGCATGGACTTCACAACGCTTGGCTTTGTTCGAGTGGCCGCAGTTTCGCCACCAGTGGCCATTGGCGACGTAGTCACGAACACGGCCACGATCGCAGCGTGGGCACTGGAAGCGAGCGATGCCGGAGCGGGCGTCGTGGTGTTCCCGGAGTTGGCGCTCACCGGCTACACCTGCGAAGACCTGTTTCTCACCTCCCTGGTGCTTCGCGCCCACACGGCCCTCGCCGAGTTGGCCCGCCAGACCGCGGATCTCGCCTCGGTGCTCGTGGTCGGTACACCGATTCAGGCCCCGAACGGCCGGCGTTACAACACGGCGGTGGTCCTACACCGCGGCATCGTGTTTGGTGCGGTTCCGAAGCAACACCTCCCGAATTACGGAGAGTTCTACGAGCGTCGGTGGTTCTCGAGCGCCAACGACGTCGACGAGGTCATCACGATCGACACGCTCGATCCCTTCCGGCTCTGCGCCCACCAGGTGTTCGACCTCGGTATGGCGGCCGGGGTCATGGTACGCCTGGGCGTCGAGATCTGCGAAGACCTGTGGGCACCGCAACCACCGAGTACTGCGCTCGCGCTGGCGGGGGCCAACATTATCGTGAACCCTTCCGCGAGCAATGAGCTCGTCGCAAAGGGCGAGTACAGACGCGACCTCGTGCGCATCCAATCGGCCCGGCTCGGATGCGGCTACGTCTATGCCGGGGCCGGTCCAACCGAGTCCACGAAGGATGTCGTGTTCGGTGGTCACAGCTTTGTGATGGAAAACGGCACGCTGCTCGTCGAGAGCGACCGGTTCAACTTCAGCGGGTCGATGGCAATCACCGAGATCGACGTCGAACGTCTGGCCAACGAGCGGGCACAGAACATGTCGTTCGGCGCGTCGCCCGAACCAATCCCACCGGTGTCCTCGGTGGCCGTTTCGGACTCGCTTCCGGTGCTCACCGATCTTCGGCGGACCTACCCGCGTCTGCCGTTCGTTCCCGACAATCCGCTGAACGTCAACGAACGGGCCCGGGAGATACTGGCCATCCAGTCGACCGGCCTGGCCCGCCGCATGCTGGCTGCCCGCGTCGAGCGGGCCGTGCTCGGTCTCTCCGGTGGTCTCGACTCGACGCTTGCGCTGCTCGTCGTCGTGGAAACCATGCGCAAGCTCAACCGGCCGATGGACCGGATCGTGTGCATATCGATGCCGGGCCTCGGCACGACCGATCACACGAAGTCCTCGGCCGAGCAACTCGCCGCAGCGACGGGCGTGATGTTTCGCGAGATCCCGATCGGCAAAGCGGTCGCCCAGCATTTCCGCGACATCGGTCACAATCCGAAGAACTTCGACGTTGTCTACGAGAACTCGCAGGCCCGTGAGCGCACGCAGATCCTCTTCGATATAGCGAACCAGGTGAAGGGCATCGTGGTCGGTACCGGTGACCTCTCGGAACTTGCCCTCGGCTGGTGCACCTACAACGCCGACCACATGGCCAACTACGGCGTCAACGTGTCGATCCCGAAGACACTCGTGAAGCACCTCGTCCGCTGGTACGGCGAGAACCTCACCGATCGCAAGACCCAGGCCATCCTCACGAAGATTCTTGACACGGTGATCAGCCCGGAACTTCTCCCAGCGGGTAAGAACGGCGAAATCCAGCAGGCTACCGAGGAACTGGTCGGACCCTACGAACTCCACGATTTCTTCCTGTTTCACTGGCAGCGCAACGGATTTGGACCACGGAAGATCCGGGCGCTTGCGCTCAAGACGTTCGCCGGCGCCTATGACGAGGCCGAGATCACCGGGTGGCTGACCGTTTTTGTCGAGCGGTTCACCCGTCAGCAGTTCAAACGTACGACGCTTCCCCCGGGGCCGAAGGTCGGCTCCGTGAGCCTTTCGCCCCGCGGCGATCTCCGCCTGCCCGACGAACTCGATCCAGCCGCGTTCCTGCTCGAGCTCACCGGGGAATAGCCCACTTTCGTTGGACCGTGAATGGGTGGGAATTCTTAGCCTGTGAGGCTCAAGGATCGCACCCAATGAGAGGTCAACTGGGTCGATCTGGAGGGAGTTGGCTAGTGTCACGGCGTCGAAAACGATGCTGAACAGACTGAGGAACCATGGCCGATTCACGTAAGCCCCGCAACGCCTTCACCCCCTGGGACCGCCGGGAGCTTCCCGGTTCGTTCACGGTGGAGGAGTCAGCCCGACGGGTTGGCAACTACAAGTGGATCGAGATGCGGCTGTTCGAAGCTCTCGGCGGCTGGGTGGCGACGGTGCCTGAGCTCGACGTGAAGCTCCGTCTCGGAACGCACTGCTACAAGCATGCGTGGCACGCCGAACTGTGGCACAAGCGCCTCCCCGAGCTTCGCGAGATGAACCAGGAACGCCTCACGGTTCCGGCCAACGAGCAGGTAGCTGCGTTTATGGAGGCGGTCGCTGAACCGACCGATCCCGAGACGACGATCGAAAAACTGGTGGGCGTGTACCGGGTGCTGATCCCGCACAAGATTTCCGCGTACACCTACCACCTCAACAACACGTCAACGATCACCGATGCGCCGACGATCCGCTCGCTGAAGATGGCTCTCGACGACGAGTTCGAAGACTGGCGCGACGGCGAAATGATTCTGCAGTCGATGCTGCTGACACCGGCCGACGTTGGCCGGGCCACCGCCCGGCAGCAACAGCTGGAAACGATGATCGTGGGGGCCGGTGGAATCTGCGGACCCGGCACGATCGGTGATGCCTACGACTTGAACCCGAGGTAGTTGTCGTGGCCAACATCACGATTGAACCCGACGAGTTCATCCTCGTCGCCTATGTGGCCGACGAGATAGCGGCGATCGCTGAGCGCATCGCAACAGCTGTCGGCTTCCCCGCCAATCAGGAAATCCAGATCAACGTGGAGGAGTCAACCCCGCTGTTCCGGGTGCTGTTGGCGTCGGTTTCGCCGGTGACGATCGATGTGGAAGGCGGCGCGTTCGAAGATCCGAAGCGTCCGAGGCATGTTTCGGAGGCCAAGACAGCGGCGGCGCTGGCCCGTGTGCTCTTCCAGGCTCACGACCGGGTTCTCGGTGGATTTACCGCCGTTGCGCTGCAGGGGTTGACCCTGGCCCAGCAGATGGCCTGGGATGCCAACGCTCTGGGACGCAGTGAACGACTGGGCCTCAAGGTGTTGAAACAAACGCATCTTTACGCGTTCCGCAACCGACACGGCTTCAGCGACGCGTCCGACGCTGTGTTCGAACGTCTCTGGAACGCTGACGCGCTCACCTGGTCCGACATTGAGGTGGCCTGCGCCGAAACCGGGGCGGCCAAGGCGTAGCCGCCCCCGAGGGTTGGTCGAGCAATGGGTCTACGACAGCGAGCAAAGCCAGGATCTACGACAGGTCGTGTGCGGAGATCGGCTCCAACAACTCGATGTCGGGAGCCCTGGTGAGCAGGCCGTTGCAGGCCTTGGCCATGGAAACCATGGCTTCGCCGTCGAAATGGCGTTGCTGAGACTCCGGGCTGTCCCACTTTTCCAGAATCACAAAACGAGCCGTGTTTGTCGCCGAAACACACAAATCGATGTTCCGGCAGCCTTGTTCGCGTCTTGACACGACGACGTACTGGGACAAAATCCCGCCGAGCGTGGCTGGATCGGCTGCCTCAAACACCATCGTGACCATCGTCAATTCGACTCCTGCCGACCCGAATACTTTGCTCTGTGGATGTGTTTCACTTGACATAGAGTCCTTGAACGTGCTTTGTCCCACCAAAAGTGGTGATTTTTCTTCAGTTAGCGCCCAGGAGTGGCGATTATCTGGGGGTAAGGCGAAACGCCGGTTCCAGACCCCTTGACAGACCGGTATCCTTAATATTCACCTGAAACAAGTGTCAGACGTGAACCCATGTCCTGACAACGCCAACGTCGTCCACCATCTCACGGTTTGGGGTCTGGTGCGTCGGCCGAGAATGGCAAGAAAGAAGCAAAAGTGGCGAAGGAACGTATAGAGCGAGATGAAGAAGACCTCGTCCGGCTCTATCTCACCGATATCGGTCAGTACCCCCTTCTTACCAAAGACGACGAAGTCCGCTTAGCGCAGGCTATCGAAGAAGGTAAGAAAGCGGTGGCGCTGGTTGAGGCGGGAGGCAAAGAACACTCAGCCACGCGTAAGCGCGAGCTTCGCAAAGCCGTCAAGTCGGGCGAGGATGCCGAGCGCACGTTCGTGCAATCCAATCTTCGTCTGGTTGTGTCGATCGCCAAGAAGTATCAAGCGTCGGGTCTGCCGCTCCTTGACCTCATTCAAGAAGGCAACCTCGGCCTTATGCACGCCGTCGAGAAGTTCGACTGGCGCAAGGGCTTCAAGTTTTCGACCTACGCAACATGGTGGATCCGCCAAGCGATCACCCGAGGTATCGCGAACACCGGACGCACCATCCGCCTTCCGGTGCACGCCGGCGACACGCTCGCCCGCCTGCAGAAGGCCCGCGCCCGCCTGGAGTTGAAGCTTGGTCGGCCGGCAACGCTCTCCGAGCTTTCGGCCGAGGTCGAAATGCCCGAAGACAAGGTTACCGAAGCTCTGCGCTTCGCCGCCGAGCCGCTGTCGCTGTCGGAGCCGTTGCGTGAAGATGGCGACGCGGAACTCGGCGACGTGGTCGAAGACCGTTCGGCCGAGTCGCCGTTCGAGATGGCGGCCACCTCGCTACTGCCCGAAGAGATCGCCAAGCTTCTCGGCCCGCTCGATGAGCGTGAACGTGAGATCCTGCGTCTCCGTTTCGGTCTCGACCGCGGTGAGCCGCGCACCCTCGAAGAGGTTGGGGAGCATTTCAACCTCACCAGGGAGCGGATCCGCCAGATCGAAGCCCGAGCGATGTCGAAGCTGCGTCACCCGTCGTCCGATACCGGAGCCCGCGACCTGCTGGCTGTCTAGTGCACTGAAGCGCAGGAGAGTGTGATGTCGATTTCTTCGACATCTCGCACGGGTAACGAATTGCTGTAGCGCTCGGCGTCGCAGCCTCCTACGCGAAGAGGCACTAGGTTCGTTTGGGTTTGAGTTGAGCCCCCGGTTACCCGGGGGCTCAGTCGCGTTTGGGCTCAGGCTCAGCTAAGGTTCTGACCGGAGGTGTCCGGGTACCTGGTGGGCTCCCCCGCCTTCAAAGCGGGCGTAGCGAGCGATCCTCGCTAGGCGGGTTCGATTCCCGTCCACCTCCGTGACCAGCTTCTATAGCCCCTGACCTGCTGAAATGTGGGTCAGGGGCTTTTGCTTTCTCGGCCATGGTGTCGGCACCAAGGGAACGAACATCCCTATGCGGAAGCGCTGGCGCGGGGCAGGTGTGGGGCAGAGCCGCGATGGCGCGATTTCACCTCGTGATCTACGATCAGCGCGAAAGGCGGAACTGATGACTATCGCGGTAACCATAAAAGTTCGAGACGGAATCGTCCTCGCTGCCGACAGTGCGACCACTCTTGTTGGCGCCTCAGGTGCTGTGTCGAACATCTACAACCATGCGCACAAGATCGCTAACCTGAAGAAGGGATCTCCGATCGGTTTCATGACGTGGGGTCTGGGGAGCATGGGCCCGAGCAGCATCGTTTCGCTCGCATAAGACTTCCGCTCAGATTGGGCGGCCCACTTCAAGGGAACGAAGAACCCGAACATCAAACGCGTTGCTACGGAAGTCTCCGCTTTCCTCGGCCAGAAGTACTCGACGGCCATGGCTGGCCTACCGGTGGCTCAGCCGTTCGGGTGCCTTGTCGCTGGGTACAACGTCCGGGATGAGCTGCCCGAGTGCTGGCTGATCGAAGCCGACACTACTAACGCGACTCTGTCGGCGCCGATCTCACTTATTCCAGACGAGACGGGGATTTACTGGGCCGGGCAGCCCCGGTGGATTTCCAGATTGCTACTCGGAATTGACCAAGACGGAGTAGCTTCTGCGCTCAAGAATGCGTTTCAAGTGGCCGACGACAAGATTCTTGCTGCTCTTGATGCCATCAAGAGTTACACGGAAGTGCCGATGGTGCATCCGGCAATGCCTCTGCAGGACGCGATTGACCTGGGAAGATTCCTCGTGCAAATGACAGCCACCTCGGTTCGTTTTAGTCCTGGGGAGCAAACAGTTGGAGGACCGGTTGAGATCGCGGCGATAACGCGTCATGAAGGTTTCCGATGGATTGATCGCAAGCTCTACTTTGATGCCAGACTGAACGGGGAGACGATGAGATGAACAGTTCCAAAACACAATCCGTGGTGTATCGACCGAATGGTCAGGCCATAGTGCGAGAGTCCCGCCAGGGAGATTCAGTCGTGTACCGAGAAACGAAGGAACACGAGGACACCGGGATCAGACTCGCCCTCGGCAAGAAGAAGACCGAAAAGTCCTAACAAAGACGCCGCGCTTCGATGCTCGCGGGTTCCGGTCACTGACGGGTTGATACGGCGATCAACGAGTGATGGCGTCACCGTGAACGGGAGGACAAACGGGTTGTCGCCTCCCTCGCTCGACCGTGAAGCCGAGTCCGTATCCTCTCGCAGCTGCGTTCGTCGCGACCAAAGGGCCGTCGCCTAATCGTGCGGGATGCGCAACTCCACCCGGACCTGACCCAGCGAGACCGCGGTGACGGCCGTGACGGTGTATAGCTCCGTATGGTACCTAGGCGCAGAGCGCACCACTTGCCCAGGCCGGATCCCGCGTTCCTCTGGCAGAAGAATTTCGACCTTGTGAGTTGACTGCTCAAGGAGTCCCCACGCTTCAACATCGGGCTTTGGAACGATGATCCGAAGCATGCCCATCGTTGGGCTCACATCCCATGAAAAAGGAAAGTCTCGATCGTCGAATCGGCAGTTTGAAATGTCCATGAGGCGAGTGTGCCAGCGAACCATGGCCATGCGTTGTGAACCTAGGCAGGTTTTTTCGTGGGCGAACTCGACGATGGGGAAGAGACCCTCACCGTTCAAGCGGGCCAATCGCGTGAAGAATCCGGCCAGTGGATTTTGGATGCTTTCGGACAACTGCAATGGCGCGATCGAGGCGACGTCGGTAGTGTCGACGTCGCGGTACTGCATCGGGGGCAGTTGCGAACCCCCCAAACAGCAAAGGGAATCAAATGCGATTCACGAAGATGGCCTCTGCGGCCCTGGCACTCGCTCTGCTGGGGATCGCAGCGCCAGCGGTAACAGCGAAAGCAACCAAGGCGACGGAAGCGCTCGTGCGGCTAGACGATGTCCCCGATGGGTACAGCAGAACGTCGTCGCCCGCTGGAAAAGAGCGGTGCGTGAACATGGAGAACATCCTCAAGCCCGGTTCGACGTCATCGGCTCGTGTGAGATTCGACACATCAACCGGGTCGATAATCCATGTGGCAGCGGTATACGCGACAGAGGCCGCAGCAGAGAAAGGACTTGCCGCTATGGGCAAGTGGGCCAAGGATTGCGCGAAGTACAGCTACAAGATCGACGGCACGAAGTTCGTGGAAACCATCGGCGAGATGAAGTTCACACCTCAAACGAAACCGGACCAGATCAAAGCGTGGCGTGGCACCACAACCGGTGGCTCCGTGGACTTCGAAGCGATTTACGTCGTGTACCGGCAACGCTCAACGACCGGTGTTGTCATTGTTGGCAGCTACTCGGCGGATCTCGATCTGGCAAAGTCCATGGTGGACGTCGCGATCGGTCGGGCGTGAGCTAACGAGGCCGGCGCTCGGGCCTACCAACTCGGGCGTAAGACGCAGCGCTTCGTTGCTTGGCAGTCCCGCACTCGTCGCTGTCGCAGTAGACGCGGGTGCCAGTCACCCCCGGGTTGAACGGTGCTCGGCAATTCCTGCACTCGCGTGTGATGACGGTCTCGCTGCCCTCAGCGAGAACTGCGAGCGTCGCGAGCCCGCCGAGGCCGATGAACAGGAGCGTGAAGGCGAACGCCGGCGATCCAACCGAGCTGTCGACGTCATGGGACAAGGTCACCCAACCCTGCCCCTTTGCGTGCGTCGTGAACTGGAACGTCTTCATCAATAGCTGACCCTCGCGTTCCTCGGCCAATCGCAATGGCTCCCCACGTTCCTCGGCAATTAGACGGGTAACGGACGGGTGTTCGCCAGCTTCGTGGCTGTCTTTCTTCCGGGAGGTGTCGCGCATCCATCTCAGCCCGTCAACCAGCTCGACTATCTCGGTCGCAAATCCGACGAGGTCAACCAAGGTCACTGAATTGACATGGTGCGGTGCTTGATTCCAGCCCTGCGGGCTCGACATGGGCCATGTGTTGAACAACCTTCCAACCTCTTCAAGTGACCCGGAGCGAACCCGCTTTAGCTGAGTGAGGAACCGGTTGAGTTCGCCTCTTGTTGGCATCGGCCGAGGGGCGATCGCGCGGTCTCGCCAAACGACAGCGGAGGAATCGAAGGTGATGCTCTCGGGCGTCACTGCTCCGACGAGTTGAGGGCGCATCGCCGGGGTTGGGTTGAAGAAAGTAGGAGAAGGCATTTGGTCCAAGTCTGACGTTCGTCTGATATCCAAGGTAGTGCATAGGCCGGAATGTGCCACGTAATGGACCCATGAAACCGCCACCCGCACTCACCCCGGACGAAATCGCCGAGCGCGAGAACATCTCAAATCGGTTCGTCCGTAAGGAAATCGTCAACGGCAACCTGCCAGCCCGATACGTCGGGAGAAAGGGCTATCGAGTCGACGTCGCCGACTACGAAGCCTGGAGAAAATCCCGGCGCGTTGTCCCTCGCCCCGACGCCGTAGGGACTGCGCTCGCCGAGATCCGCGGTCGCCGATGAGTCCGACTCCCGAGCGCCGTAAAGCAAAACGTCGCCCCTCCACGGGCGACGCTGCCACTGCCAAAGCTGACCGCTTCGACCATACATCTCCTGAAGCCTCTGTGCTTCTTGCTGCTCACGCCGAGTACGTAACGGCGACCGCTATCGCGTGGTCCGCTCGTCGCCGGCGTAACGCTGCGCTTGAGGCGTTGGCCGCAGCAGCTCGTGACGGTGTGAAGTGACGTGGCCGCCAGCGCACCGGCCGGCGAGCGCTCTCGCAACGTTGACCGGAACACTTGCCTGGTCGCTCGGAGCTACCCCCGTTACCCGGGGCCATGTCGACTTCGAAGGGCTCGACGTTCTCACAGACGATGATCTGAGCATTGCCCCACCGATTCTCAGTGAGCTGGTTGGCGTAGCTCGGAGCGGTTCGACCATTTCGAAAGAGGATGCCCGCGAGGTGTTGTCCCGTACCGGGATGCCGACCCTCGACGCCTTCGTGCTCGGGCTTGGATCGGTGTCGGGAGTGGTGGCCGAGGAACTACGAAGCGCACGACGAGTCCGGCTCGCTGACGAGCTGGCCCGCACCTCGTCGTCGCTCCACCGTCGCCAGCTGCTCGAGCGTCTCAACGACCTGGAGGCCGAGTCATGAGCGACGTCCGCCCACCAACAAAGCTCACGACGATCGACACCCTCACCGACCTCTCACCTCGAGCGCTCGCAGCGGAACGGATCGCGCGCCAGACCGACAACTTCGACCCGGGACCCGGCTGGGACGGTCCATCGCTCGGTGTTCTCCCCGGCTCCGGTCAACGACCGAACGGCACACCCCCGGAACGGGAATGGACCACGCCCAGACCGTTGGCCGCACCTCTGGCCAAGTCGTGTCCCGTGGAGCTCCTCCCGAGCGTTATCGGCGATTTCGTGACCGGTTCAGCTGAGGAAACACAGGTACCCGTTGACCTCGTCGCGATCGTTGTCCTGGGTGTCTGCGCCGGCATCACTGCCCGAATCGACGTCGCCACTTCACGGCAGGAAGAACCGGCAACGTTGTACACACTCGGTCTAGCCGAGTCAGGTGAGCGGAAGTCCTCGGTGGTCTCGTCCGCCACGGCGCCGCTCGTTGCGATCGATGAGTACCTACGCACGGACAGTTCGATCGTTACCCGATATGACAAGGCGCTCGCTGCTCATAAGTACGCAGAGCAACGGGTCGCCGCTGCCGAGGCCGCCGTGAAGAAGGTCCCAATGGACGCATCGAAGGAAGATCGTGACCGGGCGCGCACGCAATTAGAGGAAGCGTTCTCGGACCTGCGCGACTCACCCCGTCCCGCGTACGGCCGGATTCTGGTCGATAACACCACTCCGGAAGGTCTCACTCGGCGCCTTCAGCAGAACGCAATTGCCGGTATTGGCGAGGTCGCTGCGATTGTCACTGCAGAGTCTTCGCTCGGTACGGTGCTCGGGGTGCAGTACGGGAAGGGCACGACGTCAGACCCGGTTGTTCTGCTGAAAGCGCATGCCGGCGAAGGTCACGCCGAGGACCGCCAGGGCCGCGAGGAACGCACACTCAGGTCGATGCGCGTCGCCATCGCGATGGCTGTGCAACCGATGGCCGTGCGTCCGTTGTTCGAGAACGCGGAGCTGACCGAGAAAGGTCTCACGGCTCGATTCGCATGGGTGTGGCCGCAGTCCGTCGTTGGCTACCGCGATGCGAAGCCGGCACGGATGCCTGACCCGATCCGGGATCGCTACACCTCGGCGTTGTACGCGCTGGGTGTCTCGATCGTGAACCTGACCGAAACCCCGAAGCTCAAGCTGTCGGCCGCGGCGGAAGCTCACATCACTGAGATGCAGAACAACATCGAACCGCGGCTGCGTCCCGAGGGTGACCTTGCCGGGTTGCGTTCGTGGGCGAGTAAGGCGCACGGTCTCGCGGTTCGGCTCGCCGGGATCTTTCATCTGGTCGAGAACGGGCCAAGGTCGTGGACGTCGGAGGTGTCTGCTCTGACTGCACAGAACGCCGTGACGTTGGTGATGGAATGGTTGCTCCCGCATAGTCTCCGGGTGCATCGAGAGATCGGTGCTGACCCGCTGCTCGAAACCGCCCGACAGATTCACGCTTGGGTGCGTCGGAACAATCACGAGTCGTTCACGCGTGCTGAGGCGTACCGCGATCTTCGCAAGGGGGCTGGGTGGCGAGACTCGTCGGAGGCCGAACCGGCGCTTCAGTTGCTCGTCGAGTTCGGGCATCTCCAGCGCGACGAGACCCCCGGCGTCGGGTCCTGGTCGTCGGACCGATGGCCGGTTCGTTGTGAATCCTCAAACCCTGAAAAGCGCCACGAAATCCACGGAATACCCCTCGGAAGGGGAGTTATCGCGATTTCGTGGCGGAAATCAGGAAATCGAAATCGTGAAACCGGGCGAATCGCCCAACACCGACACGGAAGGGATGTACCTATGACCGCAGTCGATCTACTCCACGAACTCCGTCGACGAGGGTTCACCGCCCAACTTCACGACAACGGTCTGATCCAAATCCGACCGAAACCAGACCCGGAACTCGCCGAGTCGCTCCGATCCCATCGCGATGAAGTCGTGACCGTTCTCCGGGCAGCATGCCGACGCTGCGGTGAACCCGAAGCCGAGCCGTCGTACTGGGCGGAACACATTCGACTCTGCACACCGTGCATGACCTTGGTCGCCGCAACCTTCGAACTCGTCGCCGCTTGGCCGACCGTACCGCTGCGATGTGGATCCGGTTGGGGAACACCGACCCCGTGCGATGCGCCAGCTGCGATGGTGGTCCGGGCCGAACGTGAGGACCGGTTCGGTGACTTCCACGCATGCACCGAATGCGCCATGAAATCACCACAATTCCCGTGGCAGCCGCTCCCGGGAACCACACCATGAGCCTCGCGGTTCTCGGAGTTGATCCGTCGCTCACGTCAACCGGCATCTGTCACCCGGACGGCACAACGTCGCTGATCGTTCCCGGCAAGCTCGTCGGGTGCGAACGACTTGTGTTCATCCGTGACCAGATCCGCCCGCTCATCGACGCCGTAGACCTGGTGATGGTCGAGTCAGTACCCACACGAGGTTCGTATGCGATAGCGCCACTCGCAGGTCTCGGCGCCGTGATCCGTGTCACCGCGCACGAGGCCGGTATCCCGTACGTCGATGTGTCCCCGTCGACTCGAGCGAAGTTTGCATGCGGTGACCAGAAGAGCCGAGACAAAGACGCTGTTCTGGCCCGGGCGATCAGGGCCGGTTCTTCGGCGAACTCGAATGATGAGGCCGATAGTTGGTGGCTCTGGCGGATCGGTACCGCCGCCTACGAACCAACCGAAGGCCTTCACGGCTACCAGCTCGAAGCGCTCTCCGGGATCGCGTGGCCCGCAATCTTCGGCCACCAACCAACACCCGCACCACCGAAACCCAAACCGAAGAAACACCCGAAAGGCACGAACCCATGAACACCACCGACACCCCGTCAACCGAACCGCGTTGGCCGACAGCCGCCGAACTCGCAGCACACTCCCGCCACACACAGATAACGGGCGCGGTGATCGCCTCAGGGAACGCCCCGATGCCGTCGCCCGCCGTCAAAGTCCCATCCGGCGCGTTGCTCCGCCTGCTTCACACGATCGTCGACGGGAACGAGCAAGCACTACTCGGCTCGCTCCACCCGAACTACGCCGACGTAGAAATGTTGTTCGCATGCCTACGGGCTCAAACCCCCGACGTCATGGACCTGCGATCGTGGGACGAACCAACGTCGATCTACAAGACCTTCGCGGATGACGGACTCATCGCGCTGACGTTCAGCGAAGAGTTCTTCGCCAACGATCACCTCAAGTACATGCAGGAAAGCCACGAGGTCCAGTCATGACCGAACCGAAACGCCGGCCATCACGTCTCTGCACGGCAGCTCGCACCGATGGCAGCCCATGCCGTAACCCGCCCCTCCAAGGCCTGAACGTGTGCCGGTACCACGGGGGATCTGCTCCAGCTGCCAAAGCAACCAACCGGGCCCACAAAGCCCGCAAGGCTCTCACCCGATTCGGAGACCGACCAGACACCAACGCCGTTGAAGCATTCGCCGAAGCACTCTCCATCGCGGTTGGTACCGTTCGCCACTACGAAGACCGCCTGAAACTCGTCCCCGCGCATCTCTCGTTTCTGGTGACGTCGGCCTCGGACTGGACGAACGCCGAATACGCCGACGAGTACGGCGACGGCCCATCGCTTCTCATCGAGGAACGCCACGAAACCATCACCGAGCACGGCACAACCGTTCGCATCGAGATCAAACCCAACCCGCTACTCACCGAGTACCGCGCCGAACGAGAACACCTCGTGAAAGTCGCCGCGACGGGTATCCGATTGGGGCTCACGCAGATGCAGATCGAAGCATTCATGCAAGCGACGGAAACAGCGAGACAGGAAGCCGTAAAGATCCTCAGGGACACGATCGATGCGCCCGAACTCGCCGACGTCGCAGACCGCATGCGCGCCGTGATGATCCGTATCGTGAGCCCCGCGGCCAACGGCCACCCATCGAACAACCGACCCATCGAACAACTCAGCGCCCGATGAGTAAGAATCGTTCTCAACAACTACCGGAGTCCGTCACGATGTCGATCGATCACAAAGCACCCGTATTGATTCCCTTGACCGCCAACGCGATGCGGAAGCGTGAACTGACCATCCGACCGATTCTTGTGAAGCTCAACCTTTGCGAACCGTTCCGGTGTCTCTGGACCATCCCCGCCGAGTTCCACACGGTGATTGCGGCCGCAAAGGAAGCGAGGGCGAACGGTGACGTCCGAGCCAACGAGGAAGGCATACTCGCAGCAATGCGGACCTTCATCGTGCCTGAGGACCGGGAACGTTATGACGCCGGGGCCGACGCCGACCCGACATCGCCCGAACACATCGACGTCGAAATTGTCGGGGTCCAGGCCCGCTCGTTGGTCGACGCGATCGCTCGGGTTCAAGCCGAGATGGAGGCAGCACTCGCCGACGGGACGGAAATCTGATGCCGGCGATTGCTCTGGCGTATGTCGAGGTCCTACCTGATACTGCGAAGTTCGCGGCGCTCGTGGAGAGCGCCATGAAGACGATCAGGAATCCGATGGTCTCGTTCTCCGCTGATATCCGTCAGGTTCAAGCGGCGATCGGACGAATAACCGAGCCGGTGGCCGTCGAGGTGAGGGCGGTTGTCGACTCAATCGAAGCTATGTCCAAGCTCGACCAACTCGACGACATTCGACAGGCGCCTTTCGTTGCGGCACTCGATGTGGGAAAAGTGCCGACGGAACTCGCAGAATTTGAAAAGGCCAGAACGGCGCGCATTGGCGCTGTTCTCGATGCGGGTAACACTCGGCCTGAGCTGGAGTCGTTTGTTGGTCCGTGGTTCGCGAAGGTGATCGCGTCGCTTGACCTTGGGAACGTGAAGCCCGAACTCGAGTCGTTGCGTCAGCCGATCGAAGTTCCCGTTGTCCCGAAGATGGATGATTCGTTCATGTCGTCGTTCACGGGTGCAGGGAAGTCAGCCGGCGACGGGTTCGGATCGGGTGCGTCGGCTGCGCTTGTCGGGTTCGGTTCGAAGCTTCTTCCGGCGCTCGGTCTCGGTCTAATCGCGAAAGAGATCGCTGATGTCGGTGGAGCGATGGACACTTCTGTCGCTCGAATCAATGTGAACCTACAGCTCACGGGCGAGGCAGCGGAGGAGAACTCCAAGAAGCTCCGCACGTTGTTCCAGACCATGGGAGCGGACGCCCAGCTCGGCGCCGTGTCAATGGCCGATGCAGCCGCCGGCTACGAGATGCTCGTGAAGGGTGCCCTGTCTGGCGAGGAGGCAACGGCGGCGTTGCGAGGTGCTCTGCAACTCAGCATCGTTACGCAGCAAGACGCCGGCACGGCAGCAAAGAGTCTCACCGACATCATGGCCACCTTCGGGATTTCAGCGAAGGACGTTGGTAAGTCGATCGATCTGGTCGCCCAATCGGAGATTCTCGGCAAGGGCACCACTCAGGACCTGATCGAAACCATGAAGGTTGGCGGGACGACATGGAACACCATGTTCAAAGACGCCTCGCCACTCGACCGGCTCAAGGACTTCTCTGCCGCATCGTTGGTGTTTGACTCGGCAGGTATCCGTGGTTCGCATGCTGGCGAACTAATCAAACGCTCGATGCTGGACATGACCGGCGTAACGGACTCGGCGCGTAAAGGCATCGTGAAGATGACCGACGCCGCAGAGAAGATGGGCATCAAGATTGAGGGTGGTGGCGATATCTTCCGAGATGCGGCCGGGAAGATGCGCCCGCTCGAGGAGTCGCTTGGCACGCTTCGCGACCTGCAGACGAAGATGCCGGCCCGTGAGTTCCAAACGATGATGCAAGAGGTCTTCACCACCGTCGGTCTCGACGGGGCAACGAAACTTGGCGACGGCCTGGCCGCTATGGACAAGTTCCGCGAAGGGCTCGACGTCACCGGAGCGGCAACGAGGATGGCCGAAGCGAACGCTGCCGGTTACAAAGGGGCGATTGACGCCATCGGTGGAGCATTCGAAACGGTACTCGCCTCGCTCGCCCAGCTCGCCGCGCCGATCGCAGTTCCCGGACTTCAAGCCATCGCCGGAGTTCTTGGGGATGTGTCGGGTGCTCTCTCGACGTTCCTTAACCTGAAGGGCGCCGGGCTCGGGTTCCTGGACTCTCTCGATGGAGCGTTCGGGAGCCTGTTCTCAACGACGAAATACGTCGGTTCCGAGATGATCACCACCAAAACGAAAACGGGGAATTCTTCTCGTTTATGGATGGTGTCTCCTTGAAGAAGATCATCGGTGAGTTCGAGAAGCTCACCGGGATCGACCTGGGCGACATGGGCAAACGAGCCAAAGACGCGTTCGGGAACATCGTCGACTTCATTGAGAAGAAGGTCGTTCCGATCGTGCGAGACAGCCTCTTGCCGGCGCTCGGTGACATCGTGAACTTCGCTGTTGACACGCTGATTCCCGCGCTCGGCAAAATCGCCGGGTGGATCATCGATGTTGGAATACCTGCCCTTCAGGCCTACTGGCATTGGTGGCAGGAAAACGTTCTCCCCGTTTTGAAAGCCGTGGCGCTCTTCGTTGTCGACGAGGTAATCCCGGCGCTCGTGAAGATCGTCCATTGGATACAGACGGACGGTATCCCTGCGCTGAAGGATTTGTGGCACTTCTTCGAAACAAAGATTCTTCCCGTGCTGAAGTCCGTTGCGAACTTCGTCATCGACGATCTCGTGCCTGCACTTCAAAAGATCGGGTCGTTCATCACTGACAAGGTCATTCCGGCGCTGAAGGACCTTTGGACATGGGTCAACACCCACATAGTCCCGATACTCAAAGATTTCTGGAAGATCACCTCCGACCTGTTCTCGATCTTTGGAGATGTTGCAGGGATCATTCTGAAGGTGGCAGGACCGGTCTATCTCGGCGCGCTCAAGCTCGCATTCGAACTGGTCAAACCCGCTATCGAGCCGCTGAAATTGGTGGTCTCAACAGTGTTTGGTGCGGCATCGAAAGTAATCGGTGACGCGATTGGAGTGGTTAAGAACCTGGTCGAAGGCGTGAAGGATCTCGTGAAGTGGTTGGGCAGTATCAAAGCCCCGCACATCGACTGGCCATCCGTACCGTCATGGGTGCCTGGGTTTGGAGGAGGAGGCACAAAGGCAGCTGCGGCGAAAAACGCTTCAGGCGGGTCGTTCTACAACCCGCAAGCAAAACTCGCGGATGGCGATCTCGTCACCGGTCCGAAAGTCGTTCTCGTCGGCGAAGCAGGACCGGAACTCATCCTCCCGTTGACCCGCCCCGGCCGTATGCAGGAACTCCTGCAACTCCCCGGCATCTCCACCGCAATTCTTGACGCGATGGGCGGATCTCTCAGCCCCGGACTTTCAGCGATCAGCGGTAGCGGTAGCGGGATATCGAGCATCACACTCAAAACCGAAATCGACACGTCATGGGTGGCGCCGATCACCCAGGCAACCGACAAGCTCACCGATGCCACCAAGGATGCGTACGCCTCGGCGATCGAGAAGATGATCAGCGGTCTCGACCGGATCGCGACGGCAGTCGACAAGCTCACCGACAACATCACGGCCGGGCTTGATCGCATCAGCGAAGCAATCAAGCAGCTCGCGACCACGCTCACCGCAACGGTCCGTACTGGTCTCGATCAGGTGCAGGCGCAGACAACGGAAGCGATCGGTGCTGTCGAGGTAGCGATGAAGCAGGTTGTGACGAACTCGTTCGGCGAACGCCGACCCGGCGACAACTCAACCGGCTCACCCGTTGACATCCCGACGAACTCGACCTCAACGTACGTCGACACATCCACGCTCGCCGGGGTGTTGAAAGCATCCGGGATCACAATCGCACCACCACCGCCTCCGCTAACCCTCGCCGATGAAGATGCCCGCAAAAACAGTGCGGCGTCCGCACACGCTCTCGCCTCCGCAGCGAACGCACGCCTCACCGAAATGGAAGCGCTCGTAGCGCGCCTGTCCGCCGAAACAGTCGCTGCTACCCAGCCGATCACGGTGACGGTGCCCGACCCCGAGATGGCCCGCATCTACGCCCGGGAGTACGCGACGGAACAAGCGGAACGATTGCGCACGTCCGGGGCGTTCCGGTGAACGCACAGCCAAGCGGAGCACTTGATCAGCTCCAGGCGCTGGTCGAGTCGTTGGAACTCACGGAGAAGGAACGCAGTCGGCTCGCACTGATCGCGGGACCTACGGCAACGGATGCGGAGGTAGCCGAGGCAATCGATCGGCTCCTCCGCCTCGTCAAGGACCTCGAGCTGACCGACAAGGAACAGCGCCAAGTCGACGAGCTACGACGTTGGGCGACCGGTAGCCCAAGCGGTCCCTATCCGGGATGACCTCAACTCCGCTTAGGTCATCCCGAAAGTTCTGAATATCCCAAGAAACCTCTTGTAACTTATATGGTCATATATGTTACAGTGAAGGCATGGGAACACCGAGGAAGCGCAAGCCAACCGTCCGCACTCAGGGCGCCGTCACCTACGCCCGGGTCTCGACAGCCGAGCAAGTCGAATCCGGTCTCGGACTCGACGACCAGGCCGCAACACTGACCCGCTGGTGCACAACCGCAGGGCTCCCCGTGATCGCCTCGTTCGTCGACGAAGGACTCTCCGGAACATCGATGGCCAAGCGTGAAGCCCTCGGCCATGCACTCGACCTCCTCACCACTGGCCAAGCCTCGGCGCTCGTCGTGAAGAACACCGCACGCCTCGGCCGCAAGACCACGGACGTTCTCGCAATCGCTGACCGGGCCGACCGGGAAGGATGGGCTCTCGTTGTTGTTGACATCGGACTCGACACCTCAACCATCACCGGACGACTCACCCTCAGCCTGCTTGCCGCCGTGGCCGAGCACGAAGCCGGCCAGATCAGCGAACGCACCAAAGCAGCCCTCGCCGCAGCCCGAGCCCGAGGAACCGTGCTCGGCCGCCCAGCGATCGTGACCACCGACGCCGTCGCCCGAGTAGTGGAACTCCGCAACACCGGAGCAACATGGCGCGCCATCGCCGAGCAGCTCAACACCGAGAACATCCCGACCGGTCAAGCCGACCACTGGCACGCCAACTCCGCCCGCCGCATCTACCTCCGCACCGCCCAGTAACCCGTTCCCGCAACACCCAACCAACCCCCAACCCGAAAAGGCCCAAATGAGAATCGTTCTCAAATCCGAATCCCTTCCAACCGAACTCACCGCCATCGTTGACGCCGTCGCCTTCTTCGGGTTCCGTGCTGGACGGCCCAAGCTGATCCTCGACCCCGTCGTTGCCGAGCAAGCTGATCTCCTCGTCCTCGTGCGCGAAGAACTCCACGGCCACTACCCGTCCCTGGTCCTTTCGTCCGACCTTTCCCACGCTGACTTCGACCTGGCGCAAACCGCCACCGAGTCGGCGTGGGTGTTGATCGACCGATGCGGGCGGGGGTTTACAAGCGGTCGGCTTGCCGAGATGCTCGCAGAAGCGCACGCCGCATGAGCACCCGAAAGCGAGAGGCGACCAGAACGCCCGGTGTGCGAAAGGTGACCACAGCGACAGCGGATCGGGTCACCGTGACCTACGAGGCTCGACTCCGAGGCCCGGACGGACGAAACCACTCGAAGACCTTCCATCGCCTCGACGACGCCAAGGCATTCCGGACCGCGGTTCTTGCGGGACGGGACCGAGGAGAGTGGAAAGACCCGAGAGTGGACCGGCTGACCTTCCAGCAGTGGACCGCGGCCCCGGAGTGGGAACGTCACCAGACGACGCTTCGACCGAAGACGAAGGAGATCTACAAGCGAGCGATCGACCGGGCCGTGAACTCGCTCGGATCGATCCCCCTCTCACGGATCACCCGCGAGCACGTCGAGAACTTCCGAGATGAACTCCTCAAGACGCTGAACCCGGGCGGAACGAACCAGACGATCAGGGTTCTGCGGACCTGTTTGGCGCACGCGGAGAAGGTTCAGCTCATCGTGAGGAACCCGGCATCGAAGGTACGGGCTGAAGACGACGTACGCCCCGAGGACAGGCCAGAACGAAGGGCGCTCAGTCAAGATGAAGCCGCTCGGCTCCTGGTCGCCACACCCGAGAAATGGCGTGCACTCGTTGCTACCTCGTTGACGCTCGGGCTCCGTTGGAGCGAGCTGGCCGGACTGCAGCGTAAGCATGTCGACCTCGAGGCCGGAGAGATCCGGGTCGAACGGCAGGCGTAATGGCTTCACGGCGAAGTGATCGTGAGCGCACCGAAGACCAAGGCCGGAACCCGGCAACTTCCGATCCCTGACGATCTCGCCCCATTGCTCGCTGCACATCTGGAGCGTTGGGCTCAGGACGGGGACGACGGGATCGTGTTTCCTTCGTCATCGGGTCGAATCATGGAAGGTTCAACGTTCCGAACGACGGTCTGGACGAAGGCAATCGCAACCGCAGGTATTCGGCACGTCGTGTTCCACGGGCTCCGGGTGACATCAACGACATGGCTTCTCGACGCCGGCGTGAACGCAAAGACCGTCTCGGTGATGCAAGGCCATAGCTCGGCCGCGGTCACGATGAACGTCTACGCGCGCAGCTCGGCCGCCGCCCGGAAGTCCGCAGCGGGGAAGGTCGGTGCGCTCCTCGGTGAGGCTCTCGCCGCTGCTCCGAACGTGGTCCTGATCGACTCTCGACGACGGGACCGCCAGAACGTCACGCGGGGCAGGGCTGGGGCAGGGACCGAAACCGCGCTCAGTTCGTAGGCTCTGAACTGGCCCGACGCTGAAAGCTTCCCCCGCCTTCAAAGCGGGCGTAGCGAGCGATCCTCGCTAGGCGGGTTCGATTCCCGTCCACCTCCGTGTCAATCGAACCCTGGCTGCAGCCCCTGTGATCTGCGGTGTTGCGGTCCAGGGTTCGATGTATCACATCTGGTGGCGGATGTCGTGTGGTCCCGAGGTCAGAGAGAACCCGCAGGCTGGCGCTATGTGCGCCGCAGCGATTTCTGAGAAGTTAGAGAACGTACGTCTCAACATCTCGTCCCCAAGTCCAGCCGTTGGAAGTGGTCCGCGTGCGCAGTCGTCATGTTCGGTCCGTTTCGTCGAATGGGATAGCTTCCATGGAATGGAACTCGGATGATCTAGGATGTATTCCGTGGAACGGACATCTGTCAGGAGCATCCAGCACGATCCGGATCTAGGGTCGTTGTTCAGTGATCTGATTCGGCTCGAGACCGAACTGTGGGATCTGGTCGAGGCCCGTCTGCGCCGCGACCACGATCTGGCGTTGTCGTGGTTCGAGCCGATGCAAGTGATCGACACCACCCCGGGCTGTCGGGTGATCGACAACGCCGAGGCGTTGCCGATCACGATCGGGGGGACCAGCAAACTCGTCGACCGGATCGAGAGCGCCGGCTGGTGCGAACGTTCCCCGAGCCCCGTCGACGGCCGTTCCTCGACGATCCGGCTGACCCGGCCGGGGCGACGACTGCTCACCGCGGCGCGGCGCACGTTCACCGACGAGGTCGGCATTCGACTCGGTGAGCCGTTGTCAGCGAGCGAGCTGCAACGTTTCGCCGCAACAGTCCACAGACTACGCGCGAGCGTCCACGAGCAACGAGGGAGCGCCTGACCATGGTGACGATTCCGGCCACGATTCCGGCCACGATGCGAGCTGTCGTGCTCGACGCTCCCGGCCCACCCGACGCGCTCCACGTCCGCGAACTCCCCGTTCCTACACCACGAGCGGGTGAGGTGTTGATCAAGGTCGAGGCGTTCGGCCTGAACCGCTCCGAACTCCACACCCGCCTCGGTCTCGCGGACGGGGTCACGTTTCCTCGTGTGCTGGGTATCGAAGCGACCGGCACCGTCGCCGCGTGCCCTGGCGGCGAGTACACGGTCGGTCGGCAGGTCGCGGCGTTGATGGGTGGCATGGGCCGCACATTCGACGGTGGGTACGCGGAATACACCTGTGTCCCTGTCCGGCAGGTTGTGCCGTTCACGAGCAGTCTCGACTGGTCGACGCTCGGCGCGGTGCCCGAGATGCTCCAGACTTCACATGGCTCGCTCACGATCGGACTCGATGCGCGACCCGGTCAGTCGATCCTGATACGTGGCGGCACGTCGTCAATCGGGATGGCGACGGCAGTGCTCGCCAAACGCCTCGGCATGACCGTGCTGTCCACGACCCGCAGCCCCGACCGGGCCGACGTCCTCCGCCACATCGGGGTTGACCATGTGCTCGTCGACGACGGCAACATCGCCGACCGAGCCCGCACGTTCTTCCCCGACGGCGTCGACGGCGCACTCGAACTGATTGGTACCCCGACCCTCCCCGACACGCTGCGAGCGACCCGGGTCCACGGGGTCGTGTGCTTCACCGGGATGCTCTCCAACCAGTGGACCGTGCGCGACTTCTACCCGATCGAGTACCTGCCTCGCGGGGTCCGCCTCACCGCCTACGGCGGAGATGCGACCGATCTCCCCGCCGAGGTCCTGCAGAACTTCCTCGACGCGGTCGCGGCCGGCGACGCCATTGTGCCGATCCATCGCACCTACCGCCTCGATGACATCGCCGTGGCGCACGCCGACATGGAAGCCGGGCGCGCCAACGGCAAACTCGTCGTCCTGCCCTGACACCACCCGACTGTCGACAGCAGCGAAGGCTGTCCGAGCAGCTCGGTGAGTCGGCAGAGTGTCCTCAGCTATCGGGCTTCACTTCGGACAGGTTCCAGAACGCAGCCGTGAGCCCGAGACCATTCAGGATCGCCTGGTTCTGCTCGCGTGTGCGCGGCTGCCAGTTCGGATCGATCCGGTTGCCCCACCAGGCGTGCGCCAGTTCGCAGAGCTTGGTGACGGGGATCGTCGTCCCAGGGACTCTGGTGCCGAGCCAGCAATCGATGTGCTCCTCCGACCGGAAGAGGTTCATCGTGCCTCAAGTGAAGACGATGTCGTCCCACCATCGAACTGCCGGGACGACGCAGTGAAACAGCAAGCTGTCGTCGTCCGGCTTCGCGTCGCGCAACTGGACAGTGATCGGCTCACCGCAATCGGCGCACGACGTTTCGATGCGACCATCAACGTGCAACGCAGCGCAGACGCCAAATGCGTCCCACGCACAGTTCGCATACCACCAACGTTCGTCGGCGAACACCCGATAGGCGGTCGGCACTGCCGAGAAAGGGTTGGCCATTCGGAGCTCGCGAGCGTGCGACTGCAGTACCAACGCATGATCATCGTCCAGCCGCTGCCAACCAGCCCACACGGCATCAGGACTCGCGCCAGTAGCCGCCGCGACGTCGTCGACCGTCGGCGCGCGGCCCAATTCGACGAACAGCCCGTACGTCAGGTTCCGCAATGCCACATCGCCTTCGTCCATCACCGAACGGTAGTGCGACTCTGAGCTCCGTTCCATCGACCGCGACCCCGTGCCAAGTGGGTGATGGTCCCGATACCCCAGGTCGCGGTCCCACCGATCGAAGGCCACTCATCGGCGCGGCCACTCAGGTCTCGTAGGTCGGATCCAAAGCAGGCCCATACGCAGCGGCGACCGGCGAACGGCAACAGCGGAGCGATCACGAGCAACAGCCACGGACCATCCCCCTCCATGCGCGCAGCTGCAACTGCGAAGGCGGCCACGAACGAGTCTTTCGCCGAATCACCGGCCTTGACGCCTGCCGAGGCGGCCAAGTCGTGGGTGGTGGGTCAGGCCGGGATGAAGTCCGAGATGAGTTGTGCGAGCTGTTCGGGTTGGTCCCAACAGACGAGGGTCTTGCAGTTCTCGATCATGACCAGTTTCGCGGTTGGGATTTCGGCGCAGAAGCGTTGGGCGAGGGCCGGTTTGAACGCCTTGTCGTCGGCGCCCCAGGCCACGAGGAACGGGAGCGTCGTCGAGCGCAACGCTGCTGCGGCCCCGTTGGTTATGTCTGGGCCGAACCCTTTGATTACCCGGCAAGCATCTCGGCGTACCTGTTTGTTCGCGAGCATCGCGTTCGCCCAGCGGTCGACCTTCACGCCGTCGACGCTGTTTGTGAGAAGCCGGAACACGAACGGAAGCTTCCAGAATGCGCGGATCTTGAGCGCTCGAGCCGTGATTGATATCCCCCCGGGGATGTAGGGAAGCAGTTTGAAGTAGCTGAACATCTTTGGCGGGAAGACGTCGTACATGTCGCAATTGGTGAGCACGACCCGGCCGAGTCGTTCGGGGTGGTTCATGGCCACGACCTGGGCGATCGCGCCGCCGCTGTCGTTGCCGACGAGGGTCACGTCATGCACGTCGAGGTGATCGAGGAGTTCCGCCACCGCCCTGGCGAGGCCGGCCGCGGACAGGTCGGCGCTGTCATCGGCCGGAATGCGGTGCGCGCCCATCGGTAGAGTCGGGAGAATGCAGCGGAATCGATCCGCTAACAGCGGGGGCATCTTGTCCCAGTGCGACGCCTCGGCGAGGATGAGGTGGAGAAAGACGATCACCGGACCTTTGCCGATGTCTCGATACTCAATCGTCCCGAGGTGGCTACGGTCCTGCTTCGGCTCGGGCCACGCACTTTCGGCCCCGACTGTTTCGGACATTGCAGGCTCCTTGCGAGGTGGGCGGTTACCGTTATGCGTCATTCCGGTTCCGGAAGATGTTGTAGCGACAACTACAAACTCTATTCGTAGTGGTCACTACAGTCAAGAGCAAGATGGGCCCCAGACACACCAAAGCAGAAATTCTCGAAGGAGCGCTCACCGCCGCGCTCGAGGAGGGACTCAGCCAGCTGACCTTCGGTCGGCTGGCCAAACGGCTTGGGATCAACGACCGGACGATCGTCTACTACTTTCCTTCCAAGGGTGATCTCATCGGAGAGGTCATCGTTTCGATGGGTTTGAAGCTGCAACACACGCTGGGGGGAGCCTTCACGAAGCCGGCAGTCGACCACGTGGAACTGGCACGAACGGCGTGGCCGGTTCTCGCCCGCGCTGAGGCCGATCCGATCTTTGCGTTGTTCTTCGAAGCGAACGGTCTGGCTGCGGCAAGGCGAGCTCCGTACGACACGCTGGTGCCCAAGTTGATCGAGGCATGGATTGATTGGATCATGGCCTTCCTGACGGGAACGCCAAAGCAGCGCCGCAGCGAAGCGGAAGCGGCGTTGGCCGTCATCGACGGCCTGCTCCTCATGCGTCAGCTGGCCGGTCCGGCCGCGGCTAACCGGGCAGCCGAAAGACTTGGGATCGCTTAGTCGCGACGGTCCGTGAGGTCATTGAGAAGTAGCAGGATGGGCACATGTGGGTGAGCGATGAAGCGTTGCAGGAGTTGGAGACCAAGGGTTTCGTGATTGTTCCGGGGTTTCTCGGCCCCGACGAAGTGGCAGCAGCGCAGGTCGGTCTGTGGAACGTGTTTCCGCATCCCGATGAGTACCGTGCCGAGCCGGAGAAGCATTGTTCGTTTGCGTCGAGTCAATTTGCCGGGCTCCGCAACTTTCCCGTCGCGTCCTGAGACATCAACCGCCTCGTGTACCACCCTGATCTACTCGATGCCGCCGAGCGCTACTTCGGAACCACGGACCTGGAGTTCTACAAGGTTGAAGTGTGGGCGAAGTATTCGGGGCGATCGATTACGACCAGAAGCACCATCGTGATTTCGGCAACCACTCGCTCGTGGTGCCGAGAGTCGATGGTCTGTACTGTCCACTGAGGACGTTCATCCCGCTGTCCGATGTGACTGTTGACGACGCCCCCACCGCCGTGGTCCCGCTCAAGTACTAGGGCGACGTCGCGTTCGTTGCGGAGGAACGCGATTCCCGTTTCGGATTTCGGCGGCCCGGACATCCCTATTGGGACGCCCAGACGATCCGAGACGTCGGGCGGCGCTACCCGTTGATGGACATGTCAACCTACGTTCCCCGATCCTGAACTCCCGACGCTATGGCCGCTGCATCAAATCGGTCGCCCCGTCAACCCGTGAGTTTCGCGAAGTCCATCGTCGACCACGACTCCGGAACGAGTTGAGCCACAACCGACGACGACGTGCTCGGGTTGGTGTCGGCGTACCAGCGCCCGAGCTTCGTGCCGAGATAGCGGCTCGCCATCTCGAAGTCGTCTCGCCGCTCGTTGAGGATCGTGACCGGTCCCTCCACGCAAACGTACTTGTAGGGCGGCGTTTCGGTCTGGACGGTGAGGGTCGCCCGACCGGATGCCTGCAGCAGCTTGGCCTTTTGTGATTCGCCATCCATACCGATCTCCACGACGCCGTCGACGTAGCGGTACCAGATCGGCAAGGCGAGCGGGCCGCGCCCGGGTCGCTCGATTGCGAGTATCCCGACGTGTACATCGGCCAGGAAGGCTTCCCGCTCCTCGCGCGACATTGAACCCTGTGCCATATTGTTCTCCTTCGAGTGAATGATTTTCGGCACCATGCCGATGCGGCGATCTCGACCCGACGGAGAGGCGCTTCGGCAGTTTGTCGATGCTCTCACCACAGGTCGTCGCGGAAGGTGAACAATACCGGGGGTATCACAGAGGCATCGCCCGGGGTGGCAAGTATTTCGGCTCCCACGGTGAAACGTCCGGGCACTTCGGACACGAAGGCTCTCGAACGGCATCCAACTGCGTCGAACCACTCGCGAATCAGCGGGGTGAGGTCCGGCTCGCGGCGGTGTCGGGTCCAGAGGATCGTTGCTCCGGATCGGCACATGGCGGGAACTGCAGTGATGGTCTCGCGCACGTCGTCGTCGGAGATGTTTCCGAAGATGCCAACGAGTAGCAGCAGATCGACGGGCTCCATGTCACAGAAATTCTCGGTGTTGCCGGCGTCGGTGCGGCGGACCTGCAGTCCATCTGCAGCCGATCGGACGTTCGCGGTGGCCCGCTCAGCAAGCGCTGGGTCGTGTTCGAGGAGAAGGCCGGAGAGGTCGCCCGCTCGGTGGTGGCCGCGTGACGCGTCGGCGATATCGCGTCCTTCGCCAGCACACAGAGACAGTACCCGTATCGGCCCGGCCGGGGCTTCGTCGAGGTGGGTGCGCACCATCGCGGTCACGACCCGAAGGCGCTGCGACAGTGAACTGGTCGGATCGTCGTACGCGCGGTGCCACTCCTGCCAGTCGCGAGTCATGGGGCTGACGCTAGTTCCGGTTTGGGTTCCGACCTCGCTGGCGAGAGCGCTGGAGCGCGCGCCTTCCTCCCCTTCGCCGGGGTGACGATCTGTCATGGTTGACGACCTTCCCTCCCGTCCATCAGCTGTCGACTGAACACCACCAGGTTGTGCGTTCAATGAATCTTCGGCTGAGTTTCGTGTGCCCGCAGCAGCCGTCTTCGACGACGTTTCCGTGCGGCGTGTCCCATGGGAGTGGTCCTATGACCATCGTCTGTTGGTCGGTTAAAGGCGGAAGCGGTACAACCGTCACCGCGACATCACTTGCTCGGGTTCTCGCAGATCGCCACGGGTCGGGTGCCCTGCTCGTTGATACCGCAGGCGACGCTCTCGTCGTCTTGGGGCAGGAGGAGGTGAAGACCCGGGGGGTGCGCACATGGTTGGGCTCGGCCGACGACGTCTCGTCCGACGCGCTCGATCTACTGACGATCGATGCCGGGCACAATCTCCGGGTCCTTCCGGCTGGGGATGTTCCAAGCTCAATACCGACGCCGACGCGGTGGCGTGAGTTGGCTGGATACCTCGATCGCTGCGAGCAAGCGGTCGTGGTGGATCTCGGCACGCTTTCGGCACCACATCGCTCCGGACGCCGGACTCTGCTTGAGTCGGCGGCCACATCGCTGCTGGTCATCCGCCCCTGCTATCTCGCTGTTCGGAGGGCGATCGAGTTCCCGGTGCGCCCGACCGGGGTGATCCTGGTCCGCGAAGACGATCGCTCGATCACAGGGGCAGATGTTTCGGCCGCGCTGGGCGTTCCCATAGTGGCGACCGTGTTGGTCGATGCGCGTATCGCCCGAACGGTCGACGCCGGTCTTCTTGGAAGCCGCCTGCCGAGACCCTTGATCCGGGCGTACCGTCATGTCGGCGTGTAGCAGGCAACCCGTGATGTCAGGGCGAGGCGGCTCACACTTGGCACTCATTGAACGGGTCCGCGCCAGGTACCTGGCCGAGCGACGCGACGGATCCGACGTCACGGTCGTGTCCCGGCTCGAGGTGGCCCGACGAGTACGTGCCATGGTCAACGACAGCGAACCGTTGCTCGGTGCGGGCGAGACGGAGACCCTCGTTGAAGTGATCGTCGCCGAGATTGCCGGTCTGGGTCCGCTCGAGTCTTACCTTGCGGACCCAATGGTCACGGAGATCATGGTGAACCAACCCGACGACGTATGGATCGAATCACGGGGTGTGATGCAGCGCGTGGACTGCCGGATCAGCGCTGAGCAGATCGAGCGCTGCATCCAACGCATCATTGGTCCGCTCGGTCTCCGTATCGATCGCAACGCCCCGTACGTCGATGCCCGACTCACTGATGGTTCCCGCATCCACGCCGTGATCCCACCCCTGTGCGTCGACGGACCCAGCTTCACTATTCGTAAGTTCTCGAAGGTTGCCGTGCCGCTCCGGGAATTCACCGGTCCTTCGACCGCGGCTTTTCTTCAAGATGCGGTGCAACGACGCCGCACGATCCTCATTTCTGGTGCCACCGGTTCAGGCAAGACGACGCTCCTCGGCGCGTTGAGCAGCTTCATCGGTCCCAATGAGCGAATCATTACCATTGAGGAAACCGCGGAGCTTCGCCTGGCGAGTTCGAACATTGTTCGGCTTGAAGCGCGCCTCCCGACGGTGGAAGGGCGTGGAGAGGTGACGGTGCGAACGCTGGTCCGCAACGCGCTTCGAATGCGTCCTGATCGGATCGTTGTCGGTGAAGTCCGAGGAGCGGAAGCATTCGACATGCTTCAAGCAATGAGCACCGGGCATGAAGGATCTCTCTGCACCCTGCATGCGAACTCAGCGACCGACGCCCTCAACCGGGTCGTCTCGATGACTCTGCTGGCCGGTGTTGGTCTGCCGGTCGATGCGATCGAGCGGCAGGTCGCCAGGTCGGTTGATCTGGTGGTGCATGTCGAGCGGCGTCAGGGTGAGCGGGTCATCGTCGAGGTGGCGCAGGTCGTCGGCGACGCCGAGGGTATCCGTGCCCAACCGGTCAATATTGGGGCCGTCCTGGTTGCCGGAGGTTCGCGGTGAACCGCGCCTGGATCACCATGGTGACACCCCTCTTATGTGCACTTAGTTGTAGGCGGGTCCTGCTGGCTCGGCCCGTCGGTCGTCACTCTGCGGGTAGTGCGCGTGATCTGCTCCCAGGTCAAGCCGGTGCTGGTGCCTCGTTGGGTCTTGCAATAGCGACTGGTGCATCGGTGGGCTTGCTAACCCGGTCGTGGCCGGCCATCATCGGAAGCGCAGCGGCGTGTGGAATCGGCCTGCCAACGATCCGTCACCGCATGCATATGCGACGCGACGCGCAGCAATTCCGAAGTGTCCTTCCGGAGTTCGTCGAGGAACTCGCGCGGGGCCTTCGAGGTGGTTTGTCCCCGACTCAAGCGCTCATCGACGGAGCCCGTGCCACGGCCGTGCCCTTTCCGCATGCGTTCCGACCGGCGGCGACGCTTTTGGCCGCCGGCGCGTCTGCCAACGACGCTGTTGGCGCCTGGGCCGACAAGCGCAACGACAACTCGATCCGTTTCCTCGCGACGGCGATGGCAGTGGGAAGTGCCGTGGGTGGAATCGACGGGCGATCGGTCGACGCCGTCGCCGAGGCGCTACGGGAACGCAACACAACGGAAGCGATTGTTCGGGTGCAGGCCACGCAGGCACTGTATTCCGCTGGTGTGTTGTGTGGTGCCCCGGTTGTCTTCTGCATCCTGGTCGTGATGAGCGATCATCGGTCCTCCGCCTTTCTGTTGGAGGACCCTCTGGGTCGGGTGGTCGGGGCGACCGGTATAGCTCTCGACGCGATCGGTGCGCTGTGGATGAAACGAATGGTGCAGCAGGTGGTTCGATGACGACCGTGGCGAGCGTGGCGAGCGTGGCGAGCATGACGAGCATGACGAGCATGACGAGCATGACGAGCATGACGAGCATGACGAGCATGACGAGCGTGGCGACGGTGGCGAGCACGGCGATGCCTGATCCAAAAGTGCTCGGGTTGAGCGCGCCCCTCTTCGTGTTTGCCGCGCCCCTCTTCGTGTTTGCTCTGTCGTTACGCCGTGTCGTTGTTGCCGGATTCCCCCGACCTGACACCCGGGCGGGGGAACTGCCGACGACTCGGCGTGTCCGAACGATGGAGGTCCCGCTCGGGTCCCGAAGGCTCGCGATCCCCGTGTGGCAAATTGCTCCGGTTGCGGTGGCGGCGTTGTTCGTTCCCACGTTGGGATTGGGTCTTGCGGTTCTTACGGTGGCTCATGCGGTCGCAGTTCCCCGGAAGGAAGAACGACGTCGTCGTCGGGAGTGGGCGGCGGCGGTCCCCGACCTGGTGGAGTTGGTCCGACTTGCGCTCGGAAGCGGGTGCACGACCCACCTCAGCCTGCTCCTCATAGCGGACCATGTCGGTGGATCCATCGGTGACATGCTGCAACGCACGGCCATGTCGCTCAAGGAGGGGGGGTCCACCGCGGAGGCCCTGGCTGAACTCCAGGACCGAGTGGGATCCCCGATTCGCCCGCTGTGTTCGGCGCTTCTAGGTAGCGAACGGTACGGTCTGCCACTGGCGGCGACCCTCGAAGCGCTCTCGGTGGAAGCCCGGCTTGCGCGACATCGTGACGCCGAACTCCGGTCACGCCGGCTACCGGTTCTTCTCATCTTCCCCCTTGTTGTCTGCATCCTTCCGGCGTTTGCCCTGCTTACCGTCGTTCCCCTGCTTGGGGGCGGTCTGTCATCGCTCAGCTGGTGATCGGAGAAACCATGTACACCTCGTTCCCTACCCCCTCACGCAGATCGCCTGCCTCCCGTCGGCCCCGACGGCGGCCGGTGGTTGAAACCGGTCAAGCGTCGGTTGAGTACGCGCTTGTCCTGTTGGGCGCAGCGCTCGTTGCCACGCTACTGATCGGTTGGGCCACGAAAACCCAGCTTCTCGGCGATCTGTTCGATCATGTTCTGTCGCTGATACGTGGAAAGGCGCAGTAGGCACACGACCCGAGAGTCGGCGCAGGCCACCGTCGAGTTTGCCCTGGTTCTTCCGGTTCTCGTCCTGGTGATGTGGCTTGGAGTGGAATCGGTTCTGCTCGCACGTGACCAGGTTCTGGTCACCCACGCGGCACGTGAGGCGGCACGTGTTGCGGCGGTCGGCGGCTCAAACGACGAGGCGCGTCGCGCAGCAGCGACGCGGAGTGGGCTGGAGGGTCAGGCCGGCTTCAGCGTTGTTGTCTCGGTGAATGCCGGTGTCGCCGAAGCCACGGTTCGTCTGGCCGAGCGGTCCCGGCTCCCGGTCATTGGACAACTGGTTCCGAGACTCGAAGTTTCGTCCTTCGTGGCAATGCGGGTCGAGACTTCGGGTTGACCCGTCAGCTCAGTCTGGTCAACCGATGGCCGATATCCGCACTACCGTGGCCCGCCGTGAACCCGTCCACCGACATGCGCCGACGCGGCCAACTCTATATCGTGTCGGCTGCCGTAGCCTGGTCCATTGCCGGGGCGATGCAGCGCGGGCTGAAGATCGACACGCCGACCCAAGCATCGGGTCGCGCGTTCTTTGCCTTTCTCGCACTGGCCGGTGTGGTCGGCTACGAATCGCGCCGCGACGGTCAGTCTCCGATCGCCGCAACGCGTGCGATCGGTCGAACGGGTCTTGCCATGGCGCTGTGCCTGGCGGGCGCCTCGGCCAGTTTCATAATTGCGCTTAACAATGCGAGTGTCGCAAGCGTGCTGTTCATCCAGGCGCTTGCTCCGCTTGTCGCTGTCGTGCTCTCCCGATTCTTCCTCGGAGAAAAGGCCACTCGGCGAACCTGGTCCGCCATGTTCCTGGCGGTGGGCGGTGTCGGCGTGATGGTCGGCGGCCCGCACCTCGGGTCGGTCCGTGGACTTGTTTTCGCCGGGATCATGTCGTTTCTGTTTGCCGTGTCGATTGTGCTCACCCGCTACGCGCGTCATGTCTCATTAGCGCCAGGTTCGGCGCTTTCTCAGCTCATTGTCTTTGCGGTGGCCCTGCCCTTTGCAAGTCCGTCATCGATCGGTCGCGGCGACCTCGTCCGTCTGGTGATCCTCGGCGTCTTCCAGATGGGTCTCGGTCAGTTGTGTTTTGTGATTGGGGCCCGTCTCATTGCCGCCTCGGAGACTGCGCTCCTCACGCTGTTGGAAGTGGTGCTTGGTCCGGTGTGGGTGTGGCTCTTCTATAGGGAAAACCCGGGCCTTGCCACTCTTATCGGTGGAGCCGTTGTCCTGGCCGCCGTGGTGTACCAGTCGACCGAACGGGCCGCACCCGGTGCGGAAGCGGCGGCATCTGCCGCGTCGGCCGGGTGACCCGGCGTCTGGTGAAGCGGAGCGACCGGTGTCGGCGTTGGCGGTGAACGAGAACACCCCGTAGTCTCACGGGATGTCCACCGATGCCGCAATCGTTCCATTTCGCATCAGCGTTTCCGACGAGGTACTCGATGATCTGCAACGTCGTCTGGCTCTAACCAGGTGGCCCGAGAGCGAACTCGTAGGCGACTGGAGCCAGGGCGCTCCACTCTCATGGATTAAAGATATGTGTACATACTGGTCCACCGGATACAACTGGCGGGACCGCGAGGTCAAGCTCAACCGGTTCGATCAGTTCATCACCAACATCGACGGGCTCGACGTGCACTTCATCCACCAGCGTTCACCGCACGCCGGAGCTCGCCCGCTCATCATCACCCACGGCTGGCCGGGTTCGATCGTTGAGTTCCACAAGGTCATCGAACCACTTACGAATCCGACGGCCTTTGGTGGCGATGCGGCTGATGCTTTTCACGTTGTCTGCCCGAGCCTGCCCGGGTTCGGGTTTTCGGGCAAACCGACGACGACGGGTTGGGACGTCGAACGCATCGCCCGGGCATGGTCCACCCTGATGGCCCGCCTGGACTACGACCACTACTTTGCCCAAGGCGGTGACTGGGGTTCCGCTGTTACCGCAGCGATCGGTGCATGTGATCCGACACACTGCGATGCCATCCACATCACCTTGGCGATGGGCTCACGTAGCCGTCCCGGCGCCGAACCAACGACGGAAGTCCTGCGGGCCATGAAAGGACTCGAGTTCTACCGGGACTGGGATTCGGGATACTCCAAACAGCAGTCGACCAGGCCACAAACCCTCGGCTACGCACTTGCCGACTCACCCTCGGGTCAGGCCGCGTGGATCTTGGAGAAGTTCTACGCATGGACGGACTGCGACGGGCATCCCGAGAATGTGCTGAACCGCGACGAACTGCTCGACAATGTGATGCTGTACTGGGCGACCAACAGTGCGACAAGCTCGGCGCGGCTCTACTGGGAGAGCTTCGGTAAAGCGCGTCCGGCGATTGTCAACGTGCCGGTCGGTGTCGCCGTGTACCCCAAAGAGATCGTGCCTCCCGTGCGTGAATGGATGGGCGACAGCTTTCCAAACATCGTGCACTGGGCTGAGCAGACCAAGGGTGGACACTTCGCAGCGTTCGAACAGCCTGAGCTTTTCGTGGCCGATATCCGTATCTGCTTCCGTCAGTTCCGATGAACGTCAGACGCTGCGTAGGCCGGACGAGGTTCGGGTCGACCGGCGGGCTGGGAGTCGGCGCGCTCCTGTGACCGGGGCTTTGCCACGGTGGGCCGATTAGATGGTGGCACGAAGCAGCGCGATGGCGCCCTGTTTGTCGAGCGGTTCGTTGCCGTTGCCGCACTTGGGCGACTGCACGCACGACGGGCAACCGTTTGAGCAGGCACAACGTTTCAACGCTTCGAGCGTCGCAACAAGGTGGTGGCGCCCGGCGGCGTATCCAAGTTCGGCGATCCCTGCCCCACCGGGATACCCGTCGTAGATAACAATCGTCGCATCGCCGGTTTGCGGATGGATCGCAGTCGATACTCCGCCGACGTCCCACCGATCGCAGATGGCGAACAACGGCAGCATGGCGATCGCTGTGTGTTCGACCGCGTGGAGGGTGCCAGGGGTTCGAGCGCCGAGAGCGCCGTCGAGCCCGGCCTGGACCAGCGAATCCTCCGGGACGGTGTACCAGAAGGCCCGTGTCACGAGCGTTGATGGAGGAAGGTCGAGCTTCTCGTTGCTGATGACGGCGCCGGTACTAATCTTCTTCCGTTGGTACCCGATGACCTGCTCGTGAATCTCGACGGAGCCCAACCGAAGGGTCAACGGCCCGACGTTCGCAGTTGTATGTACACCTACAAAATTCACGTCGGTAGTGGAACGTGACTGGGTGTATTCGTCGAGGTTCACCGCTTCAACCCACGCCGCGCGATCATCCGTGTCGAGCCGCGCCACCCGGTATTGCTGGCCTTGATGGAGGTAGAGCGCGCCCGCGTGCAGCGTGGGAAACACCCGGGATCCGTCGACGGTACCAATGAGTCGGGCGTTCTGGTCGACGATGCGGAACTCGCTGCCTCCACCGCTGCGCAACGAGACCCGAATCGAAGGTGATCCCCGACCCGCATAAACTGCTCGACCGTTCACGATGACGAGCTGATCGTTGTGGACGAGCGCCCGCACGCCGTCGTTGAACGCCTCACTCACGTCGTCGGTGCCGAGCCTCGCCGCCACGGAGTCGGGAAGCGTCAGATCCATGCGGGGTCCGCTGGCCGGTTCGCGTATCGGTTCGCTGACCGGTTCGCTGACCGTTTCGGCGGGTGAACCCGGGCGCAAGGAGCGCTCCCAGCCGTCGGCCTCCTCGGGTCGCAGCGGCAACTCGTGCGCAGCGCATGCCAGGTGTGGAACCAGGACGAACGGGTTGGCGACGTTGATTACCACGGGCTCGGGCGAGCGTCGGAACAACTCGAGCGGGTTCTGCGCGTACCACTGGTCGAGCGCGTCGTCGCCGGCGACCAGTACTGCGAGGCTCGACTGGGCCGACCGGCCGGCGCGGCCGATCTGCTGACGAAACGAGGCGATGGTGCCGGGGAATCCGTTGCAGATGCACGCGTCGAGACCGCCGATGTCGACACCAAGCTCCAGGGCATTGGTGGCGGCTACACCGCGCAAGGTCCCGTTGAACAGCTTACGTTCGATCTCGCGTCGTTCTTCCGTCAGAAAGCCACCGCGGTACGGCTGGATGGTGTCAAACATCTCGTCGTCGACGAGATGCTTGGCCCGCGAAGCGACCAACTCGGCTCCTCGACGGCTGCGGCAGAACGCGATGGCGCGGTGTCCATCGTTGACCAGGGCCGCCAGAAGGGTGGCCGAGGCCGAATTGCCCGAAACCGGCACACCATCAGGTCCGGGTGGTGGGTTCCACACGGCGACATGACGCTCGCCGAGCGGTGAACCGTCGTTGCTGATTCGGGTGACGGCCCGGCCGCATAACTCCGATGCCAGCGCCTCGGGCTCACCGATCGTGGCACTCGCGAAGATGAACGTGGGCTCGCTATCATAATATGTACACATACGAGATAGTCGCCGTATGATCTGCGCCAGGTGCGAGCCGAAGATGCCCCGGTAGACATGCAGTTCATCGATCACCACGAACCGGAGACGCTTCAGGAAGTTCGCCCAGCGGCCGTGATAGGGAAGGATCCCGGTGTGCGGCATTTCGGGGTTCGTGAGCACCGTCGTTGCGTGTCGGCGGGCCCATTGACGGGCATCGGGACTGGTGTCGCCGTCGTAGGTCACCGGGGTGAGGCCTTTGATTCCCAGCGATCCCAACGATCGGAGTTGATCCTGGGCGAGAGCCTTGGTCGGGAACAGCAGAAGTGATGTGGCCTGCCCTTTCGAATGAAGGGCGGCCGAGGCGAGAGGAATTTGGTAGCACAGCGATTTGCCGGAGGCGGTACCCGTGGCGACGACGACGGAGTTGTGATCATTGATGGCTTGGATCGCGGAGGCCTGATGCGACCAGAGCCCACCGGTCACTGAGGGGAAATGCGCCTCGACGACTGATGCGAGTTTCCCATCAACGGCACTGGTTCGTGCCGGTCGCGGAGCAATCCGCTCGACGTGTGCGAGTTCGCCGTTGGTCGCGAGCGTCTCCAACAACGACGTGAACGATCGCTGCCCGACGGAAGTACGCACGCGGTCGACCTTACCGGTGGGCTGTGACAAAGGTTGGGGACCGGAACCGGAATTCGGCTGCCGCTACCACTGCCGCTACCACTGTCGCTAGGGAAGGTCGGGCAAGGTCATGCTTGAGACTCATCGCCATAAGAGCCGTCATTCCCGCTTCCACCGCGATTTCGGTCACAATCAACGCCATGGATTCCGATGGTGCTGAAGTTCTCCCGAAACCCGACGAGCTTCTCGCCCTCGACGGTGTCACCACAGAACTCTTCGACACGCTTCGCCGGTGGTTCGGTGTGCCGAAGACGATCTCGCTCAATCTGGAATCGATCGACTCGGCCGTGACCGAACTCGGCGATCCCATGCTTGTCATGGCTATGGCCATGCGAAAGCTGCAGGCGCTCAACTTGCTTTCGACTCCGGGCGTTCGCACAACGACCGACGTTGTGATCACGATCGTGCAGGATCTCGACCGGGCCCTGGTGCAGGCCCCGAACATGCGACTGAACGTCGCCGCCGCATCGACCGACTGGGATGCGGCCTTCGAATCGATCGAAGCCGACTTACCGCTCCCCGATGACGGGCCGTCGATTTCGCCTGAGGTCGACGATGAAGATCTCGAAGCCAGTCGGTTCCAGGAGCTCCACGCGACGCTGCATGCCGCCGTCTACGCCGTCATGGCGGCCAGCGATGGCGAGATCCGGTACTTCATCTGAGTCAAGGTGGGTTCGCTGAGTGAAAGCGCAAGACCCGACCGCTAGGTGCGAAGAACCCAACTCAGCAGAAACCGGCGGAACCTACCGACCAGGTAGCCCAAGTTGTGGCACTTGAGACACGGGGTTGGGCGTGAGGGACGAACCTAACCGCCCAACGGGAGTCGACCGGTTGACGTGAGGGGCTGGTTCCGAGCCGCTGGCCGGTGACCACGGCACTAGCACTAGCGTGCAAGGTCATGGCCCTGCTTGTCGTTGATCATCCGCTCGTCGCTCATCGCATCACCGTGCTGCGCGACGTGAACACCCCGTCGCCGGTCTTTCGTCGGGCGGTAGCAGAAATTGCCGCGCTCCTCGCCTACGAGGCCACGCGGTCGATGCATGTCGACGCGGTGACCGTGCGCACGCCAACCGGGCTCGATTCTCCGGGTGTGCGACTCGCAGCGCCCGGTCCGCTGCTGGTGCCGATTCTGCGGGCGGGCCTCGGTCTGCTCGATGGTTTCCTCTCGGTGCTTCCCGAGGCCGAAGTTGGCATGATCGGTCTCCGTCGCAACGAAGAGACCTTCGAACCCGAGCAGTACGCGCAGAAGCTCCCGGCGAACCTGGCCGGACGCGACGTGTTCGTACTCGACCCGATGCTCGCCACCGGCGGTTCCCTCGCGTTCACCTGTCAACTGCTGCTCAACCGTGGAGCGGAGAACGTAACCGCCGTTTCGGTTATTTCGGCCCCCGAGGGCGTGAAGCGGGTCGAGGCGGCATGCCCTACTGTCCGGATCGTCACCGCTGCGCTTGATCCGGGCCTGAACGACCGTGCCTTCATCGTCCCCGGCCTCGGCGACGCCGGTGACCGTCTTTTCGGTCAGTCGACCTCGGCCTGAGCGTTAACCTCCGGCTGACTACCAGCCTGCCAGCCGGGATTCTCCCTCAGCGTCCTCCGTAGCGGACGCGCGATCGCCAAACCGAGGACCACGAAAGCCGTTCCGGCGATACCAAACACCCAGTCGGTTCCGAGTTGCCGCGCGATCACTCCGGCCGTGAGGGCCCCGGGCACTTGAGCCCCATAAATGAATGCCCGACTCAGGCCGACAACACGACCTCGAAGCTCCGGTGGGGTGAGCCGTGTTCTAGCGACACCGTTGTACACGTTGGCCACAACTATCCCCACACCTTCAACTGCCAGCGCCAATGCCACAAAGGTCGCTGACCGCACTCCGATACAAGCGAGATAGCACAGACCGAGAATCACCATGATTGCGGGGATTGTCGATCCTCCGAGCAAGTCGATTGTTCGTGGGGCGACAAACCCACCCACAATGCTTCCGAGAGCGATGGTTGTGAGAAAGAGGCCAAATGCGGCATCGCTTAAACCGAATGTGATCTTGCCCATGATCACAAGTGTCGAAAGTGTGTAAGCCTGAAGGAACGCGGCAACGGATATTGCCGAAGTCAGTGAGCGGATTACCGGTGACGAACGAAAGTGGGCCCCGCCAGCCTTGATGTCATGCCAAGCTCCGGTGGGCCCACCGGACGGGGGCATCGACGGAAGAGTCGTCAACAACGCAGCAGATCCGGCGAAGCTCAACGCGTCGCCAATTACGGGACCTTTCCCTGCGAGAAAAAGTATGCCGCCGAGGGATGGGCCCAGAAGCATCTCGCCGCCGGTCAGCGCGACCTCCTGATATCCGCTGGCTCGCTCCAGGTCGCGATCCTGCACGATCATTGGAAAGGCTCTTTGCATGCCGCAGAAAAAGCAGACACTTGCGGCATTCAGGCAGAAGATTGCCACCATCAGCAGCAGCAGTGAGACGGCTTCGGCGTGGACGAGCAGCAGGACCCCGAGACAACTGAGAAGCAGCGACCGAAACATATCTGCCCCAATCAAAACGGACCGAGCGTTTCTTCTGTCGGCCCACGCGCCGAAGAGAAGAGCGGCAGCCCAGGGGATTCTGCCTATCGCGAAGACTGACGCAATCTGGAACTCGTTTGTAGTTTTCCGCTCAGCCAAAAGTTGGAAACCGCTGATCAACATTCCGTCGCCAATGGCGGACACCGCCGTAGCCAGCCACAGCCGCTGGAAAGAGCGGCCGACTTTGAGCATGTTGTTAACTTTAGTTCACGCAATCACATGATCAGGTGAACCGAAAACGTTCGGCCCTCTAATGCTTATCGTCTTTACACACTGAACCGGGATTCGCTTCCGAAAGAATGACTTCAGTTTCCTAAAGGCGCCGCCGAAACAAAAAGGACCACCCCAAAGTGGGGTGGTCCTATCAAAAATGAAGCAAACGTCGCAATCAGCCGAACGATCCACGCATGATGACCTCCGTACTCGTGTGTGGCGGGCAGGGAACGTCATCGCCGACATCGATGACGTGGGCATCCGACTGCCTGATATTGACTCTTCTCTACTGTCCAGATCCGATCAACTTGGTGGTCACTTTGAGTGAAGCGTTGAACGAAATCCCTCTGATGGCGAGACTCCGGCTCACGGCAGCTTTCACCTGTTCCGCGCTCTTGGCCGCGTGGGTGCTTGTGCCTCCGGTTGGAACCGAGTCCAAGGGCTCAGTTTTCAGGGTCGTTACTCTGGCATGCCTGATGGCAAGCGTCTACTTTCTCGCTGAGTCCACGGCAGTAACTTTTCGATTCGGTCGTGTTTCTCATTCCGTAACAATCGCGGAGATGCTCTTGGTCGCCGGAGCGTTGCTGCTACCGCCGGCAGTTCATGTGGCGGTTCGTGCTCTGGCGCAGGGAGCTGGTTCGTACGCGCGGTTATCTCCATCGAAACGTAAAGGGTTGCCGTGGTTGGTTTTGATCAACTTCGCACAAGGGGCGTTGGAGGTCACCGTCTTTTGCTCTGTGATAACAAGACTTGGCTTCAGCAGTGCCCTCGCCGATCGGGATCTTCTGGTTTTAGGGGCAGGCTTCGTGATGGTCCTGTTAATCAGCCCTGCCGTGTGGACGGTCTTCCAGTCGAACGTCGGTGCCCGTCTCCCACTTTGGAAGGTAGTCAAGACGGACTACCGACTGTACGAACTGTCGTTTGTCTTGTTCTCCATCTCCGTCTTGGTCTTCGCGATTCTTGCTTCAAATGTTGTAGGCGGCGTTCTCTTCATAGTGCTTATGGTCGCCTTGGCCCATCCGCTGCGGCAGTACGCGAAGTTGTCCACACGGGCTGAAGAATCGGCGAACCTCTTTCATTTCTCGGATCTTCTTTCGCAGTCGAGGGACGCGACCGAATTTTCCCGGATCCTCGATCATGCTGCTCAGACGGCGCGTGGTGGAGAGAGCGAGGTTGTCTTGTTGAATGTGCGAAACCTCGCTCCCGGAAGCGCCCTCGTTGTGCGAGGTGATGCCCGGACTCCTTTGCCGTTGAAGGACCTTCCTTCGGAATGGCTCGAGATCATGACGGAAACCAAGAGTCGTCGGATGTCAGTCGATGAACCTTGGCGCGATGCCAAGACGGCGATGGCGGCACCCCTTCTGGCCAACGGAGTAGCGATTGGTCTACTAGTCGTTTCTAGCCACAGCGACGAATTTCACAACTTCTCCACGGCGGACGTCGTGATTCTGGAAACGCTGGCCCGCCACCTCGCGCTCTGGCTCGAGCAGGACCGGTTGATGGATGCGCTCGAGATCGAGATCGAAGAGCGGGTCCACGATGCGTTGCGAGATCCGGTGACCGACCTGGCGAACCGGACGGCGTTCACGAACGCGCTCACAATGCATATGGAGCAGAAGACCGAAACGTCGGTGCTCCTCATCAACCTCACCCACTTCAAGGTGGTGAACGAACACTACGGTCACGATGCGGGCGACATTCTCTTGGCGGAAATCGGTCAACGAATCAAGCGAATCGTGCCGGGCGACCTGCTCGTAGCGCGACTCGGCGGCGACGAGTTCACGGTGACGCTTCCCAATGTCTCAATCTCAGATGCACAGGCTATTGCCTCAAATCTGATTCGAGGCTTTCGGAAGCCTTACCGTGTCGGAACAGACGAAGTGGAAATCGGTGCGGCCATCGGCATCGTGCAATACCCAACCCACGGGCTCGAGGTCACCGTGCTTATGCGTAGCGCTGACAACGCCATGTATCAGGCCAAGTCCCTCACCGAAGGGGTCTATTCTCCCCAGCAGACCAAGCAGACCGTAGGGGCTAACACGCTCGCCCGAACCGTGGAACTTCGGCGGGCCATCGAGGGCTTCCAGATCATCCCGCATTTCCAGCCGGTCATCGATATTCGGACGGGGATCGTGACCGCGTTCGAGGCCCTCGCCCGCTGGCAAACCTCACCCGGGGTTTTCGCCCGCCCGGACGAATTCATCGCCCTGGCCGAAGAAACGCATCTCATCCACGAACTCACCGTTCAGATTGCGTCGCAGGCGCTCACGAACCTGGCCAACTGGCGCACCTTTCCCGGAAACGCCGAACTGACGGTGTCGGTGAACATCTCGCCGGTCTCCCTCGGGCGTACCGATGTGACAGAACAGCTGTTGTCGCTGCTGCGCGACCTCAACCTTCCTGCCTCGGCTCTGACTCTTGAGATCACGGAATCACGGGTGATGGAAGACCCCGAACGCTCTATTCGTCATCTGAAAGACCTGGCGAACGAAGGGCTCAAACTCGCCATCGACGACTTTGGCGCGGGCCAGACGTCGCTCTCCTATCTCGCTGACCTGCCGGTTCATCATTTGAAGATCGATCGGAGCTTCCTCCTGGAGGCGCTCGAAAAACCAACCGCCCGGCGCCTGTTGGCCACGATGATTGCTCTCGGCAAGGACCTGAACCAGAAGGTTACGGTCGAAGGGGTTGAAACGAGCGAGCATTGGCAAATGGTCCGGGAGCTCGGAGTCGACAAGGTGCAGGGCTGGTTCGTCGCCAAGGCCATGCCTGCCGCGGTTGCCAGCGACTGGTTGCGCAACGACGTTCACATGCTGCTGGAGAGCCTCGGCGTCGGTCAGACGATGTCATACAGCGCCCGCCACTCCTGACAGCTCACCGTTGGTCACCATAGCGACAAGACGGCCACCCAAAGTGATGTTTGGGGTGAATCGGGTGCCAGTCTCGATTTGAAGTTTTGGGTAGGAAAAATCTAGATTTTGTGGCTCATCGTCATGGATCTTTATATCTCCAAGCCCGACCGCGAAATGTTGAAAGCGGTGTACCGCCTCACGAAAGGTGGCTCCGACGCCCATACGGGCGCGCTTGCCGAGCACCTCAGCATCTCCCCGGGCACGGTCACCGCCACGGTCAAACGACTGGCCGAGCGTGACCTGGTCGATCATCGCCCCTACAAGGGCGTGGAATTGACAAGAAACGGGCGGCGGCTCGCCATCGCGGCGATTCGCCGCCATCGGATCGTGGAGCGGTTCCTGTCAGACTTACTCGGTTACGCCTGGAACGAAGCCGATCAGCTCGCCGGTGCCTTCGAGCACGAACTTCCGCAGGAAATCGAAGATCGGCTCTTTGAAAAACTCGGTCGTCCGACGACCTGCCCACACGGGTTCCCGATCCCCGGACCCGAGACCGACCGCATCCAGCAGGTCCCTTCTCTCGACGAACTCGAGCCCGGCGATTCCGGGGTTATCGCGCTGTCTGGGGCGACCACCCCCGAGATTGTCGAGTTCCTCGACACGCTCGGAATCCGACCCGGGGCCCTGGTCGAAGTCATAGAAAAGCACCCGTTCGACGGGCCCGTGGTGGTCCGGGTTGAAGGTGTCGATCTAACTGTCGGGGAACGACTCGCCGGACAGATTTTCGTGAAGGCCCGCCACCTGGTGTCGACTGACAACCCGGGACGGCCCGAACATCAACCCGTAGACGCTCGGAAGCTCGGCGAGCGAAGCACTACGGATACCAAATCCGAGCATGGACCCACAGATGCACGACAGAGCCGTAAGGCTTCGTCTGGTGGAAAACGAAAGGACATTTCCGCATGATCAGCTCGATTCTCGCAGGTGAGGGGGGGTATCAGGAATTCACGCTCGGAGGCGGCGAGAAACTGGTCCTGCTCCTTTCCGGGCTCGCCGCCCTCCTGGCCATCGCCGTCGGCTTCTTCCTGATGAAACAGGTTTTGGCGATGGACACGGGTACCCCGAAGATGCAGGCGATCGCCCAGCAGATCTTTGACGGTGCTCAGGCGTATCTGAAGCGGCAGTTCCGTACGATCGGCATGATTGTCATTCCGCTCGCGGGGGTCGTCTTCGCGACTTCTGCGGCCATCACCAAACCCGACGGCAAAGAAGCGCTCGGCTTCATCGCAGCGGGTCTCGCCCGCACCCTGGCCTTTCTTCTCGGTGGTTTTGCATCCGGACTGACCGGCTACATCGGTATGACCCTTGCGACCAGGGGCAACGTGCGTACGGCAGCTGCGGCACTCAGCAAGGACCGCCCCATGCCCAAGGCGCTCGATGCGGCGTTCAAGACCGGTGGTGTCGCCGGTATGTTCACGGTTGGTCTTGGCCTGCTGGGTGCAACCCTGATCATCTGGATTTTCCAGAACACGAGCTCGGTAATCCTCGTCGGCTTCGGCTTTGGTGGCTCGCTCCTGGCGTTGTTCCTTCGCGTTGGCGGCGGCATCTTCACCAAAGCCGCCGACGTCGGTGCCGACCTCGTTGGGAAGGTGGAAGCCGGTATCCCTGAAGATGATCCCCGCAACCCGGCCACCATCGCCGACAACGTAGGTGACAACGTCGGCGACTGCGCCGGTATGGCCGCCGACCTCTTCGAGTCCTATGAAGTCACCCTTGTCGCCTCCATCATTCTCGGGGTGGCTGCGTTCAAGTCGGTGTTCCCCGACGATCCGAAGAAGTGGGCACTCGGTCTGGTTTTTCCGCTAGCCGCCCGTGCGGTTGGCGTTATTGCTTCCATCGCAGGCATCTTCGCCGTGAAAGCCAAAGACGACGAAACCGATGCGCTTAAGCCGATCAACCGGGGGTTTCTGGTTTCGGGTGTGCTAACAGTTGTCGGTGTCGGCATCGTCGCTCTTGGCTATGTGGGGAACAAGCAGGGCACACGGAAGCTCGATGACGGAACCCTCACCAAGACGATCAGCAACATCGGCCTGCGATGCTGGCTGGCTGTTGTGGTCGGACTCGTTCTCGCCCAACTGGTCAGCAGATTGACCGAGTACTACACGGCTACGCATTTCAAGCCGGTGAAGGACATTGCGGAGTCGGCCCGCACCGGGCCGGCGACGGTCGTGCTCTCCGGTACGGCTTCGGGACTCGAGTCGTCCGTGTATGCGGTCATCGCCATCGCCATCGCTATCGGAACGGCTCTGGCGCTCGGCGGCGGAAACCTGCAGCTCAGCTTCTACCTGGTTGCTCTGTGCGGCATGGGTATGCTTGCCACCACCGGTGTGATTGTTTCCGAAGACACCTTTGGACCGGTTTCCGACAATGCTGCCGGCATCGCTGAAATGTCGGGCGAATTCCACGGAGACGCCGAACGGATCATGGTGAGCCTTGATGCCGTTGGTAACACCACGAAGGCCGTCACCAAAGGTTTCGCTATCGGCTCGGCCGTAATCGGCGCCGTCGCCATCTTCGCCTCCTTCATCGAAGGTGCGGTCAAGGGTGGGGCCGGAGCACTGTCGAAGTATTCCGATGCTGAACTCAAAGCCACCATTGAGGCAGCGGAAAAGCTGCCACGGGGTGTATTTGACCTGCTTCCCATCAACGTCGCCGACCCCAAGGTGTTCATCGGTCTGCTGATTGGCGGTTCGGTGCCATTCCTCTTCTCGTCGCTGGCCATTCGTGCCGTGAGCCGCACCGCCGGCGTCGTCGTGCAAGAGGTCCGTAAGCAGTTCGCAGACGGAAAAATCATGGCCGGAACGAAAGAGCCCGATTCCAGTGCGGTTATCGACATCTGTACGACTGCCTCGCTCCGTGAGCTCACCACTCCGGCGTTGCTCGCTGTGCTTACGCCGGTCGTCGTTGGATTCGGCCTGGGATTTGCCTCTCTCGGTGCGTTCTCGGCCGCGGTTATTCTGACCGGTCAGCTCATGGCCAACTATCTGAGCAACGCCGGTGGCGCCTGGGATAACGCGAAGAAGTACATCGAAGATGGTCATGAAGGCGGCAAGGGCTCCGACGCCCACAAGGCCGCTGTTATCGGCGATACGGTCGGCGACCCCTTCAAGGACACAGCTGGTCCAGCGCTAAACCCGTTGATCAAGGTGATGAACCTGGTTTCTCTCCTGGTCCTTCCTGCGATCATCTCGACGCAGGACAAAGACGGAATCCGGCTGGCCGTGGCCGGAGTTGCCCTCTTGGTGCTTGCAGCGTCGGTCGTCAAGACCACCCGTCAGAAGTCGGTCATATTGCTCTAATAACGGCTGGTGCGGTGTCTGTTGCGGCGTCGAAGACGGCTGCCGCAACGAACCGACGCTGTTTCACCGAACGTGGGAACGCGGTAGACGACTCCTTCGCATAGGTGTTTCTTCGAATCGTTCGGCCCGGAGTTCAGCTCCGGGCCGAATCGCGCCGATAGCCTTGTTCATCATGTACCAGCTTGCCGCTCTCGCCACCCTCGGTCTCGACCCAGAGAAGCTCCTCAACAAATACGGGCTGATCGGTCTCGGGCTGATCGTGTTTGCCGAATCCGGGTTACTGGTCGGATTCTTCCTTCCCGGGGACTCGTTGCTCTTCACCGCTGGCCTGTTGACCGCGACAAAGCATTTCGACAAGCCGATCGTGCTGATCTGTCTGATTACGTTCATAGCCGCGGTTCTCGGCGATCAGGTGGGATACCAGTTCGGGAAGCGGGTAGGTCCGGCATTGTTCGCTCGCCCGGAATCGCGATTGTTCAAACCCGCGCACGTGCAAACCGCCCAGATCTTCTTTGAAAAGCACGGGTCGAAGACCATTATTTTGGCCCGTTTTGTTCCAATCGTGCGGACGTTTGCCCCGATCGTCGCCGGCGTCGGTCGCATGAAGTACCGCACGTTTGCGATTTACAACGTCATCGGTGGAGCACTTTGGGGTATTGGCATAACTATGGCCGGATACCTGCTCGGCAAACGGTTCCCGAGTCTGAAGGACCGTATCGATCTCGTGGCGATACTGATCGTGGCCGTTTCCGTGCTACCGGTGGCGGTCGAATTTCTTCGCCACCGCAAGGGAACGAACTCGCAGTGACAGTGGTAGTTCGCGTCGAACGACGTTCAGCCTCGACCGACGGTCAGGAACGCGACGACACGTCGGGCAACAGCTTCGCGTAGACGACCGTGTTTCCGTTGTACGAGCGGGCGTTGCGGTTGAACGTGCCGCCACACGTTATGAGTCGAAGCTCCGGCTCCAGCGTCGACCCGTAGACCTGGTCGGACGGGAAGTAATCCTTCAGATAGCTGTCGATACGACTAACCTCGAAGGTTAGGACTTTCGAATCCCGTCGAAGCACTTTCACCAGATCCCCGGGTTTGAGCTCCGAAAGTCGCGAAAAGATTGCGGGTCCGAGAACGCTGTCGAGATGGCCGGCGATCACTGCCGGTCCGATGTCACCGGGTATGGCCCCGCCGCGGAACCAACCGGCCTGATTGAAGTCGACCGGAACCTCCAGCGACCCGTCGGGCTCAATCCCGAGACTAATCAGCTCGCTGCCGACCCCGATAGCCGGAATATTCACGTAAAGCGGCAACGTGGCTGTAGAAATATCGATCGCAGGAGCGACGGCCGGCGGCCGAACGGGGGTCAGCGGTGCCGTGCTTTCAGCTGCCGCCACCGGGTCCCGTTGAAGGGTCGCAACCTGATCAGCCAACGGTTTCGACGGATCAACGGCTAAGGCGCCGGGGGTGTACCCGAACGACCCGCCAAAACTGGCTACTCCCGCCAGCAATACGGCGGCGACTCCCATCGGGCGACGGCGCTCACGCAGCTTGCGCTTTCGCATGTGCTTCGGGACGTAGCGGGCCATGGGTCATTTATAGTACCCGACCGTTCCGGGGTGCACACGTCGAGTGGTCGAACAGGTGGAGCGGACGCCTTGAGGACGTGGATATCGGTGACTATTTTCCGCTCAGTTTTTGTGTACCTTGCGTGACGTCGTGAGGACGTGGATATCGGTGGCCATTTTTCCGCTCAGTCCCCATGCCCCTTGCGGTGACGTCGTGAGGACGTGAAAATCGGTGGCTATTTTCGGGTCAGTGGTAGCGACGGCGGGAGCGGCCGGCGGCGATCGCTCCGACCACCACCAGGCCGAGGAGCACCAGTGCTGTCGATGACTGGGAGTCCGAAAGTCCTCCGAATCCGGTGCCCACGCCGCCTTTGGGGGTGGGAGCGACAGTGTCTTCGGTCGCTGAAGCGGCCTCGGTGTCACTTGCTGCTTCAGCGGCGACCGTCGTGTCGGTGGCTGCTTCAGGGGCGATCGTCGTGTCGGCGACCGGGGCGGCGGTGGTGGTGGCCGAGACAACGGTTGTTGGAGGGCCGGTCGTGGCTTTAGCGGCAGCGACCGTCGTGGCCGGTGAGATGGTCGTGGCCGGTGAGATGGTCGTGGCGCCGGCAGTAGTCGCTGGCGAGATCGTGGTGCCCGCTGCCGCTTTGGTGGTGGCCGTTGCCGCTTTGGTGGTGGCCGTTAAAGCGGCTGTCGTGGTGGTCGCGGCGGCCGGAGCGGCTGTGGGGACCGCGACGCCTGGGGTGAGATCGACGAAACCCCGGAGCGTCGGCGGCTTGTCGGCACCGCCGATGGCGGCGATCGTGTAAACGCCGCCGCCTTGCAGCGTGACATTTTTCGCCAACACAACGTTTTGGGTGCCAGCCGCGAGAATCTGCAGGTCATAGGAGGCAGCGTCAATCTCGGCGTACT
>JANMZO010000094.1:0-3928 GCA_031383405.1 Acidimicrobiia bacterium | reverse complement strand
ACGTCGTGCGCTTGACGAGCTTGCGGCCGACGCCGATGCGTTCGGCTTCTTCGAGGCGTGACAGCCGTCGGGCCGGTTCGTGGAGCGCGGTTGTTGCTCGACGCGGACGTGCTCATCCCAATACGGATCTGCGATTTCATCCTGACCGCAAGCACGAACGGTCTGTTCCAGCGGCCGATCGTAAGTGAACAGATCCTTGCCGAGGCGATCCGGAACGTCATCGCAGATCTGCCATATCTCGACGAGGTACGAGTTCAACGACGCTTTGCCAACGTACGCGTCGCACGGACGGACATGGGATCGCTGTGCCAAGACGGTTCGTGCACGAAGCGATCGTGAACGAGAAGGACCGGCACGCGGTCGTGGCCGCGATCTTCCATAGTGTCGACTTCGTTGTAACGAACGACCGGAGGCTCCGTCGGGAAGTCACCTCATGGGCCGCAGTGAACAATCAAGCCCTCGTCGCACTTTCCGCCGATGAGCTCGTCGGTCTGCTCCTCGACGACAGCGCAGACGACGTCGCCTGTGTGGTTCGTGCAATGGCAGCGCGCATGAACCGACCAGCTCGTTCGACCACCGACGTCCTCGAAGCGTTCTGCCGGTCTTTGCCAGCTCTGGGCCGACTGCACACGATCTGACGTTGAATGCCCCAGTCCGTTGCGATCCCGATTGATGTCACGCTGATCCCACCACCAACCAGAGGGAGGCGTCGTGAGCACTGACAGCGATCGTCTCGCTGGTACGCTCGCTGAGGTCACCGCTCAGACGGTCATGGCCTGCGCCCTGATCGCGCATCACCGGGTCCCGACGCACGTGCTCGTGGACCGGAAGACTCTTGCCGATCAATGGCAGAGCCAGCTCGGCGTGTTCCTCGGTCTCACGAAGCGCCAGATCGGTCAGATCGGTGTTGGACGCAACCGCCAGAGTCGCATCGTTGACATTGCGACACTCCGGACAATGGCACATCCCGACGATCCAGCATCGGTGTTGCCGGGTAGGGCATGGTCGTTGTCGACGACTGCCATCACGTACCGGCCGTGTCGTTCGAAAAGATCGTCCGTGACGCTCCCGTTCGCCGATGGCTGGGACTGACGGCCACGCCGTATCGGAGCGACAAACTCGAAGGCATCATCACGATGCACCTCGGTCCAAATCGGCACCGCGTCGCGCTGGCGCAAACCGAGACCGCCTCGATGCCACGCCGACTCGTTGTGCATGATTCACTCCATGATCCGGGCACGAGGGTCTGACCCGACTGCGAACCAAGGTCCTTGCACTCGCCGGCAACTCCGATGCGGTCCACCTGGAATACGATGCCGCATGCCAAGGCCGGAAGATCCGAGGCCGCGGGCTACGACGCACCATTGCCCGATGGCCCATCGCCTGAGTTCGGCGTGTATCCCCTAAACCACGATCCCGGGCCGTTCGGTTGGGACCACCGGCGGGTGCGTGGCCCGCTTTTCGCAAACCGAATCGACGGACGACGCAATAGTCGCCGTCACTGACGCGTACGGACGTGCTGAGTCCGAGCATTTGGAGATCGCATGTGGTGGCGCCGTTCGGGCGGACCGGGCTGCACTGGCGAGATTGCCGTGCCCGCTGGTATTCCGAGCTCCGAAGCGGTTGCGTGGCTGCGGGGTCGATACAACCGCAGGGCAGCGGAAACGCCATGGCAGCGCCGATGGGTTCTGAATCACGACGGAGGCGATCTTCGCCGATAGTCGTTGGCGGACGTGCAACATCACGTCGGAAGGTCATCTCAGCCGCGTTTCTGGTCGAGAAGTTGCAGCAGTTCGTGGCCGCCAACTCGATTTTTTTGTGGTCGAACTCGGCGGCTCGGTAGTGGCATGCGATGAGGCCGGAGCGGTGCAGGCGGCGGAAGTCTCCGAACCCGAACGCGTAGAGGTTCTTCGTCTCCTCGGTTGCTCCGATTTTTAGGCCGAGGTGCCAAGCACCGTACTCATCCCAGGTGTGCGATTTCAGGTATGTATTTTGGTCTTTTGCACTCGGCTGTGCGTCGTGCCATCTGCTGCGTATCACGTAGCGCCGGGCATCGATGAGGTGGCGGGCGTGGGCCACGGCCTGCTGGTTGACCTCATATTCGGGCACGTGTAGCTCCATCTCGTTGGTTGGTTCGGTGAGGATGCTTGAGGTTGAACCAGAAGCATCGAGCGTCGACCACCCAAGTCCTTCGTGATGTCTGACTGAAGGGCAGTAAGCGCATGCGACGATTCGCGGGCAGGGAGCCGCAAGTGCGGCGGAGTGCAGAGTCGTTCAATCGTCGAGAGTGGGGTACCAGTCGGTGCCGCGTCCCGCTGGGGTCGTGTCGAGGATCACCCAGAGCGGGTTCATGTCTGGCGCTCCGTGCGGGTCCTGTCCGGGATCGGCCATTTCGGAGCTTCCCTCGCCGCTGTAGAAATGGCGGACCGTGCCATCGATTTTCTGGAAGATGGAGTAACCGGGCCAGTCTGCGTCACGTTCGCCGACGTAGTCTTTCGTGTAGTCGCCGGTCGGATCCGAATAGAACGTTAAACCGATCCAGTCGCGTGTTTGTGCATACGAAATGATGCGTTCGATGGGTGAGCGGGCGACGACCGCGACCGCCACTCGCTGTTCGATGTGCCGGGCTTCGCCGTCCCACGCGTCGAGCATCGACGAGCACATCGGGCATCCCTTCTCGCGTTGAGGCCCGTACATCATCGAGTAGATGATGAGCGTGTCCTTGCCGCCGAAGAGCTCCGAAAGTTTGACCGTACCCTCTCGACCTTCGAACTGGTAGTCCTGTCTCAGCACGCCCCCGGGAGGCAGAGCCCGTCGCATTTCGGCAACTCGCCATAAATGACGGCGAAGTTCAATCTCTTCGACGAGGAGCGCATTTCGGGCTTGACGATACTCAGGGCTTTCGTTCGGGAAGTGCGCGATATTTTTGGCTACCAAGTCAGAGGTGGGGACGAGCGGCTTCGGTGTAGCCATGGAGTGCCTCGTTTTCTGTTGAGCGCCCGGGAACGCTCAGGCGAACTACTGGTGTATGGGTTACCCCTTGTTTATTGCGGGCAAACATCCTCTTGCTGCCTTGAGCCCCGACGGCGGTCCGTTCGGTGCCCGTGTAGGAGGTTGTCGCGTCTGGTCGTTCCAGCTCGATTTGCAGGTCGGGTTGGGAATCTGATCGTCGGCGAGCCGATTGGGGATCGGGGTAGCTCACGCTGGTTCACCGCTGACGATCCGGTCCGCCAAGTGCTCTACGACTATTTCGCTTGGGCGACCAACGGAGCGATGGCCCGATACCACGACTCGGCTGACGACGTCCCCGACGGCCTCGAGATCCCGAAGTGGTCCTGGGACGGACACCGCCCCGACACATAGGTGCCGAATCGCAGACCTATTGGGCGTTGAATGCTGTTCGGAGGCCTTCGAGAAGTTGCGTCCATTCTGGTGGCATCGTCGGTGGCGGCAATGTTCGAAGGCTGAGTGCTTCGGTGAGGTGCACGGCGTCGCCACGCAGGGTCGGCACCTGTCGTCGGAGTCGCTGGTGTGAATGGACACTTTGTCGACGTTCACGTCCACCACGAATCGAAGGGACGGCTCGGTAGCTTCGACGACGAACCGGCCGGTGGGTGGGTGTTTTCTGCTGAACCCGAGCACGGGGCCGATTGCGGCGGCGTACCTGAGGCAGGTGGTGATTTCATCGGCCTCGTTCGGTACGGCAATGTCGAGCGGGACGGCAATGTCGCGTTCGTGGACCCAACTGTCCCAGAGAGCGTGGTGGACGAGGAAGCGGATCGGAACATGCCCGGTCGGGGACTCGGCCAGCGTTGACCACTCATTGTCGTTGAGTCCGGTGAGGACATCGAGGAGTGCTTCGCTCGCCGATTGGAATTGTTCGAGGATCACGTTGTTCGAAAGATCGGCCATCGTTTCGACGATGGCC
>JANMZO010000087.1:0-2169 GCA_031383405.1 Acidimicrobiia bacterium | reverse complement strand
GCGCTTCGCCGAGCGAAAGATCGCGCTTCCCACGTTTGCCCAGATGATCGACCCGACGCTGTCGCCCAAGGACGCAGTCGCTCAGCTCAACGGAGTCGACCCCGACGCGGCCGATGCCCGCAACCTGTGGCGCGTGAACTGGTTCAATGCCGCCGACCGCAAGAGCCGGGTCGAGGTGCCGGTGCATGTCGTGCTGCCGCCGTCGCTGACCGGTGTCGAAGCGACCATTGTGGTGATGCTGGGCAACAAGTTCCCAATGATACGCGCGCATAAGGTTCAGGCGGCGTATGCGGTGCTCGCTCCCCGGCTCGTGACCGGCCAGTTCGATCCGACCCGCCAGCGGGCCATCTGGCCCTCGACCGGCAACTACGCCCGCGGCGGTGTGGCCATCAGCCGCATCATGGAGTGCCGCGGCACGGCCGTGCTGCCGGAAGGCATGTCGAAGGAGCGCTTCGAGTGGTTGGCCAAGTGGACCGAGGACCCGAAGGACATCATCCGCACCTACGGCACCGAGTCGAACGTGAAGGAGATCTACGACAAGTGCAACGAGCTGTCGCAGGATCCGCAGAACGTGATCCTCAACCAGTTCAGTGAGTTTGCCAACTACGCCGGCCATTACAACGTGACGGGCAACGCCCTGTCGACGGTGTTCGAGCACCTCGCCGCCGCAGCGCCGGCCGGCCGTCACCTCAAGCTGCGGGGCTTCACCAGCGCGACCGGGTCGGCAGGCACGATCGGCGCCGGCGACTTCCTCAAGGAGAAGTACGGCACGCTGATCGTCGCCGCGGAAGCTCTCGAATGCCCGACGATGCTGATGAACGGCTTCGGCGAGCACAACATCCAGGGCATCGGCGACAAGCACATCCCGCTGATCCACAACGTGATGAACACCGACTTCGTGTCCGCCGTCAGCGACAAGGCGACCGACAACCTCGACATCCTGTTCAACACCGCGGCCGGCATGGCGTATCTGCGGGACCGCATGGGTGTGCCCGGCGTCGTCATCGAGCAGCTGACACACTTCGGATACTCGGCGATCTGCAACACGCTCACGGCCATCAAGTTGGCCCGCGAGCTTCGTATGGGTGCAGATGATGTTGTGATCACGGTGGCGACCGACGGCAGCGAACTCTACCCGAGCGAGCGCGAAAAGTTTCTGGCCCGCGACTACCCGCAGGGCTTCGGTGCGGTCGAAGCGGCCGAGGTGGCGAACCGTTACCTCAAGAGCGTCGACACCGAGAACCTGCTGCAGCTTCGCGAGTTCGACCGCAACCGGATCTTCAACCTCGGCTACTACACGTGGGTCGAACAGCAGAACATCGCGTTCAACGACTTCGAGGCCCGCCGCTCGCAGGACTGGTGGGCTGCGGTCCGCAGCCTGGTGCCGAAGTGGGACGAGGCCATCGTGGAGTTCAACTCGCGCACCGGAATGGCCCAGTAGGGGATGACTTCAGCAGCGGGTTCAGTTTCGGTGGTCCTCCGGTGTGCCGGGTGCGCGGCGACGGTTGATCCTTCTGACGCGTCGGTCCGCTCCCCGTTCCAGTGTCCCAACGCCAGACGCGCCCCCAATATCGACCACATCCTGGCCTGGGATCCGGTGAGCGCCGGGGTCACCGAGTGGCCCACCGACAACTCGACCAACCCGTTCATCCGCTACCGCACGCTGCAGAACTCGTACTGGGTCGGCCGGTCCCTCGGCGGCACCGACACCGATCACGTCGCGCTCGTCGACCGTCTCGACCGGGCCATCGCGGCGATCGACGGCACCGGCTTCCGGGTCACCCCACTGGTTCCGGCCGATGCAGCCTCCGAGGCGCTCGGCGTCGACGTATGGACGAAGAACGACACGCGCAACGTCGCCGGTTCGCACAAGGCACGGCACCTCATGGGTCTGCTTTTGCACCTCGAACTCCGAAGGGTCAGCAACCGCACCCCGCTCGCCATCGCCTCGTGCGGCAATGCGGCTTTCGCTGCGGCAACGCTCGGCAAGGCGTCGAAGCGGCCGGTGCACGTTCACATTCCCGAGGGCGCGAATCCGGTCGTGGTGGAGATGCTACGCGCGCGTAGTGCACTGCTCACGGTGTGCCCCCGGCTCGATTCCGACCCGCCCGGCGACCCCTGTCTTCATCGCTTCCACGAGGCGCTGGGCAAAGGCGAGTTGCCGTTCTG
>JANMZO010000024.1:0-8056 GCA_031383405.1 Acidimicrobiia bacterium | reverse complement strand
GGTGGGCTGTGGGTTTGCGCTTATCCGGCGAGGGCGAGTTGGGTGGTGGGTGGGCTGTGGAGGATGATGCCGTTGGGCCATTCGATGAGCAGGGTCACACCGTCGGCGGCCATGGTGAGTTTCAGCCCGTGGCGATGGACGAGTCGATGGTGGAACCGGCACAAAAGCGAAAGGTTGCTGATCTCATGGTCGCCACCGTCTTCGCGGTGTTTCAAATGGTGAATGTCGCACCATCGTGGCGGGTGGCTGCATCCGTGGTAGCGGCAGTGCCGGTCGCGGACGAGCACGGCCCGCCGGTTTCGTATCGGAATGCCGCTTATCGGGGTGCCAACATCGAACGGAACACCTTTCCCCGACACGAACACGGCTGTGAACGTTGCGTCGCAACACATGGCGTCTCGAACCCACCGTGGGAGCACCGTTCCTGAGGCAGCGGTCGTGTTGCCGTTCTCGGCGTTCACGATGACCGTGACGTTCGGCCGCGAACCATGCACATCAGACAGGCCGTCGTTACCAAGAACCTCGCTGGCGATGTCGTGGAGGGCGTCGTGGCGTTTCTGGGTGATCGTGCGGTCATCATCAGGTAACGGTTTCGGGGGCATCACCGCGGTAAGCGCCGCGGCGAGCGTTTCACCGGCCAACGGTTCCAGGATTCCATCAAGCTTCCACGACCCATCAGGTAACACCGTGAGTGTCACCCGACGCCGAGCGGCGTGCTGGTCAGGCCGTGTCGGATCCGACAGTTCATCGTCACATAGTGATACCCACCGGCGGACGATCGTTTTGAACTCCGACGCACTCAACGCTTCCGCGGCTTCCAACAGGACGTGTTCATCTCGAACCGCCAGGGGCCGTCGTTCGTCGGTGACTGCGGCGGCCAACGTTTTGATGTGGGTGTATCCGATCCGGTTCCGGTGGAACGACTCACCGAACGAACCCAACACATCCAACAGGACGGCATGTTCTTTACGGGCGTGTCCTTCGCTACGTAACGCGTGGGTGTTCGCGGCGAGCCATGCCGGCCCGTTCGCGTAGCCTTCGAAAAGGTAGGCACCGGACTCTCGGAACCGGTTGTACGCGAACGTGGTTCCGAGATCGACCCGGTCCAGGAGTGCACGGAGTTTCTTGACCGTGGAACCAGTCACGGCACCGGTGGTGAGCCCGGACAGCACGCGATCCACCGCAGCCCGAGCCACGGCTATCTGATCAGTGAGACACGTATCCACCCACACACCGTACCACACAGAAACGTACATATGTTCGTACAACGAAGTGATGTTCGACACACACCAGGACCCGGGTTACCGGACAAGACCGACACGACCTCCCCGCGCCCTCGCGACACACCACCACCCAAAACACGAGCACCCAAGACACGAGCACCACACCCCCCAGCTCAACCACCAATTCCAGGGGAAGCAAATGTCATTCCCCGGCGACAAACGTGGACCCGATGCGAAGAAACCATCAGCGCGACTACTTCCGTTGCCTACCGGCTTCGACGGACGGACGCTCCGCGGGTGCACGACGTCGCCCGGAGCAGGCCGGGTGAACCCGGTATCGAACTACGGACTCTCAAGAACCCTGAAGGATCTCGGCGAGTTTCAACGGATCGATGTTTCCACCCGAGATGATGCACACGATCCGACCCGATCCCGCTCCTCCCGACAGAGCGGCCGCCAGGGGAAGCGCGCCCGCGCCTTCGGCGACGACCCGGGCCCGGGTCGCAAGGAGGCGGACGGCGGCTGCCGTCTCTTCGAGTGTCGGGGCGAACGTTCCGCTCAGTAACGGCCGGGCGAGATCCCACATCGCCGGCAACAGCGACTTGCTGCCGGCGCCGTCGACAAACGACGCCGTGTAGTCGACCGGTGTGGGCATTCCGGCCATGAACGAGGCGTGCATCGCGGCCCCCGTTGCCGGCTCACAGGAATACACCTTCGTCTTCGGGCTCAGAGCACTAAGCGCGCTTGCTATTCCGGTGGTCAGCCCACCTCCACCCCACGGCACGAGCACGGTGTCGAGATCAGGCAGATCTTCGAGCAGCTCGAACGCAATCGTCCCATTGCCGGCCATTACGGCCCGGTCCTGGACCGGATGCACAAAGAACCCTTCGACGTCGGGGTATGAGCCCGCCACCATGGCTTCCCACCAGCGGTCGAACGGAACCTTGATCACCCGACCGCCGAGTCGCGCAATGGCCGAGAGCTTGGCCTCGGGTGCGTGATCAGGAACGACGATGGTCGACGCGATGCCAAGTTCGCGGGCCATCCAGGCGACGCCCTGTGCCATGTTGCCCGCGCTCGTCGTCCAGACACCCTGAGCAAGGGCTCCCGCCGGCGCAGAGCGCATGGCGTTCGCGGCACCGCGGATCTTGAACGAGCCGATCGGTTGCAGGCACTCAAGCTTCAACCAGATCTCCGCCGGTGACTCCGGCGCGTGAAGCCGGATGAGCGGCGTGCGAATTGCCACATCGGCGATACGCCCGCGGGCCGCCTCGATCTCCTCGCTTGTGATCACCACGGCACCTCCGATCCGATACCACGTTCCTTCGCGCGGGCGACGCAGAGCTGCGCCGCGGCAAGATCTTCAACAGCGATACCCAGTGATTTGAACATGGTGATTTCCGAAGTGGATGAGCGACCCACATGTGCCCCTACGAGTATTTCCCCAAGCTCGGCCCGGATATGGTCGGGGCCGATTCCGACCTCACGAACGGCATCGAGGTAGTCGCCCGATTCGTTGAGTGTCGACTCCCGTCGATCGACGAACAGGGAGGTGGCCGCCACCGCTTCACCGGTGAGCTCCCGGGCCGCGGCGATGGACGAGCCGACCACGTTGAGGTGCATACCCGGTTCGAGCATGGCTTTGGTGACTATCGGATCCTTCGACGACGTGGTCGTGCAGACGACGTCGGCGCCGTTCATCGCTTCTTCGATCGTGTCGGCAACGGAACATCCGGTCGACCCCGCGAGCATTTCGGCGTGGGAGCGGGTCCGACTCCAGATCACCACGTCGGCGTTGGGAATCACGCACCGCATCGCGTCCACGTGCGAGCGTCCCTGAACACCTGAACCGATGATCGCGATCCGACGTGAATCCGGGCGGGCCAGCAATTGCGTGGCCAGTGCCGACACGGCCGCGGTACGGATCTCGGTGATCGTGGATGCGTTCATGATCGCCTTCACCACACCGGTAGTGCCGTCGTGGATCAGCACGGCTCCCTGATGGGGGTCCATGCCGCGGCCGTGATTGCCCGGAGCGATTACCACTTCTTTGAGCGAGTAGACCGGGTCGTCACCCCCTCGGTAGGCGGGCATGAAGCCCATCATCGTGTCGGTCGGGGGACGCATGACGAACCGGAGCGGGTTGGTGAGGCCGCCACGGGCCAACTCGGCCAGCACCTCACGCATCGCGTCGATGCAAGCGCCCATATCGAGGAGCTCGCGCACCTGGGCGTCGGAGAGAATCAGAACAGACATGAGAACAACTCCGAGAGATGGTCGAGATCAGATGACGACAGGGTCAGATCCGCTGCTTCGAGCGCCGGACCGAGTTGGCCGAGATTGTTGGGGCCAATGACGATCGCGGTGACTCCAGGATGGGCCAACGCCCACGCGAGAGCGAGCGCAGTCATCGACGAACCGTGCTCCAGCGCGGTCGCCTCCAATGATTCGAGGGCGCTGAACACGCGGTCGGTCCGGTAGGTCTCGTAGGGCTCGGGGCGAAGCGTCATCCGTGATCCCGCCGGCGGAGCCGAGTCGCGTCGGTATTTGCCGGTCAGCCACCCACCGGCGAGCGGGCTGAACGGCGTGTAGCCGAGACCGAGCGCCTCACAGAGAGGGAGCACCGAATCGGCGTCACCGCGCTCAAGTAGCGAGAACGAATTCTGCACCCACCCGTACCGGGTCAGACCGTTACCATTCGAAACATCGAGGGAACCGGTGATCTGGTCAACGGAGAAGTTCGATGCGCCCACCGCGCCTACCTTGCCGGACGTGATCAGGGCGTCGAAGGCGGTCATCGTTTCCTGGATCGGCACCCCGGGGTCAAACTCGTGAGCGAGGTACATGGCGACGCGGTCCACGCCGAGCCGACCGAGGCTGGTGTCGATCTGCCGGGCAATCCGTCCGGCGCCCAGCCCGTGGTCGTGACCCTCATCCATCGGGTTGTACGTCTTTGTCGTCAGCACGATCGAATCCCGCACCGAACGGTCCTTCGTGGCCAACCAGGCTCCAATGAACGCCTCGCTCCGCCCTCCCCCGTAGGCATCGGCGGTGTCGAACGTCGTGATCCCGGCATCCCAAGCCGCATTCATCAGGGCGAAGGCATCGGTTTGCGCGGTGCCCTTCCCGAAGAACGCCGGGGAAGATCCGACCCCGCCGAAGTTTCCGCAGCCGAGGATGATCCGTGACACCTCGAGACCCGTAGATCCGAGCGGACGAAGTTGCATCCGGTCATCCTAGGGACGTCCGGGGCGCTCCCCACAAACGTCGCGGCCGAGGGCGGACCGCCCCGTTCCGCGCGTCCCGTGTGTCCCGGTAGCGTTTGCAGGGTGCCTGATGCCGAGCCGTTGCTTCCCCTCACGGCCGCGCGTTTGCGGGAGCTGACCGAGTTACTGGAGGCAATAGCGGTCAATCCGGCGCTGGTGGAGGCGGTTCCGAAGGAGGAACGTGAGCGGTTCGCACGTGCCGCCGGCGACGTCTACCACCCGGATCCGGTCGAACGTCGGCGCCGCACGAAGGCCGATCGGAAGAAGCGGGATGCCGACAAGGCGATCCGCGACCGCGAGGTGCTGGCCGACACCGGTATCCGCACGCTTCGGGCCAAGCCGGTCTTCACGACCCCGAACGTGTTTCCTCCTACCGGCCCCGAGGAGAACACGACGGTCGACGACCCCGACTTCCGCGAGTCGCTCGACCCGCAGCATTGCTATGTGTGCAAACAGCAGTACTCACTGATCCACCCGTTCTACGACCAACTCTGCCCGCCCTGCGCCGAGTTGAACTACGCCAAACGATCCGAGACGGCCGACCTCACCGGTCGGGTGGCGCTTCTGACCGGTGGTCGGGTGAAGATCGGCTACCAGGCCGGAATCAAGCTGCTCCGAGCCGGGGCGCGTCTGATCGTCACCACCCGCTTCCCACGGGATTCCGCCGTGCGTTACGCACAGGAAGCCGACTTCAACGAGTGGGGCCACCGCCTTCAGATCTACGGCCTCGACCTCCGCCACACCCCGAGCGTCGAAGCGTTCTGCACCTACCTCGCCTCGCACACCGATCGCCTCGATTTCATTGTCAACAACGCATGTCAGACGGTGCGCCGTCCGCCCGGCTTCTATCAGCACATGATCGAGCTGGAGACCTCAGCGATCGCGTCCATGCCCAAGCACGCCCGCGGGCTGGTCGCCGATCTTGAAGGTATGCGTGGTTACGACCTTCTCCCCGTCGCACCAAATCCCTCGGGATCCATACCCGGCCTCCTCCGGTCGGCCGAGCTTTCGCAGGTCCCGTTGTTGCCCGGCGATGAGTCACTTGCGCGGCAGCTCTTCCCCGACGGAGTGCTCGACCGCGACCTCCAACAGGTCGACCTCCGCGATCGCAACTCCTGGCGACTCACGCTGGCCGAAGTGTCGTCAGTTGAACTTCTGGAAACCCAACTGGTCAACGCGGTCGCGCCTTTCATTCTGAACGCCCGTTTGAAGCCCTTGATGATGCGCGAACCCGGGCGTGCCAAGCACATCGTCAACGTGTCAGCGGTGGAGGGGCAGTTCTATCGACGCATGAAGACGACGCGTCACCCGCACACCAACATGGCAAAGGCAGCGCTGAATATGATGACGCGGACCTGCGCGGCCGACTACCAGGCCGACGGGATCCACATGAACAGCGTCGATACCGGCTGGGTCAGCGACGAAGACCCCGCGCCCATAGCGGAGCGCAAGGCCATAGAACAGAACTTCCATCCGCCGCTCGATATCGTCGATGGCGCAGCCCGGATCGTCGACCCCATCATCACCGGCATCAACACCGGCGTTCACGTGTGGGGCCGGTTTCTCAAGGATTATCAGCCGACCGACTGGTAACGGCAGCCCCAGGGCGGGAGAATTACCCCGTGGTTATGCGAACGCGGCTTTGTGGCCCTCGTAGTGTGCGCTCATCGTGGCATCGGCCGTTTCCGTTTTGGTAAGTGCGGCCACGACAGCCGCCCACTTGTCGGCCGGGACGGCTACGTACATCTCGTTGTCGGTCAACGCCGTGAACGTTCGGTTACCCCGACACCCGAGGGAGATCGACGTTTGTCCGGTTGAGATGGTCAGTGGCAGCACCGCGCACGCGGGTCGACCCAGCGCATTTGCGAGCCCGGTCGATGCTCCCGCCTTGATCGATGCCTCGTAGATCAACATCGCCCGCGCCGGTTTTGCTGCGATCAACACCACGTCTGGTGTGAATCCAGCAGAGTCGACGGGGCCGTACGCAATGAACCGCGGAGTGGCGGCCAACGTCGGGATTCCGGGCACCTCGGCGAGCGAGACGTAGTCATTGGCATCCATGAACGCGAGGGTGTCACCCAACTCGTGCGCCCGTTCGGCGGGAAGTTCGATCCTGTGCACATACGCTCCGACTGCGCAGTTATGGTGGTCTGAAGCGACGGTATAGAACGATTCGCCGTTCATGGCCCTGTCCCAGAACACGCACCCGGCGGCAACCGGCCCGCCACTCCACAGTGCGACACCGTCGGGAGCGGTTGCAAGAAACCCAATGCCGACCGGCGGTCGGGAGAGTCCGAGTCGTGCCGCGATTGACGGCGGGTTCAAGGTCACCGTTGAGTCAGTCATATGTTCCTAAGGTTGTGGGTTGGCGCACATACCGGCGGCGCGTTGGGGCGGGACGGGGGCATGCAGTGGCGTGCGGGACACGGGCGTGCAGAAGCGGGGACAGTCCGAGGGCAGGGGCGGACAAGGGCGGACGAGGGCAGGCAGTGGCGTGCTGGGACGTGCCGGGCGGCGATGGACCGATGGACAGCGCTCGGGGGTCAGCGACCGGTTACTTCTTCGCCGCTTCGTAGTACGGGTTGGTGCCGCTGGCATGATCGGTCACGTCGACTACGCGGGTGATCTCGGGTACCGCGGCTTTGATGGCCGTGGTGATGCCTTCGCTCATCGTGACCTTGGCCATTCCGCATCCCTGGCAGCCGCCGCCCATCCTTACGTAGACCGCGTCGACTTCGACTGCGATCAATTCGGCAAAGCCACCATGGGACGCGATCGACGGATTGATCTGCTGCTCCAACACCATCATCACCCGTTGCGCAACATCGCCGGTGAGGTCGGCAACAGCGAGTTTCGCGAAGTCTGGGGTCTTTGGCTCGTTTGGATTGGTGATCGTCATGCCCGAACCATCCGAGGCTACGTCGAGGCGGGCGCCGTTGAGCTTTGCGGAGCTTGCGAAGGGGATTACGAGGTTCAGACCATCAAGCCCGATCACGTGGTCATTCGAGGAGGCCTCGGCGGCCGGCTGAAAGTACATGTCGTAGCTGAATTTGGACCCGTTGGTTCCACTGACTTCGAGCCACAACGCCAACGAGGCGGCGTCAACCTCTTCGGCCCGACTCTCCAACAGAGCAGCGAGCGCCCCTTTGGAAACTTCAAACGACGGTGCGTCACCCAGCGAACTCATATGCACGATGATAGGGCCGTGACCGACCCAACGTTGCCGACGGCTGAAATCACCGACGCCGGCGCTGCTCAACATGGTCGAAAACGCGTGCTTCTCCTGCTCCCGAGCGCGACATACCGCTCGGATTTCGTCGGCGCCGCCGAGACTTTGGGGGTCGAAGTGGTTGTCGCTTCGAACGTTCGCCAAGCCATGGCGCGCTCCATGGGTGACCGGGCCATCGTGGTCAACTTCGATAACGTGGCCGATTCTGTGGCCACGCTCGTCGCCCTCCACGGGCGGGCACCGGTCCACGCCGTCGTCGCTGTCGACGAACAGGGTGTTGAGCTGGCCGCTGCCGCGTCGGCTCGGCTCGGATTTGCCCACAACCCCCTATCGGCGGT
>JANMZO010000020.1:0-18978 GCA_031383405.1 Acidimicrobiia bacterium | reverse complement strand
GATGAGCGCGTTCTCGTCGCCGAAGAGGAACTCCGCGAGCGTCTTGGCGGTCTCGGTCTTCCCGACCCCCGACGGTCCGAGGAAGATGAACGACCCCGACGGCCGCTTCGGGTCCTTGAGGCCGGCACGGGTACGGCGGATCGCCTGACTGACGGCCTTCACCGCGTCTGCCTGCCCGATGACCCGCTTATGCAGTTCGTCTTCCATGCGGAGCAGTTTGGCGGTCTCCTGCTCGGTCAGCTTGTAGACCGGGATGCCAGTCCACATGGCCAGCACCTCGGCAATCGCCTCTTCGTCAACTTCATCGAAGAGGTCAACGCCTGCGGCCTTCCACTCGACCTCTTTGGCCGACTTGGTCTCGAGCAGTTCCTTCTCACGGTCGCGGAGCTTGGCTGCGGTTTCGAACTTCTGGTTCTCGATCGCGTCTTCTTTGTCTTTGCGGACCTTGGCGATCTCGTTTTCGAGTTCTTTGTAGTCGGGAGGGGTCTTCATGCGCTTTATGCGCAAGCGCGACCCGGCTTCGTCGATCAGGTCGATTGCCTTGTCGGGGAGCTGGCGGTCGGCAATGTAGCGATCAGCCAAGTTGGCCGCGGCGACGAGCGCCTGATCGGTGATGGTCACACGATGGTGCGTCTCGTAGCGGTCCCGAAGACCCTTCAGAATTTCAATCGTATGGCCAACCGTCGGTTCCTCCACCTTGATCGGCTGGAACCGACGTTCAAGGGCGGCATCTTTCTCAAGATGCTTCCGGTACTCGTCGGTCGTCGTCGCACCGATGGTCTGCAGCTCGCCCCGGGCGAGCATGGGCTTCAGGATGCTCGCCGCATCAATGGCACCCTCGGCGGCCCCGGCACCCACGAGGGTATGGATCTCATCGATGAAGAGGATGATGTCGCCGCGGGTCTTGATCTCTTTGAGAACCTTCTTGAGGCGCTCTTCGAAGTCACCCCGATAACGGGAGCCGGCGACGAGAGCACCGAGATCGAGGGTGTAGAGCTGCTTGTCCTTGATCGTGTCAGGAACGTCGTTCGCGACAATCCGCTGCGACAGACCTTCGACTATCGCGGTTTTGCCGACCCCTGGCTCACCGATCAACACCGGGTTGTTCTTGGTGCGCCGCGAGAGCACCTGCATGATGCGCTCGATTTCCTTCTCGCGGCCGATGACCGGGTCGAGCTTCTTCTCGCGCGCTGCCGTTGTCAGGTTGCGACCGAACTGGTCGAGGACGAGCGAACCCTGCGGGGTCTCGCCGCCCTGAGAGGCCTGGCCAACGCCGGCGGCGGCGGGCTGACCCTTTTCCCCGGGGGTGGTGCCCCCGCTCTGGTAGCCCGAGAGCAACTGGATGACCTGCTGGCGGACCCGACTCAGATCGGCGCCGAGCTTGACGAGAACCTGGGCGGCCACGCCCTCGCCTTCGCGGATGAGTCCGAGCAGGATGTGCTTGGTTCCGATGTAGTTGTGGCCGAGTTGCAGCGCTTCCCGTAGGGAGAGTTCAAGGACCTTCTTTGCGCGTGGGGTGAAGGGAATGTGGCCGGACGGCGACGAACCACCCTGACCGATGATCTCTTCGACCTGGGCACGGACACCTTCAAGGGAGATCGACAAACTCTCAAGTGCCTTTGCTGCGACACCTTCGCCTTCGTGGATCAGCCCGAGCAGGATGTGCTCCGTGCCGATGTAATTGTGGTTCAGGAGGCGCGCCTCCTCCTGAGCCAGGACGACGACTCTGCGAGCCCTATCGGTAAAGCGTTCGAACACGATGCCTCCATATGGCAAAGGCGGGAAAGGCCTTCAGTCTACTGGTGACCGTGCGCTACGCGGCTACCAAGTCGGGAGAAGTTACAACGTTCAACCCCCCGGCACGGTCTTTTAGTCCTTCTTCTCCGGTTGCTCTGTCACATCGACAGAACGGGGCTCGCCATTGAGGGGGAAGACCACCTAATTAGCAACACTCTTCGTGTTGACAGGGAGGCCCGGCCACGGATCAGGGTCGAGCTTGTCTGGCGACGAGTCAGGCCGATCCGTGGGCGGCGCGGCAAATCGGGCGGCGGAGGTGGCATACGACCAACTTTGCCGTAACCTTACGGGGTGGCTCCCGGTCTGCCTCTCGACATACCCGCTCTGCATCATGATCTTCAACGGGTCGAAACCGCATTGATGCGTTCGGTGATCACCGATGACCCATTCCTCACCGAGGTGGCCCAAAGCCTGATCGTGGCCGGAGGCAAGCGCCTCAGGCCGGTGCTGTCACTGGCATCAAGTTACGTGCGCGGTGACGCTTCCGATGCGGTCGTCGACGGAGCCATCGCCGTCGAACTCATCCATCTCGGTTCGCTCTACCACGACGACGTCATGGATGAGGCCGAAACCCGGCGGGGCGTCGCTACCGCCAACGCGCGCTACGGGAACTTCGTCGCAATCGTGGCCGGCGACTTCTGCATGGCGGTTTCAGCCCAGATCGCGGCCCGCCTGGGCACCGAAGTATCGTCGCTTCTGGGAGCAACGATCGGTCGCCTGTGCGAGGGCCAGGTCGGAGAGTTGCAGTTCCTGTTCAGCCCGGACCGCACCGAGGAGAACTACTTCCGGACGATCGATGGCAAGACGGCGTCGTTGATGTCAGCGGCATGCCGGGTCGGGGCGCTCACGGGCTTGATGCCCGAGACGGAGGTCGATGCGCTGACGACGTTCGGACAGCGGATTGGCATGGTCTTCCAGATTGCCGACGACGTGCTCGACGTGTGCGCCACGGATGAGCAACTCGGCAAACCGGCCGGTAACGACCTTCTCGAAGGCGTCTACACCCTCCCGGTCCTGCGCGCTCTGCACGACACGCTCATCGCCGATGAGCTTCGCAGCGCCCTGACCGCTCGTGTTACCCGTGCCAACCTCGACCAGGTGCGCAAGCTCATCCGCAGCTCATCCGGGGTCGAATCGGCCATCCATGAGGGGCGCCGATTCGCGACCGAGGCCGCCGATGCTGTCGCAGGCCTGTCAAATCCCGCGGTGGCCGCGCAATTGGCCCAGGTAGGCCATCGCCTGCTCGACCGTCTCCCCGCCTGACCCGGGCTTTCACCCGGACACGATCAGACAGTCCCAGATCACCGGATCGAAACCAGCGCGCGCGGGAAGGGGTTACTTCCTCTTCCCGCTCTTCCCGGTGGCTGTCGCCTTTTTCGATGCCTTGGTGACGGCCTTCGTCGTGGGTGAACCCACCGGCGTCTCCGACCCGACCACCACGCGAACCGGATCGGCACCAACGGCCACCGCTATCACCAACGTCGAGGTAGGCCGGTTGACCCGCTTCGGCTGAACGGCAGCCTTCGCCTTCGTAGCCTTGGTATTCGTAGCCTTCGTCGTGGAGGCCTTCGTCGTGGAGGCCTTCGTCGTCGTTTCCGCCATGGCGGTGAGGGTCGTATCCACCCCCACCTCCCGAACGAGAGACCCAGCTACGACGGGGCCCCCGGCATCGCCGGTAAGTGCGTCGCCGACTCCTCCAATCGGTGCGTCAACCACACCGGGGGTCACCTGACCCGGAAGGTCGGTGGTCAGGTTGAACCACGACGAACGAAGGCCGTACTTCGACATCAACTCGTTCCCCGTCATTGTTGTCGAGCCCTTCTCGTAGCTGAACTTCAGCTTCACCACGCGCCCCCCGTCCGGCCCGAAGCCGTCGCGCTGGAGGACCGAGACGTCGCGGAAAGCTCCGAGTTTGCTGTTGGAAAACCTCGCCACGGGAAAACGGACGGTCCACGAGTGGTTGGGGTTGGCGGCGATCGCGTCGCCGTCGTCGGGAACTGCCGGGAACTCACCGCCCGCCGTGTACCCCCCCGTCGACGCGGAGAACTCCGTCCGAACAGGTTTGCCCGTCTTTGGTACGACCCGGATCTCGTTCGCGGTTTCTGCGATGGCCAGGTCGGTCCGTGGGTCTTCAAGGGACTGGAAGGAGGTTCCGGCGTACATCCCGCGGCCCCGGTACACCTGACAGGAGATCGTGTCGCAGGTGTTTGAGAACCCGTTGCGCTTCTCCGCGGCGGCGTAGGAACGGGCGGCGACCGCCTGGGCCCGAAGCGCCGCCATTCCTCGGTCACCCCAACTCGGAGGAATCTCGCGCGGAACGACACCGCGAAGGTATGCATCAAGGCCGACGAGGTTCACCGCGCGCTGACCCGGGTTGCCGTTGGTGACCAGGAAATCCCCCCGGTAGACACGTCGGTTCCTCCCCTCGCACACGTGCAGCATTTCGCTGGGATCGTTGGGATCCGCAGCCGGGTCGGGTGGACCCGGGGAGACGGTGAGCGACCGGGTCACGACCGGAGGTCGGGCGGTCCATGGTCCCGAACAGGTCGTCCCAAAGCTCACGACAATTCCCGCCTTCGTGATCTCCACCTTGACCGCGGCCGGATCCCCGTTCAGGAGAGGAGCATCAGACCGCACCCCGTTCGGCGCGATCGTGGACGGCGCGACGACCGTTGCGGTACCGGCAGCAACAGGAACCGGTGCGCCCTGGATCCCGGAGTTGAGCGGATCACCCGTCACGAGAGCCGACTGCGCACCTTCAAAACCGGGAGGGAGCGTGAATCCGACCTGGCCATCGACCGCCGTGAACACCCGGCCTTTGGGTTGGTAGACGATCAGAGCAGTGTTGTCGAGGGCGGTCAACCGAACCCCAATGGCAGATAGCGGGGACACTGCGCCCGCAACCGTTCCTCCGTAGAAATGGTCAAGGATCTGCCGATAGTTCCAACTTCGTTCCACGGCATACCCGTATGCCCCCCACTGACCGAGTCCACGGCCGTGACCGAACCCGCGACCTTTCACTATCACCGCCACGGGAATCGTCGCGGAAGGTCGAGTCGTGGCCGGCGGGGCGGCATCGCTGACAACCGGAACGGTCGCGGCCGCCGGGGGCAGTGCCGGGATCGTGTCGGACTGCGCACGGGCGTCGTTAGGCCCGAAAACGCTGAGAATCACGGTGGCGACAACGGTGCCGACAGGAACGGCAACGGTGGCTCGCCCGATAGCCCGGCCGATAGCCCGGACAAGGGTTGGGCGGGCCGCGACAGAACTACGTGTCGCGGTGGGGAAGAACCGCAAGCGCACAGAGAAGTATTAGCCGACCCGAGCGCGGTCGGTCAGTTCTCAACCGTTATTTGTAGTCGGTGGGACCGGCTAGCTCCGATGGCAAAAGGACAACCGCTCGGGTTGAAACGCTACGTCGGAGCCACTCACACCTCAATCCTTTTGTGTGGTGGCACGGTCGTCTCAAAGACGTGAAAATCGGTGACCCTCGTCGGATCAGTGCGGAGCACTAAGTTCTGGGTTGTGATGACGCGCCGCTGGCTTCCCCCGGAAGCACAAGACCGGGAAGCTCAGATTCTTGCGGCCACCGAGACACGAAGCATTCACCAGATCGACGAGGCCATCCATAGCCTGGTCGCCCGCAATCGGGAGATCCACGAGCGCGACTGCGTGAATCTCAACCCGGCGACCAACGTCATGAATCCTCGGGCCGAGGCGCTTCTTTCGTCGGGACTCGGGTCCCGGCCGTCGCTTGGTTATGCCGGCCTGAAATACGAGATGGGCCTCGAAGCGATCGAGGAGATCGAAGTCATCGCGGCGCGCCTGGCTTGTCGGGTGTTCGGCGCTGAGTTCGCAGAAATCCGAGTCGGCTCGGGCGCGCTCGCGAACCTCTACGCGTTCATGGCGACGTGTAAGCCGGGTGACGCAATCATCGTGCCGCCCGCAACAGTCGGCGGTCACGTAACCCACCGGGAACCGGGAGCAGCCGGTCTCTACGGCCTGAAGATCTTCGAAGCACCGATCGACGCGAAGAATTACACCGTCGATGTCGAAGGTCTGAACGCCTTGGCCCAATCCGTGCGGCCGTCTCTCATCACGTTGGGGGCCAGCCTGAACCTGGTCCCGCATCCGGTAGCCGATGTTCGCCGGATCGCCGACGATGTTGGAGCCAAGCTCCTCTTTGACGCCGCGCACGCGTGCGGTCTGTTCGCCGGCAACGCCTGGCCCAATCCCCTCGATGAAGGTGCCCATCTCATGACGATGAGCACGTACAAGAGCCTCGGTGGTCCAGCCGGCGGCCTGCTCCTCACCAACGATGCCGGAATCGCTGAGAGGGTCGATGCAATCGCCTACCCCGGGCTAACGGCAAACTTCGACGTGGCAAAGTCCGCCGCGCTCGCGATCACCCTTCTTGATTGGGTGGCCCACGGTGAGGCCTACGTCACCACGATGATCGGCACGGCCCAAGCGCTGGCTCTCTCGCTCAACGAGCGCGGTCTTCCCGTGTTCGGGGAGAGCATCGGTTTCACGACGTCACATCAGTTCGCATTCGATGCAACGCGTTGGACCGATGGGCACCAGGCTTCACTGCGACTGCGGACCGCCAATATCCTGGCCTGCGCTATCGGCTTACCGGGCCGGGGTGAATGGAGCGGTACACGTTTCGGAGTGCCCGAGGTCGTCCGCTGGGGGATGAACGCGGAGCATATGCCCGAACTCGCGAAGCTCATCGCCGACGCACTGACCATTGACCCGGTCTCCGTCGCGGCACGCACGTCGGTGTTTCGTCAACGGTTCACCCAGCTCCACTTCATGCGCTGATCGACTGCGTCCGCTTGTTCTGCGAGCGGGCGGGTTACTCGAAGACCTCAGGGCGCAGCGTCGGGAAAAGGATTGCGTCGCGGATCGTGTGTGTGTTGGTCAACAGCATCAGGAGACGGTCGACGCCGATGCCCAGGCCGCCGGTCGGCGGAAGCCCGTATTCCAGCGCGCGAACGTAGTCGTAGTCCATGACCATCGCCTCGTCGTCGTACGCCGACTGGCGGACCTGGTCTTCGAACCGTGCCCGTTGCTCATCGGGATCAATCAACTCGCTGTAACCGTTGCACAGCTCGCGTCCGGCCACGATCGTTTCGAACCGTTCGGTCATACCCGGTTCGGAACGGTGATCACGCGCGAGCGGCGAAACTTCCTTCGGATAGTCAATCACGTGCGTTGGATTCCACAGCGTGTGCTCGGTGGTCTTCTCGTAGAGCTCCAGCAACAGCTTGCCGGGGCCGTATCCGTCTTTCACTTCCACGCCGTGTTCGCGACACACCGTTCGCAGGTCTTCGAGCGGAGTGTCGAGGGACAGCTCACGAGCCGCAGCAGCGCTGGCCAGGTCAACCAGTCGCTTGCGCGGCCATGGCGGAGTGAGATCGATCTCCCGGTCACCGTACTGAACTACGGTTGTCCCATTGATCTGCATACTTAGGAACGCTGTGAGGTCTTCGGTGAGCTTCATCTGATCCGTGTAGTCCCAGTACGCGGCATACAACTCGATCATCGTGAACTCAGGATTGTGGCGGGGCGAAATACCTTCGTTGCGAAAGACACGGCCGATCTCATAGACCCGTTCAAACCCACCGACGACAAGACGCTTGAGAAAGAGTTCGGGCGCGATTCGCAGAAAAAGGGGAAGGTCGAGCGCGTTGTGATGCGTCGTGAAGGGCTTGGCCAGAGCCCCGCCCGGAATGGTCTGAAGCAGCGGTGTCTCGACCTCCATGAAGTCGTGGTCTTCCATCCATCGCCGCATGAGCGACACCATCCGGCTCCGGTTGCGGAGCGTTCGCGACGACTCTTCGGTAACTACTAGGTCTACATAGCGTTGCCGGTAGCGGGTCTCGGTGTCAGACAATCCGTGAAACTTGTCGGGGAACGGTCGGCGGGCTTTGGCGAGCGTCACCCATGACATGACCTTGACGCTCAACTCGCCTCTCTTTGTCGTCATGACCTCACCGGTGACACCGATCCAGTCGCCGAGCGACAGTGAGGTGAACCCTTCGAAATCCGGGGTCACGTCGGCTGGCGCGAACAGCTGGATTCGACCGGTCGCGTCCTGAAGCTGGCCGAACGCCAACTTTCCCTGCCCCCGACGGAGCATCAAGCGGCCGGCCACGGTGACCGTGTCGCCGGTTTCGGCGGCGGGATCGAGTGACCCGTATTTCTCGGTCAGGCCCCTGGCCGTTGCCGTCGGCTCAAATCGGTACGGAATGGTCCTGGTGTCGGACTGGTCCGTGGATGGTTCGGCAGGGGACATCTGGTCGCTCATAGAAGGCGCACAGTCTCGCAGACGCCGCAGCCCTTCGGGCCTGGTTCATCAGGGCCACACCTGATGGATGCGCTCTCAGCCCCCAAGGACTATCGAATTCTCCGGTTCGACGATGCCGAGAAACTCCATGAGCGATTGGGCGATCACCTGGCGCATGTTGATCGCACGCTCGTTGAGTCTCCAACCGACGCCCCACTCACCGCTGTAGAGCGCCTCAAACTCTTCTTCGTCGAAAGCGGACAGGTCGATGGCCGGTCCAGAGGATAAGGCTGAAGTCATTCCCGCCCGGCTGGGGACACCGTGGCCGGGCGAGGATCGTCGTAGGTTGACCAGGAGGGCCCGGGGGGCGAGGGCGGCGAGCACTCCGGCGTGGCTCACCACACGAACAAAAGCAAACCTCGGTCGCTTCAACATGTCCTGCGTTCGCTTTCGTATGTACACGTACTTGATTCCTCGGAAGAGACAACCTGAGTGCAGCTTCGACTCTGTCGCGGGAACATGAGCCAGGCAAGCGGCAGGTTCACGCAACAATCACTCAATTCGGTCAAGTCAGTGCAGAGTTGCGCAATTCGCGCACTTCCGTTCGTTGAACGCAAGCCCGCTCGAAGGCCACCGCGGTTCAGGACAGTGCAAGAATCGCCTTCGAGAGCTGCAGAACATCCAGAACCGTGATCTTTTGCCGACCGGTCTCGATCAGGCCGTCTCGTCGGTAGGTGGCGAGAGACCGGGCTGTCGCTTCACGGGTCGACCCAACCCAGGCCGCAAGCTCATCCTGCGTGATGGGGAGCGTGATCGGCCCCGAGGTTGTCGCGTGCCGACGAAACTTTTCGACCAGTTCCACCAGCAGATGACCGACCCGTACCGTCGTGTTGTCGGTGTCACGCGTGGCGATGCGCGCGTTGGCCCGCCGAAGTTGACCTGACAGGTCACGGATCACGAGCGACGCGAGTGCCGGTGTGCGGGACACCTCGTCGAGGAACACATCACCGCGAAGTTGGGCCAGAATTGTCGTCTCGGTCGCAGCTGCCGTCGCTGACCGTCGCAGGCGATCCAAGGCGGAAAGTTCACCAAAAACCTGGCCGGGGACCTTGATGCCCAGGATGACCTCGCGACCCACAGGCGTGGCCATCGAAATTCGGATCCGACCGCTGATGACTGCATAGACGGCGTTGGACTCATCACCTTCGCGGAACAGCACCTGGCCCGCCTTCAACGTCATCCGAAGGCCGAGATGCGAAACGACACCCATGAGGGTGGTCGCCTCAGACGAAACGCTCGAAGCCATGTATTCCCTTGAAACTCGATGAAGTACAGCCATGGGTTCGCCCAGAACTGGTAGTGCCCTTGCCGACCGACAACCGACCGGTCGACCGGAGGCACGCAGAGAAAATATCAGGGGTTTTCCGACGGTGCACCGTCAACTACCGCCAACCTCGCCGAGACCCCGAGAAGTATCGCCGCCGGGATCGAGATCGAGGCCGGACCGTACCGGTCGATAGCTGCCCCGCCGACCGCGGCACCCAGCGCGGCCATCACCGTGCTGGCGGCCTGCATGGCCGAAAACGCCCGAACATGTGCGGATTCCAAAGCGACCTTCGACGTCAGTGCGTTGAGGCCGCCGATGAACGGTGCAGTCGGAATGCCGGAGAGAAACGCGAGAACAGCCGTCAGCCAGACACTCGACCGTCCAACGCCGATAAGGCCGACCAGTACTGCGAGAACGGCCCCCAACCGAGGTACGGATCGCAGGCCCCGTCGGGAAACGATCCACGCGCCAAGCAGGCTTCCCGATGCCCAGAACGCAATAATTGGGCCGCTGAGCTCTTCGTGTCCGCTGCCTCGCGCCACCTCGGTCACCGCGATCGTCACCGCCCGGAACGCTGTACCCGCACAGGCGAAAGCTATGATCAGCCGAACAACCGGAGCGGTCAGCCATCTCCCACCACCTGATTGGTCCGAAATCCGTCGGGGGGGCTGACGGACTACGGCGGTCACGCCGACCGCCGCCAGTACCGGTGACATCGACACGGCGGCCACCGGTCCCGCGATCACGATCGCAAGGCTCACCAGCAGCGGTCCTCCTATCCACGATGCTTCGACTGACATCGAGTCCCAGGCGAATACCCGTTGAATCTCCGAAGGCGCGGCGCGCTCGGCCAACAGGGCCCGCACGACCGGGCCAACCGGCGGCATGGTCACACCCGCCACAAATGCGACGAGCGCCAGAATCACGATGTTTCCGTGGCCCGCGAGGACGACGAACGCTGCGATCGCAGGAAAGTGCGCAAGGGCAAGAAGCCTGAGTACACGACCCGCTCTGTCGCTGTCGAGGTGACGTCCCACGAACACGCCAATCCCACCAATACCGAGAGACACGGCCCCAGATGCCAGCCCGCCCCGGGTGAGGTCGGAACGATTGGCAACAAGAAGCAACGATGCCAACGGCAGGGTGACATTCGGAAGGCGCCCTAGCGTTCCGGCAATCAGCAGGGGAAGCAATGAGCGCGACGTCGTCGGCGCGGCGACCGGACGGTCCTTCGTGAACGGGTCCATGCCGGTACGGGGCCGCGTCGGCTGTCGCCGTTACAGGTTCTTTTCGAAGATCAGGCGCAGCCCATGAAGCGTCACCCACGGGTCGTTCTTTGTCACCGAGCGGGTGTACTGGGCGATTAGCGCCCCAAGCCCTCCGGTGGAGATCACCGTGCACCTCCCGAGCTCGGCCTCTATGCGATCCACCATGCCATCGACCATCGACGCGTAGCCGTAGAGCGCACCCGACTGGAGCGACTCGGAGGTGGATTTTCCAATGACCGACCTCGGCTCAACGAGCTCAACCCGGCGCAGCGCCGCTGCCCGCTGGAACAGCGCTTCGAGGGAGATCTCCATACCGGGGAAGATGGCTCCGCCGAGGTACTCACCCTTCGGCGAAATGACATCGAAGGTCGTTGCCGTACCGAAATCGACGACGATGATAGGCGATCCGTAACGATCGACCGCCCCGACGGCGTTCGCTATGCGATCGGCTCCCACCTCTTTTGGGTTGTCGTAAAGCACGGGCATACCGGTTTTCACGCCGGGCTCGAGCACCACCGGCTGGTAACCGAGATAACGCTCGCACATGCGACGAAGGTGCGCCGTCGCCCTTGGAACGCCCGAGCAGATTGCGACACCGTTGATGAACTCCCTGTCGAAGCTGTGGCCGTTGACGGCAAGAAACTGCCGCATCAACATGGCAAGCTCGTCGGGCGTGCGTTCGGAGTTGGTCGCCAGACGCCAGTGGTCGGCCAGTTCACTTCCGGAGGTCTTTCCACGACTGTCGCTCGGGTAAATCCCGACGACTGTTTGCGTGTTCCCCACATCGAGCACCATCAACATGGCGCGAACGCTAGCCCGCTCGGGCTCCGGACCACATTCGGGGTCAAGCACCACCTGTCAGGCGGAGAGCCGCTTGACCTCGGCCCGAGCCGTGGCTTCGTCACCGAAGCGGGCGATCGACTCTGCCGCGACGGCACAACCTAGCGCCGCCACCGCCACACTGGCATCGGTCACGAGAAGCGGAACCGTGACCGTCCGGTTGTCCAGCCCAACGACCCAGAGCCGGGCCAGCGAATTGCGGTTCGTGGTTTCGGCCACGACAACCGAACGGATGCGGCCCGGGTCGCGGACCGCCTTCTCAAGCCGGGCTCCGGAGGTCAGAACAAACACCGCGAACACCACGAAGAGCACGATGCCAAGCACAATGATCGCAACGCCGAGCGGCTTCGCCAGAAAGAACGCGCCCACGCCGACGAGCACAATCAACGCCACATCGCGCAACGCAAACGACAACTGCCTGGCCGAACCGGCCCGGACGAGCTTCCTCAACGCCATGGCCGCCGTTACGGTTTCTTTGCCCGTCATCAATGCCTCACGCCGAAGAGGCTACCGATCGGCGTTGTGATATCGCCACCGCGAAAAGCGACCTTACGCCTCTCACCCATCGAAGTGGTTGCACGGCACTAACGCTGGATACCAAGTTCGGCCAAGGTCGGCATGCCGGCGACGGTCGACATGCCGGCGACGGTCGACATGCCGGCGAAGGAACGCTACGGTCCTAGCCATGGCCATTGACTCGACTCTCGCAGCGGAAGCCCTCGACCTCATGGAGCAGTCCGTGAAGCTCCGCCGTCAGATCCACAAGTTCCCTGAGCTCGGCCTTGACCTTCCGAGGACCCAGGATGTGCTTCTCGATGCGCTGAACGGCTTCAACGTGCTGGGCCATGCGTCAAAGACCGTGTCTGGCATCACCGCGATGATCGACGGCGACCACGACGGACCGACGATCGTGCTGCGCGCCGACATGGACGCACTCCCGCTCCACGAGGATACGGACGTCGATTTCAACTCCAGTGTTGAAGGTGCCATGCACGCGTGCGGTCATGACATTCATGTGTCGATGCTTGTCGGCGCCGCTCAACTCCTGCAGGCCCGCCGCAAGGATCTCCACGGTCGGGTGCTGCTCATGTTCCAGCCGGGAGAGGAAGGGTTTCACGGGGCCAAGCACATGCTCGACGAAGGGATGCTCGACAACGTCGGCGACGTCAACCGGGCCTTCGCCCTGCACGTTTCAACCGCGGGTCCCACCGGGTCGATTGCCTTGAAGGCGGGCTCGTTGATGGCCTCGTCCGACACCTTCCAGATCGTTATACGTGGCCGCGGCGGTCATGCTTCAGCACCACATCTCGCACTCGACCCGATCCCGATCGCCTGCGAGATCGTGCAGGCGCTCCAGATGATGGTCACCCGAACCATCGATGCCTTTGATCCATCGGTCATCACTGTCGGGCAGATCACCGCGGGAACCACAAGCAACGTGATCCCCGAGACGGCAACGATCCTCGGCACGATCCGGGCCGTCTCCGAGCGCACGCGGATGAAGGTCCACAGCGGCATCCAACGTGTCGCTGAGAACATCGCCCTGGCCCACGAGGCGACAGCCGAAGTCATGGCCACCTTCGGCTATCCAGTCACCGTCAACGATGCACACGTTGCAGCAGAAGTGCACCGTGTCACCAACGAACTGTTCGGCGAGAACTATTCAACCCAGATGCCGAACCCGGTCATGGGTGCGGAGGACTGGAGCTATGTCTTGCAGAAGGTTCCGGGAGCGATGGCTTTCCTCGGGGCTACTCCCAAAGGTATCGACCCTCGAACCGTACCGAATAACCACTCGAACCTCGTCCGATTCGACGAAGCCTGCATGAGCACCGGCATGGCGCTCTACGCGGCGATGGCACTCGATCATTTGAAGCCGAGCTGACGCTGGGCTTGAAGCCGTCATCAGCCCCGATCACTCGAAGCCAAGCTGACGCTGGGCTTGAAGCCGTCATCAGCCCCGATCACTCGAAGCCAAGCTGACGCCAGGCTTCCATGACCGTGATCGCGACCGAATTCGACAGGTTAAAGCTCCGGTTGTTCGGCCGCATCGGTAGGTAGACGGTGTTCTCTCCGGCCCGGTCGGTAATGTCGGCCGGAAGGCCGGTACTCTCGCACCCGAACACCAACAGGTCGGTCTTGTCGTAGCTGATCTCGTCGTAGCGACGCGCTCCACGCGAGGTGTACGCGAACCAACGGAAGGGGTTCAACTCGGCGATGAGAGAGTCGAACGATGTGTGCACGTGCATGTCGGTCATGTCGTGATAGTCGAGCCCGGCCCGTTTCAGCAAACGGTCTTCGAGCAAAAACCCGAGCGGCTCGATGAGGTGAAGCGTCGTGCCGGTGTTCGCACACAAGCGGATGACATTGCCTGTATTCGGTGCTATCTCAGGTGAGACAAGAGCTACGTGCACGTATCATCCACCAGTGCGCTGTTTACGAATGAGTCGGGTCACTGGCCACGAACGCGGCGGCCGCACCCAGGTTGTCGATCAACCGGGCCCGACCGAGCGTCGCGGCGATCAGGAGGCGAACCGCCCGACCCAGCTCAACCGAGCCCAGCGGTTGCAGTGTGAGCGGGTCGACCACCTCTGCATACTGGAGGCCGAACAGGGGGTCGGTCTCCACCAGGGATCGCATTACCGTTCGCACGGTATCGGCGCTGGCTTCACCGGCTTCGACGAGTTCCTGCCCTGCGGTGAGGCCTTGGTAGAGCAACGGTGCATGGGCGCGTTGATCATCGGTGAGGTAGCGGTTACGGCTCGACATGGCGAGGCCATCATGCTCCCGTATCGTCGGGCACCCGACTACGTCTACGGGAAACGACAGGTCGGCCGCCATCCGGCGGACAATCGCAAGCTGTTGAAAGTCCTTCTCTCCGAAGAAGGCCGAACAGCGCCCGGCGATGGCAAATAGTTTGGCCACGACGGTGGCCACGCCATCGAAATGGCCTGGACGGGCCGCTCCATCCAGACCCGTCGTGAGTGCGCTCACCGAAACGTTGGTGAGTACGTTGGCCGGGCCGAACGGGTACATCTCCTCCACGCTCGGCGTGAACATGACATGGGCTCCGGCGGCTTCCGCGAGACACATGTCGTTCTCCAAATCACGCGGGTAGGCGGCCAGGTCCTCGGTGGGAGCGAACTGCAGAGGGTTCACGAACACGGTCGTCACGACGACATCGGTGCGGTTTGCGGCCCGGACAATCAGTGACGCATGACCATCGTGGAGCGCCCCCATCGTCGGAACCAGCCCTATCGTCTGGCCGGCCGCCCGCTCCGAATCAAGGAACCTGGAAAGCTCCGAGATCGTCGTGATCTGGCGAAGCGCCATCAGTCACAACGTAAGGCCGGCCTCAGCCAGCCCGATGTACTCGCGACCGACCGGGCCCAACTGCCGACTCATGACGTGCTCAATTACGGTAATGGCCTGGGTCCCGGACTGGAGAAGACCGCTGTACAACAAGTAAGCGCCCATAGCACCTTGCAATCGGTCACTGATCTCGTCTTGATGGATGAGGAGGCGCTCGCCGTGCGATGTCCAGGCCCGCATTCGGGGGAACAGCAGACTCATGGCTGCCTTGGCATTATCGTGCGGGCCCATGGGCACGTGCTCGTTGGTGACATTGAGTTCGTCGTAAGCGTGCAGATTGTGCGGTGATGGCATCAGGGAAATCACCCGTGCGAACCCGTGCTCGCGGATCCAGATGATCTCTTCGTGACGGCGGACCCTGCGGTGGTTGCTGGTCTGGCCGCCCGGACGTTCACAGATGGCGATCTGATCTTTGATGATCCAGCCGAAGTTGCGGGGCTCGATGCCTTTGCTCCATTTGCCCCGCATCACAACCGCACCGTCACGGCCGGGAGGACCGCCACATCACGGGGGTGTCGCCCGCGACGGCAGATAGGGTCGGAACCAACCACGGGACCTCGCGTTGTACAGCTAGCCACCGACCAGTCTCCTTTCATCAGGCCATGTCCTCCAGGATCCGGCACCACACGCCTCAACGGCAGTGGCTACGCAGCGTAGCTGCGCATATAGACGGCCATGAGTCGATTCACCGAACTTTTTCGCAAAATTGTGGATTTGCACACGCGCTGCGTTTTCGGCGTGCCGACACCCGCTGCCTGGGGTCGTTGGATCAATCGAACGGCCCGATCATCGCAACGGCCTCAGTCACCAACTGCGCAAACGCATCGGCGTGCGAGCTGTGTGCGCCATGACCTGCTCCCTCCACACAGTGCAGTTCGCGCTTACAGCTCAGCCGGTCATGCAACATCACGGACGACTCGATCTGATGGGCCAGCGACAACTCCCCGTGCGCTACGGCAGTCGGGCAGCGGATCGCGCCGACATCGTAGGGACAACCGCGCCCGCGCAAACCGGCCAGATCGAAGAGAAGAGCTTGACCTTCGGCGCGTCGATCGGCTTTCGTACGTTCACTTAGCTTTTCCCATGTTCCGTCGCCGACTATCCGCCGCATGAACGACTCGGCCGCCGCCTCCGGTCCCTTGGCCTCGCCGACCGCCAGCGTCGATGCTCCCGCAGTGCTCGGCCACCAGGACTCCCAAGACATCGGAGCTTCAAAGACAACCAGGGCGGACACCAATTCGGGCTGCTGGGCTGCGACGGCCAAGGCGACGTTGCCTCCATAGCTGTGGCCAACGAGAATCGACGGCTGCCCATCGACCACCGACAGAAGGTCGTTGACGTGATCGTCGAACGACACAGCCCGGGGCATCGCGACGGAGTTCGCGTAACCCCGACGGTCGTAGGCAACCGTCGGGTGGCTTGCTAGGCGCAACCTGACCCTTGAGAAGCTAGTCATGCGGTCCATCGCACCGTGGATGAACACAATGGGATGTAAATCGCGACTACCCGATGATCGATCGACGCAAAGACCCTCTGCCGAACGCGCCGCCAACCGGGAGCCAGCGGGGAACGAGCCAGCGGACGGCGTCGACAAGATGTAGCGGCGAACGGACAGGAAAGGTTAGGCGGAAGGTCCGAGCTGCGGGCGGCGTGGAAGCGCCGGGCGAGCCGACGGGGCGGCGGGCGGCGTAGGATCATCGTCTCGGAAGCCTTCACGGGCACCCCGAACGGCGCGACCGGCCCGGTTACGGACCCTCGAAAACGCTGACTCCTGGCGTGCTTCGGGAGTCGCTTCCGCCGACACGACGGTTTTCGGCGGATCGATAGGGGCCAGCTCAGGCTTGCCGGCCTCCTCAGGCTTCTTCGTCCACTTGGGCAGGTCGCTGAACAGCTCGTTGATGTCTTTCACGTCGAGCGTCTCACGCTCCATCAGCGCCCGAGCGAACTTCTCCAGAGTGTCACGGTGGGTCAGGAGGATCTCGAACGCCGTTGCATGAGCCGAGTCGATGAACTTGCGGGTCTCGGTATCGATGAGGGCAGCGACGGAATCGGAGTAGTTCGCCTGCCGGCCGAAATCACGACCCATGAACACTTCCCCATTTTTTTCACCGAACTGCTGCGGCCCGAGGAGGTCACTCATGCCGTACTCGGTGACCATGCTTCGGGCAATCGCAGTGGCCCGCTCGATGTCATTGGAGGCGCCGGTCGTGAGCTCGTCGAAGAACAGTTCCTCGGCGGTGCGGCCGCCGAGCAGCATGCCGAGTTGGTCGCACAGGCCCGAACGGCTGTGGTTGTACTTGTCTTCGATCGGCAGCGACATCGTGAGGCCGAGCGCCCGACCGCGCGGAATGATCGTGACCTTGTGGATTGGATCACAACCGTCGAGCACGTGACCCACGAGCGCGTGGCCGGTTTCGTGAACGGCGGTGTTCCAACGTTCCTTCTCCGACATGACCAACGTCCGGCGTTCCGGTCCGGCCATAATACGGTCGCTGGCCGATTCCATTTCCTCCATGGTGATGATGGTCTTTCCGCGGCGAGCGGCGATCAGTGCGCCTTCGTTCAGGAGGTTCGCAATGTCAGCACCGGTGAAGCCCGGGGTCTGGCGGGCCATGACATCGAGGTCGACGTCAGGGGAGAAGGGCTTGCCCTTTGCGTGAACCTTAAAAATTGCTTTACGACCTGCGAGGTCGGGTCGGTCGACGACGATCTGGCGGTCAAAACGGCCGGGCCTCAGAAGTGCCGGGTCGAGAATGTCGGGGCGGTTGGTGGCAGCGATCATAATGACGCCGGTTCGGGCTTCGAATCCGTCCATTTCGACAAGCATCTGGTTTAGCGTTTGCTCCCGCTCGTCGTGGCCACCACCCATGCCGGCACCGCGATGACGGCCTACGGCATCGATTTCGTCGACAAAGATGATCGCTGGGGCATTGGTCTTAGCCTGCTCGAAGAGGTCACGTACCCGGGAGGCACCGACACCGACAAACATCTCCACGAAGTCTGAACCCGAAATCGAGAAGAACGGCACACCCGCTTCACCGGCCACCGCCTTCGCCAGCAGAGTTTTACCCGTGCCCGGGGGGCCGTACAGAAGTACACCCTTCGGTATCTTGGCGCCGATCGCAGCGAATTTAGCCGGGTTCTCCAGGAAGTCTTTGATCTCGCGGAGTTCCTCGATGGCCTCGTCGGCACCGGCGACATCGGCGAAGGTGACCTTCGGGGCGTCTTTCGACTGCATCTTGGCCCGCGACTTGCCGAACTGCATTATCCGGCTACCTCCGCCCTGCATCGACGACATGAGCCAGAAGAAGGCCCCAATCAACAACACGATCGGAAGAAAGTTCAGAACAATCCCGAGCAGCGACACGCCATTTTCGGCATCGACTTCGTAGTCGACTTTGTTCTGCTTCATTTCGACGACCAGTTCGTCTTCGTATTCCGCCGGATACGCGACCTTGATCCGCTTTCCCGCGATCTTCTCGGCGCCCTTCGATGTACCCCTCAGTTCGGCCGTGACCATGTTTGACCGGGTGGCAATCTTGACCTTCTCGACCTGCTTTTCGGCGATCAGGGTTTCAAACTTGGAAAGGTCGACTTTTTCTCGTCCGCTACCGGAGGAGAGCATGCGTGAGGCCGCGACAAGCAGCACCAGCACCAGTACGACATACATTCCAGCACTACGCTGCATTTTCTTCATCGTGCCTCCAACGATTTCGGCAACACCATCTTACGGCCTTTGGCGCCGTAACGTTCCCCGGTTGCGGGGACTGGCAAAACTTTGTTCTTCACACGTGGCATGCGGATCCTTGTCCATCGACTTCTGTGGGATTCGGTGGGCCCTGCCGATTTCGCAGTTCCCCGGGGAGTAAAGCCCCGAAGCGAGCCAGAACATTCCCGGCGCACAAACCGACACTCGACGAGAACGCCGCCGAGTAAGGCTACTGCGCGCACTGAGAGCGCTCCTACGGGCATGCTCGGTGCGGACGGTTCCCCACCTACTCGGGCATGCTCGGCTGCGGACAGTTCCATACCTAGCTCCTATCGGCAGGCGCGACGTAGCGGTGTAGGGCCCGTAGGTGTCG
>JANMZO010000019.1:0-1532 GCA_031383405.1 Acidimicrobiia bacterium | reverse complement strand
ACCGTGCCCGGCGCAGCCTCGATCGGCACGGTCGTAGCGCATCGTCGTGCGAGGGTCGGCATGGCTCGCGGCTTCTTGGACGTCGCGCAGTGGGACGCCGGCGTCGAGGGCGGCGGTGATGAACGAGTGCCGCAGACTGTGCGGCGAGATGCGCTTGTCAATCCCGGCGCGCTTCACGAGCCGCTTGACCATCCGATCGGCGCAGTAGCGGTCCGTGCGCCCGCCTTCGATGCCGAGGAAGATCGGCCCCATCGTGCGTTCACCGATGTACAGATCGAGTGCCCATCCGGTGCGTGGTGCGATCGGGATCGTTGAACAAACCTCGCAGGAGCTTCACGCCGGCAACTGTGCCACGCCAGCATCCCCACGCACTGGATCGCTTCAGAGGGCTGGACCGGACCTCCGAATGCTGGGCTCCTTCGGCAACGGCGTTATCGGATGCCTCCCCTGCTGCGGGTGGCCGAGCAAGATCACCCCGGGACCACGATCAGTGCCGGATGAGGAGGGGTTGGCCGCGACCTCCACAGCTGCCGTGATGAGCGCCGTCCAAGGTGGGCGATTAGGTCGAGGTGGCTCTACGCGATGGCGAGCGGTTCAATCTGGTCGAGGGTTTCCGAGAGTCGGTCCCGTTCGACCTCGAGCTCGTAGCGGCTCTGAAGGTTCAGCCAGAACCGTTCGCTGGTGCCGAAGTACCGGGCGAGGCGCAGCGCTGTGTCAGCGGTGATGCCCCGCTTGGCGTGAACGATCTCGTTGATCCGTCGCGGTGGAACGCCGATCGCGACTGCGACACGGTGCTGGGTAATCCCAAGCGGCTCGAGATATTCGAGCATCAGGACCTCGCCGGGGTGAATCGGCTCCATGGCGGATGTGGTCATGTCATATCCCTTCAGTGGTAGTCCGCGATCTCGACGTCTTCGGCTCCAGTGGTCGTCCCTCGGAAGCAGATACGCCACTGGTCATTGATGCGGATGCTGTACGAGTTTGCTCGGTCGCCCTTGAGCTTCTCAAGGCGGTTACCTGGCGGAATCCGGAGATCCCCGATCTCATCTGCGGCGTCCAGGATGAGCAGCTTGCGCAGGGCGGCGCGCTGGGTTGGTTGATCGAGGCGCTTCGATCGTTGTCGTTGCCACACTCGTTCGGTGTCCTTGTCGCGGAACGATTGCAACACGGGCAAACAATAACGCATTCCGTTATGAACGGCAACCGTTATCTGACGGAGCCGCTTCCGACCAATCTGTCCCGTCCCGATCGGGGGCCGCGCGTTTGGAACCCACTCGATAATCGCGGACGCGAACGCTCCGGTCCGCGCCACAGCACCGGCGAAGTGCAGCGGGTGCCTCGACAACGGTCACCGAGAGATCGAAGCCGAGGGTTGTGTTGATCCAGGTCGGGCCACTCGATCGCGACAAGCAAATTGGTCAGTATTGACCGGGCCCGAGGGAAACGATCTTCCCGTCGCGCAGAATCACGACTGTGTGACCATGTCCACGATGCGCGTCGATCCGTCCGACGAGTCCGGGTGAAGCGAGGTT
>JANMZO010000465.1:0-1945 GCA_031383405.1 Acidimicrobiia bacterium | reverse complement strand
GACCGGGCAGGACTGGCCGAGTATGTCGAACCAGCCAGCCGAACCACCCTCGCCGACATCACCACACCGGTAGCGGAGAACCTCGACGTCATCAGCCGAAGTGCCGCCCCGATCGTGTTCAGTACGCACACCTACGGACTGCTCGTGGGCGGACTCGCACAGTACGACCACGTCATCATCGACACCACCGACAACGCCTACGCCTGGACTCTCCACGTCGACCACCGAGTACTCGTCACCCGACCCTGCTACCTCGCCCTGCGACGCTCGACCATCACCCCCCGACCCACACACGTCGTGCTCATCAACGAACCCGGCCGCGCCCTCGACGCCAAAGACATCGAAGCCGTCACCGGCGTACCCGTCACCGCAACCATCCCCTACGAAACCGGCATCGCCCGGACCATCGACGCCGGACTCCTCACCACCCGACTCCCACGCACCCTCACCCGGGCACTCCGCCCGCTCGTCGCCGCCATCAACGACACAGCGCAGGTCTCATCATGAACGCCGCCCCGAACTTCCGTCTCGAGCCCGTCGACGGACTCATCACCATCGCCGCCGCCTACACCCCGACCGCGAACATTCACGACCCCGACTCGACCTACAGCCGGTATTACTGGCCCAGCACCACAGGCCCGACAGGATTCCTCGCATGGTCGCAACTTGTCGCATGGCTACCCGCCGACGACACCACGACCATCCGCATCGACCACGCAGAGTTCGCCCACGCCCTCGGGACCGCACCCGCCCGACTCACCAAAGCACTCGGACGACTCGTCGCCTTCCACCTCGCCTACACAATCCCGACCGAACCAAACACGCTCTACGTAAAGCGACGCGCCCCGACACTCAACCCGAAACAGCTCGCCCGCCTCGCGGAGCGCTGCCCCACCCTCGCCGCCTGCCACGACGAACAACTCGCAGCCTGACCCACCTTCCAGACCGATCGATGAGCCGCCGGCCGAAAAGCCGGCGGCTCTTCCGCGTTCCGACTTCAACATCGCCGGCGAGTAAGTTTCGGTAGCGTCACAGATCGCCATGGCGATCCCCGACACCGACATGCACTGCATCCGCACTTGGGCGGACGACCACACGCCGCCAGAAGTCCGGGCCGACGTCTGGGTCGAACTCGAAACGACCGCCAACGCGATCACGGTCTACGAATGCCGCCCGTACTGGCGACCCGAGGAAGGGCAACCACCGACCCGGCTCCCCGTCGCTCGGTGCCGATGGAACAACACCACCAAGCAATGGACGCTCTACTGGAGCGACCGGAACCTTCGCTTCCGCGTCTGGCCGACCCTCGAGCCGCAACGCACAATCGTGCCTTTACTCGCCGAGATCGACGACCACGCCAACGGTGCGTTTTGGGGCTGACCGCGCGGGCACGCGCAACGTAGAGTCGACCGTGCCGAAGATCCTCAATGTCGTACTCGACTCTCCGCCGACCGCCCGCTACCACGTGTCCACTGTCGAGGCGCTGCGACACGCGATCAACCACGCTGAGGCGGACATCGAAATCCAGGTCGTGCGCACACCCGGCATCGACAGCGCCTTCCTCGCCTCGCCGGGCGACGCCGTTCTCATCGGACCCGGCTCGCCCTACGACAAGCCGCTCGCCGCCGAGGAACTCATCCGAACGGCCCGTGAACAAGGGTTGCCGCTCGTCGCGACTTGAGGCGGTTTCCAACATGTTCTGGTAGAGCATGCTCGCAACCTCGCAGCCATCACCGACGCCATGCACGACGAATACGGCCAACCCGGCACACCGATCGTCACCGCTCTCGCGTGCAGCCTCAACGGCGCCACGATCACGCTCAATCTCACGCCCGGCACCCGACTCGCCGCCATCTACGACACCACGTCGCCGCTAGTCGAGATGACCACGTGCAACTACGGACTCGCACCCGGCATGCAACACATCGCAGACAGCTACGGCATG
>JANMZO010000424.1:0-2294 GCA_031383405.1 Acidimicrobiia bacterium | reverse complement strand
AGCTGGTCGACGTCGGCACCGAGAAGCTCGAGCATTTGTCGAGTCGCTTCGCCATCGAGTCCGTTCAGGACAATCCTTGATCCGTGGGCCGATAGCTCGCGGATCAAACTTTCGGTGGGACCTTCCGGCCCGCGTTCGTCAGCTCGGCACGTCAGCAGCAGCATGACACGGGCATCCACTGGTTGGCGGACAAAGAAGCGGATCAGCGAGAGCGAAGCTTCGTCCGCCCAGTGCACGTCGTCAATTACGACGGTGACCGGTGCGAGAATTGCCAACTGATCGAGGATGTCCGAGACCGCACCAAACATCAAATAGCGTTCGCCATCGCCATCGCCATCGCCAGCGTCCGGGGGCGGTTGGTCATGAAATCCCGGGGAGATTCGTGCAAGTCGCGCTCGAAGCGACGGGGCAAGTGTGGCGATCCATTGGAGCGGTGCGTGTCGAACGATCCGCGATAGGATTTGCGCCCACGGCTCCAGCGAGCCGTAAGCATCGGGGCTGCAACGCCCGTAGAGAACGAATTGACCATCGCAGGACAATCGGCGGGCTGCCTCCGCGCAGAACCATGTCTTACCCACGCCAGCTTCACCTAGGACGACGGCGAAACGGCCGCGTGACGGTTCTCCATCGGTCCATGTCGCGCTAACGATTAGTTCGGCCAGCTCGGGTTCTCGCCCGAGACACGGCGGATCGACGAGCGCGGCCAATTCGGCGTCGAGAAGGAGCTGAGGCTCCGGTCCGCTCGCTCGTAGCGTTTTTGATTCTTGGCCACTCGGTCTTGCCCGCCGACTCACAAGAATCTCGTCCCGGATCCGCTCCAGTTCGGGGCCAGGTAGCAGGCCCATCTCTTCAGCGAGCCAAGTTCGTGCCGTTTCGTAAGCACGCAGTGCATCAAGCGGTCGGTGGCTTCGGTGTAGGGCCTCCACCAGCATCGCAGTGAGACGCTCGCTAGCTGGATTTTCCGAAACGGCACGTTGGAGTTCGGATGTGGTCAGCTGATCGTGACCGAACCGGAGGGCGATCTCGAATGAGGTCTCGAGCGCTTGAAGGCGTATGCGGGTGAGGCGGCTAATCAGCGGCTCCAATATCGGAAGATCGATGCCCGCAAACGGTTCACCGCGCCAGAGGGACAATGCGGACGACAAGTGATCCGCGGCATCGAACGGAGCGACCGCTGCGAGCGACATGCCACGCAGCGCAACCTGCTCGAAGTCGAACCAATCGATCTCGCCTGGAGCAAGCATCAAGGCATATCCGCCCTCTCGCGTTGCGATCACTGGGTCTTCGCCCGAGCGGGCGAAAGCGAGCCGTTGGCGGAGGTTGGACACGTGCACTCGTACTGCGGTCGTCGCGGTGGGAGGCATGTCGTCCGGCCAGAGCGAGTCGATGAGGCGTTCGGTCGACGACGTCCGGTTCGGGACCGAGGTGAGGATCGCCAGCAGGTCCCTTTCTTTCGGCCCAGGTGGTGGGACACGACGGCCCTTGTCGATGATGGCTAGTGGGCCGAGGACGCAGATCGTGTGGGTGGTCATGGTGGTCTCCGTCGTCGCGCAACATCGATCCCAATGCAGGGTAGCGAGGCCGCGGTCGAGGCGAAATGCGCCGTCACAGGATCCATTCCTAGATCAACAGATCCACCACGTCGACTACAGCCATGAAAACAGCACCCGGCCGCTAGTATACAGCTTGAAAACAAGCACCCGTGCCTGTAGTAGAGGCCATGTACTGTTCCGTCGGCCGCTCTGTACCGCCCGTCGCCGCAACTGGCACAACGCCACCGCTAGATTCCTCAGAGGATCGACAGTGATCGGCGGAACAACGTTGCCTGTTGGAGGGATTGTTGGGGTTGGTGGGATCGTTGCGGCCGTCGTCGTCGTCGTCGTCGTTCTCGTTCGTTGGTGGCGACTACGCGAGGGGGCAGAACATGACGCAGTTAGCCGCGAGGGCGAGACGGGCTCGCAACCCCAAGCGCGCTTGGGTCGAGATTCGGTTCCGCGCTCGGCCACGCATCGCAACGGGGACGCCAGTGACCGCGAGCACACCGAACTTCTGGCGCTGGGCGCAGCCGCGCGAGGCCGGGGCCAAGGCCTGGGTGCTCGACATCGACGATGCTGATCGCTTCGACTAGCTGCTCGACTTGTCATGGTCACCCGTGTCGACCCCTTCCTCGCACAACATATTGTCGCCGAGGATGAGTACGCGATCGGCGGACGCTGGACCCCGATAAGCATCCGAGACCAGATGATGCGTGGCTGGCTGGTGGCGAACCGCCTCATCGATGGCGGGCACATCTG
>JANMZO010000390.1:0-2920 GCA_031383405.1 Acidimicrobiia bacterium | reverse complement strand
ACCGTGGAGCGGGAGTTTGCGCCCATCCGTTCCTGGTCGACGATGATCGCGGTCGTCAACCCGTCGAGTACGTCGACGTCGGGCCGCGCCAGCGTCGGCATGAAGCCCTGCACGAACGCGCTGTACGTCTCGTTGATCATCCGCTGCGACTCGGCGGCGATCGTGCCGAAAACCAGGGAGCTCTTGCCCGAGCCGGAGACGCCCGTGAACACGGTCAGTCGACGCTTCGGGATATCGACGCTGACGTCTTTCAGGTTGTTCACGCGTGCGCCCTGCACGCGGATCAGATCATGGTTGTCGGCAGCATGGCGTGCAGGCGGTTTCGTGGTCGATCCCGGCGCGCTGCTCACCGTGTGTCCAACGCCGACAGGTTGGGCCCGACCACCTTGGTAACGACCCAGCGATGCTTGCCGATCTGGCGGTCCCGGATGAATCCGAGGTTCTCGTACGTTGACAGTGCGCCGTTGTAGAGGAAGCCCGCAGGCACCGAACCGGCGTCTTCGGGATAACCCTCGACGGTGCCCCCGCCCAGGCCGGCGATCAGATCGAGCGCGCCAGACAGCGCGGCTGCGGCGATCCCCAGACGGCGGTGTCCTTTGCCGACGTAGCAACAGGCAATCCGCCAGTCGGGCGCGGTTGTGCGGTCCCGTTCATATGCGGCGCGGCTCTTGATTCGCGGTAGCTCGTCCGGCTCGCCGAACTGGCACCAGCCGACGCAGTCGTCTCCGTCGAAGACCATTGCCGCGTGCGCGGTGCCCGAAAGAACGCGGCTCAACTTGCGTTCACGATTCTGCGCGGGGGTGCTGTCCTTGCCGACACCCTCAGGGTGGAAACCCATGCACCAGCAGCCGCCGAAGACCCCGTTGTTGCATTCAACCAGCGCGGCAAAAGCCGACCACGTCGACTCGTCAAGGGCTTTGACTCTGAACACCGACGCCTCCATGGAACAAAGTCTCGCACGACGCGCTCCGGTCCGGCCGAGATGTGGGCCGGGTGGACGATGGCTTCGTTATGATGCGGATCGCCTCGTTTCGCGTTCCGCTCGGCCGGGTTCGTCCGTCGGTCGATGGTTGTCCTGCGTTCCGTCCGACATGCCGCCGGAGCTGGGGCAGTCGTTCACACCGGGCTTTGGAGAAGGGAAGGTACGAACGTTCATGAACGCGGAGATGAAGGATCGATTCACATCGGAGCACGTCGACACCTGGCGCCGCGAGGGCGGGGTGCTGATCGAGCGATTCTTCACGCCGGAAGAGGTCGCTGCCGTGCGAGCCGATTTCGAGCAGGTGTTCGGGCGTTCGCAGGGCGCGGAAATCCCGGTGAACCTCAAAGTCGACGGCGAGCTCGGCCGGTTCAATGAGGCCCAGTTCTCAACGTTTGAGGCGGTGCCCTTCGACTGCTCGCCGGCGTTGAATCTGATCGGTGTGCATCCCGCCCTCATCCACTTCGCCCAGGCCGCGCTCGGATGCTCAGACGTGCATCTCTACCAGTGCCAGGTGTGGGCGAAGTTCACGGGCGACGCCGACTACGACCAGCCCTTCCACTGCGACTTCGTCAATCACACGCTCACGGTGCCGGCAGACGCCGACCATCTGAACTCGGTGACCATTCTCTGCTACTTCAGCGACGTGACCGAAGCCCACGGCCCGGCGCATTTCGTCACGCGCACCGACAGCGCCAGGGTGGCCGGACCCGAAGCGACACTCCTGACCGACCCTGAACAGCAGCGGGAGCTGCAGAGGCGGCTGCAACCCTACGAACGCTCCACCGCGGCACCCGGGGGCAGTGTGTTTCCGTACGGGATCGACGTGTTCCACCGCGGCACCAACATGACCGAACCGCTCGGCCATCGCTACGCGGTCATGGCCTGCTACCGGAATGCGGCAAACCGCAGCATCGGCTATCACGCGTGGCCGTTCCATCACCAGAAACCCTGGGCGCGCATCTTCGACCACGCCACGCCCGAACAGCTGGCCTGCTTCGGTGTTCAGCCTCCCGGTGACCCGTTCTGGACGCCCGTCACGCTGCAACGGGCCCAGGCCCGCTATCCGCAGTGGGATCTCACGCCCTATCGCGAGGCCATCGTTTAGGTGCGCTAGTTACGCGAGGTATGTCCGTGACGGAGCTCAGGAGTGACGGCTGATGGCGTCGATCGCCCGGTCGGCCAAGGTCTGGGTCGGGGCCTGCCGGCCGATGTTGGTGAGGTGCTCAAGCCCGGCTTCGGCGATGCGGGACGTGAGTTCCGCGGCCAGTTGTACCCGGAGTGCATCCCCGGGGCGCTGCGCCTCTGGTGGCATGGCGCCGAAGAGTTCGGCGGCGAGCTCGATCTCGCCGAACGTGATCAGGCCCGGGACGCAGTAGAGGAGTGCCTGGCGGAGTCGCCAAACGTCGTTGGCCTGCCGCCATTCGGTCATGAACCCGACGAGGAGGGGCAGTACCTCGGTCGCCCCGAGCACCCCTACCAGTGACGGTGCGGCGGTGAGGAAGGTGTTCGCTGCGGCCCAGCGGTTCCCGGCCCGGCGTGCCTTCTCGATGGTCTCCATGGCCAGCTCGACGAGCGCATCGGCGGAGTCGCCGACGAATTCCCCCAGTTCGAGATGCGCAATCAGGAGAACGGATTGGATTCCCGAGGAGGGCCCGCGGGTTGGCAGGGCCCGGATACGTTCTGATGCGTCGATGTCTCCGTGAAGGAGCGCGATCGACGCGGAGAACGCGGCGGACCACAGCCGCATACGGGGGGAGGCGTCGTGGTCGGGCACTTCGGGCCATTCGCCGATCCAGCTCGACACGCCACCCCCATCGTGACCGAGGAAACTAAGGGCAAGACGAGACCAATGCCCGACCTCCCACAGAGCGACCGGCGTGCTCGCGAGGACCAGCGCTTTGGTCGCCAGCGGGATCCCCGCCGGGTCCTGGCGCCGGG
>JANMZO010000388.1:0-1824 GCA_031383405.1 Acidimicrobiia bacterium | reverse complement strand
CCGTTCGGCACCAACGCGCTTCGCTACGACGGGTTTGCCCGGGAGAAGGTCATCTTCGGGCCCGGCAACATCGAAGACGCCCACCGCTCAACCGAACGCGTGGCGATCGCGGACCTGGAACGCACGGCCCGCGCCTTTACGGCCTGGTTGAATCCAACGTGAGCACGTGACCGCTGATGTGACCGGCAACGGCGGCCCGTTAGCCGGGGTGCGGGTCGTTGACCTGACGACCGCCCGCTCGGGACCAACGTGTGTACGGCAACTTGTCGACTTCGGCGCTGAGGCGGTTCACGTCGGAGCGCCGGGTGGTGCCGAACTTGGCGGATCCGATGGCTGGAATCTGCGGCGGGGATCTCGGTCGGTTGAGATTGATGTCCGGACTCCGTTGGGATTCGAAGTGCTGATGCGCCTCGTCGACCGTGCCGATGTGCTGGTCGAGAACTTCCGCCCGGCGGTCAAGTACCGGCTGAGGCTCTCGCCGGAGGCGATGCTGACCCGAAACCCACGACTCATCTACGCCAGCATCTCCGGCTTCGGTGAAGATGGCCCCTACTCGGGCCGGCCCGGTCTCGACCAGATCGCCCAGGGGCTGAGTGGTCTCATGAGCGTGACCGGTCCGCCCGGGAGTGGGCCGTGGCGTACCGGTATCGCCATCTCCGATACCGCCGCGGGGACGTTTCTCACCCAGGGCGTGCTCGCCGCGCTCTACGGACGCGAGAAGACGGGTGCCGGCCAATGGGTCCGAACGTCGCTACTCGAGTCCGCGGTCAACTTCATGGACTTCCAGGTGGTGCGGTATCTCAACGAGGGCGAGGTTCCCCAGCAGGCCGGCAACGATCACCCGACGCTCGTTCCTATGGGTGCATACCGAACCGCCGACGGCATGGTCAATATCGCGGTCATGTCGGGCTTCGACCGCTTCTGTGCGGCCATCGGAGCAACCGAACTGCTGAACGATTCACGGTTCGCCGACCCGCGCTTGCGCGTTGCGAACCGCAACGATCTCACCGCCGAGATCGCTCATAGGCTGCTTCTGCGGTCTACCGCACACTGGGTCGAGATGCTCAACCAGGCCGACTTTCCGTGCGGCCCGGTTCTCACGGTCGATGAGGTGTTCACGGATCCGCAGATCGAGCACCTGAACCTGGTGGTGCAGGTCGCGCACCCTACGGATCCGGACCGAAGGGTCGGTGTGTTGCGTCATCCCGTGACGATGAGTGCCACCCCGGTCGCCGTCCGCGGTGGCCCGCACCGGCGGGGGAGGGACACCGCCGAGGTGCTACGTGAACTTAGCTTCTCGGAAGCCGAGATTGATGTGCTGCAGCGATAGCGCAGCGTTGGGCATGTCTATCGGGTTGCCGCTATGAGCAGCGCGTGCTGACGGCCCCGTGCAATCAGGCGCCCCGCTCTGGTCCATACCTCGGTGTCCTGCACCACGAACCCCGCCCGCGAAGTATCGGTGCGGTGACAGACCAGGCACGGGTCGAGGCCGGTATCGCCCAGCAAGGGGAGCGGATCGAGAAACTGCACGGTGAGGTCGACGGTCGGGAACAGGACGGGGTGGGCATCGTCGATGTAGGTAAACGGCGTTGGCACCCATGTATCGGTGAGTGCGGCCGCGAGCGATGCGTCGACCGGGCGCGGTTCAGCGAGGCGAACCCACCCGCCGCTGATCGTCTCTGTGCGGGTTTCGTCGAAGAGTTTGCCGCTGCGGATCCGGGGCCCGATCGCCACGCGGTACTGCCAGTTCCGGTGCAGGTTGGTAATACCGTCCGACCGCTCCCACAGATCGGGACAGTCTTCGGGGTTCGGCACCGTCGGCAT
>JANMZO010000378.1:0-3145 GCA_031383405.1 Acidimicrobiia bacterium | reverse complement strand
GCGGAAGCCTTGAGAACGTTCAGGAATGAGGCGGCGTCGGCCGCGGTACTACTGCTCGTTGTGGCAGCCATCGCGGTACCGGTATTGCGCGCCTGGGTCGGTTCGTTGACTCGTTGAGAAACGCGCGTGTGGGGTGGTATCCCGAGCCCGTTGACTCATTGGATTCCGCCGCGCGGGTCTATACGTTGCCTCTGGAAACTTCCCTTTTGGGGGTCCATGACCTTCGGGCTCCCGGCGTCACGGGTCGCCCCGCCAAATACTGCTCACCCGCATGTCGAGCTACAGCCCACCGTCAACGCCACAACACACCCCCAGCCGCCGCCGAAGTCACCATGGGCTCAGCAAGCAGCCGAGGACGCAAACCCGACAACGCATGGACCGTCCAACTCCACCGCGCCAACCACCACATCATCATCGCAATCGGACTCCGCCGACCCGCCGCCGACCGCCTCGCACAACAAATCAACAACCTCCTCACACCCAACCCTTGACACACTACGGCCCTGGGGGTGTCTAACCCCAACAGAATGGCCAAACGCGAGGACTTTCACCTGGCCACCAGCGAAGACAACAAATTGGCCGTTGACACCCTCGGCGCTGCGCTCCCGATCGTGGACGCCATCACCGAGACACGCCTCTTCGACGCCTTCGCCGGCGGCGGGGTGGACGACCACGCCACACGGTAGAACTCCGGGAAGCTGGCAGGCGCACAGCTGCCATCAGGCGTCTCGTCGACACAGGGTGAGCCTCACCGCACCGACACCCGGACGTGGTGACCGACGTTGGATGTCAAGTTCACCCGAGACGTGGAGCGCGTTTGCGTTGCCTCAGAACCGCGCGGTCCTCGAACATGGCTTGGACCCGGAAAGCGCCCGCCCGTCGCCCTCATCCGAAACGCCCACTGGAATCTTTCGAAGGCCCCGCTGTTCGGCGGGGCCTTTCTTTGCATTTAGGGTCCGCCACACCAGAAACGCTAGTGATCATTCTGTGACCACTGGAGAGGCGAGCTACGTGCACTTACTTCCCGCACCCCCCTGACCCGTGGTTTCTTGTCGGGCTGGCGGGATTTGAACCCACGACCTCTTGACCCCCAGTCGATTTTGGGTCGTGCCGAGCCGTGTCGCCGTGTGCCGTCTAGCCCGAGTTTGTTGGGTTTGCCGGTCCGTCCCGCGGGCCTCGGTCCGCCCAGTTGCGCGGTCTATGCAGGCATTTCGCAGGCACGATCATATGCTCACTTAGCAGCACGCTTGGAGTTGCTTCCCGAGGAGAACGGGCACCCGACGGTCTTCGTCGTCGAAGACAGCAACCGCATTCAGCTCGGCAGATGCTGTTCGTGCCATCTCAACGGCCGCATCGCCTACGAAGCGACGGCACTGCCAAGGAGATGTGCGTTCTTTTTGACGGAACCAGGAAGCACAACGAAGTGCACCTGTCCATCGTCATCAACCGCAACCACACGAACCACGGCAGCCGCCTGCGAGTTACCAGCCACAACATAAAGACCCACACGGACTTTTGCCGGTTCAGCTGCTTCGCGCAGCAGCGACCAGCCGAGGCCGTCGTCGTCTTGGGCATTCAGGTCAGCGGGAAGGTCGATCATCATCATTGTTCTCCTTCGAAATAGGCGTTGTCGATAGTACGGTGGCTACACGCGGCTAGCTTGCCGATCCCTTCGTCCAAGTCGTCAAAGGCTATGTCGTAGTGCCTCGGGTTACGGCCAGTAGGTTCGAGCCGAAGTCCCCTCTCTCGGAGATCTCCGACCCGGACAACGGTGAGGAAGGCAAAGCGGACCAGCGGAGGAATCTGTGAGAGCTCATCAACGGTTGCATCCAACACCGCGAAGACGGAGATACCGTATTCGCTGTAGATCTCATAGTTACGAAGGGCGTCGACCCGCAACAGCTCCGGGTCGAGTGAGCCTCCCCGCAAGACGATCGTCTGGTCATCGTCGAGGTCAGCGTCGGTCCGAATGTGACGTTGCTTCATCGAAGCATCCCGGCGAGCCGCTCACTCACTTCGACTTCATTCACCTTCACAGTATGACTCGCTCCGTTGGCATCCCGGCTGCCCTCAGGCCTGGCTGATGGCGTGCGAGAACGCGTGATCGGTTGGCGATGACCTTCTTCGGCGGGCGGGTCTGCGCTCGGGCATTGGTTTCGCTGCGGCTATCAGCGCTTCCGGGGATTCTTCGAGCGATTCACCGATCGGCGGATCAAGCTTGCTGCGTCGACGATTGGATTTCGGGTTCATTGCCCGGTGAAGTCTCTCGGCGCCTTCGCTTTGGATCGTGTCCGTGACGTGACTATACGTATCGAGCGTCATCGCCACCGTGGTATGCCCCAAGCGTTCCTGCACCACTTTCGGATGGATACCTGCCGACAGTGCCGTGGTCGCCATCGTGTGACGCAGATCGTGCTTATGCCGATGTCGGCATAATCACGATTATGCCGATGTTCGCGTTATGCCGATGTTGGTCGCGTAGGTCCTGTTCAGGAGGTGTTTCTGGTTTGATTTTGTCGGCATAACGGGTGTTTGTCGGCATTGTTGTTCTTCTCGTCGAGTGAGAAGGAGTTCGTCAATGTCGAAACGGAAGAGCAGGGTATGTGGGGTGATCGTGAGGGGGCCGTTGGCTCCGTTCGCGGAGTTGTATCGGGGCGCGGCGGGGGTGCGGGGTTACACGCCGTTGTCGGTTGTGAACCTGTTGCGTCAGGTGGCTCGGTTTAGTTGCTGGCTGGAGACCAATGGTCTTTCGGCGGGTGATGTGAACGGTGAGCGGATTACTGCGTTCTTGGTGTTTCAGCGCGACAGCGGACTTGATCGCAGTGTTGCGTCGCGTCCTGGTTTGCGGTGTTTGCAGGATGTGCTTCGTGGCGAGGGTGTGGTGGGCGCGGTTGTGTCGGAACGGCCATTGTCGCAGCGCGAAGTGCTAGTGGTTTGTCTGTGTTTTAGTTACTACAGTTTTGAGGGTTGTTCTTGCTCGGTTGACTGAGTCGAGGATTTCATTGGCGGTCTTCTTCCAGATGAAAGGCGTGGGGTCGTCGTTCCAGTGCTCGATCCACGTGTCGATGGTGAGACGGAGCTCTTTCACGGTTTTGAATGGCGTGTTCGTGAGTCGGCGTCTCGTGAGAACCGAGAACCAGCATTC
>JANMZO010000377.1:0-5898 GCA_031383405.1 Acidimicrobiia bacterium | reverse complement strand
GGAGTTGGCCAGGGGCCGACTCCGAAAGAAGATCCCTGACCTACGCGAGGCGCTCCACGGCCGTTTCCGTGAACACCACGCCCTGATGATCGGACTGTGTCTGGACCACACCACGCATCTCGAGACCGCGATCGCGAAACTCGACGGTGAAATCGACCGGGTGATGACCCCTTTCGTTGAGGCCCGCGACCGGCTCGACACGATTACCGGGGTCGGGAAACGGGCCGCCGAATGTATCATCGCCGAGATCGGTGTCGACATGACCGGGTTCCCCACGTCCGAGCATCTCGCGTCGTGGGCGGGTGTCTGCCCAGGCAACAACATCACCGGAGGCAAACGACACTCCGGCAAAACAAACAAAGCCAACGTGTGGCTCGGAGACATCCTCAACCAATGCGCCTGGTCCGCGGCCCGGTCACGCAACACCTACCTATCTGCCCAGTACTGGCGTCTCGCCCGCCGCATCGGCAAGAAGAAAGCCGCCATCGCTGTCAGCCACTCCATCCTCGTCATCTGCTGGCACCTCCTCACCAATAACTGTGACTACGACGACCTCGGCGGCGACTATTTCAAACGGCCCGCCAACACCGACCACCGCAAAAACCAACTCGTCCAACAACTCCTCGACCTCGGCTACCAAGTCACCTCAACAAAGCCGCGTAACACCTCGCGACACCACAAGACTGATTCTCTTCACAGCGGGTCGATGACGCCGGCGGACGTTGCCGACCTCTTCAGCGGACGGGCCGACACGGCGAGGTGGATGGAGACCGAGACCCGCACGTACGAATCGGCGTGGGGTCAGCAGCACCCCGATGTGTTGGGCAACTTCGCCGCGAACATCCTCGACGGGACGCCATTGATCGCGTTGGCGCGGACGGGGTCGCCGATGTCCGCCTCGCGAACGCCATGCACCCGTCGAGCTGGACGGGTGCCGAGGTCAGCCTGGCGTCGATGGACGAGGAGCGTTACCTCGACGAGCTCAACGCCCGCATCCGCGCCGAAGGGCTGTACCCTGATCGGCTTGCGCGTCGCTTACGCGCGTCGCCGATACTCGCCATCGTGCCGAACGAACATCGTCTCTTCCGCCTCCTGGCTGCGCTCGCGATGATCGCCGCGCTGGCCGTCCTCGGTCCGCCTGGCGCGCCGCCGGCCGAGGCGACCGGCGAGATCGGCCTGCGTGGCGTGATCGGCTGCGGGCTCTCGCCGATCGATCTCGTGTCGCGATCGGACGGGACCGAGCTCCAGGTGCTCACGGCGACCGAGGTCGTCCGCTTCCGCAACGGGGAGGTGTCGGGGCGCTGGCCGCTCGACCGGCGCGATGCGTACCGCAAGATTGGGCTGACCAGCAATGGCACGTTGCTGCTCGAGGATCGCGATGGTGGCGAGCTAGTGAGCTTCAACCAGTCCGGGAGTCGCGTCGCGCAGTTCAAGGCACCGCTTTCCGGTCCCGGAGGCTTCCGTTCGCCGAACCAGATCGTCGGCTTCCGCATCGGCTCGGAGGACAGCTCGTTGGTCGTGCACACCCGGGGCCTTGAGCTGTTCTCAGTCGGCCTCGCGCTTGCCGCGTCGGTGATCTCGGACAGCGGCACGACGTACGCTCAGTTCCCGAGCGGCGACTTGGTCGGGGTGACGGTCGATCCGTCCGAGACCTTCTGGGTGAGTGCGAAGCCGTCGACGTCGGGTGACCGCCCACGCCTGGTGCGCTTCAAGCTCTCGCTGCGCCAGAGCGGCGACATCATCCGAGGAGTCCCGACGAACCTCGATGCATTCCCGGCGACCGATTTCGGCATGCTGGCGTGGGCCGGGGACGGCGTCTGGATCGGCGCGCACGACCAGTTCGTGAAGTACGGCCCGAGCGGCAACCTCATCGTCGCCCTCAAGTACCCCGAAACGACGTTCTTCCCGCGTATTGCGGCTGATTCGCTCGGCAGCGTCTACGTGATCGGGATCCATAGCATCTACGTGTATGGACCAGGCGGGAACCTGCCGCTCGCGACCGCCGACGGTAGGCCCATCGACTACTGCGCGCCGGCGAACCGCACGACCGGGCTTACCGCGGGTGTTGCCCCCGTCGCGACGACGGTTGCCTCCACGGCACCGCCCGCGAGCGTGTCCACGCCGACGACTGCGTCCGCATCAAGCGCGGGGGCAACCACGCCGACCGCCGTCGCCGCAGCCCCGTCTCCGACCACCGTCGTCCCGCTCGCTGCAACGGCCGCCGGACCACCATGCGCCGCGTTCACCGGCAAGTTCCAGGTCCTGAACAAGAACGGCTTTCTGATCGTGAAGAACGGCAAGGGCACCTACACCTGGGCCGGCGGCGGGGTCGTCAATGGAAAGGTGACGAAAGACTCGGGCGGCTGGAAGCTGCGCGGCACCTGGTCCGGAAAGGATGGCTCGGGCACGATGCACATCGGCATGGCCCGCAACGGGCTCATGAACGGCAGCTACACCATGCGGACTGGCAGCCGCGCCGGCGGTCGCTGGAACGGCGTGTGCGTGGGCTGATGCGACCGTGGCGTGCGGCGACCGGAAAGCAGTTCAAGTGCCGGGCTGCCCATGCGGCCTGGCGGGATCATTTTGCGGGTTCGCGTCGGGTCCACAAGATCGGCGATGAACGCCGAACTGCAATCTGCGCGGCGGTCTGCCGTGTCAGTAACGCTCGGCCACCGACGGCTTCCCGCCGTCGGGACGCGTTGCGGATCCCATGCTGCGCGTCGACGAACGTGCCCGGTCGAACAGGTGCGATCCAGGGCAGTCGAGTACCGACCGCTCGGCCCACTGCTTGCAATTTGAGTGCGCGCAACGGTCATGACCGACGATCAGTACTCGCGCATCGCACGGCGCGGCCCTGATCCTCTGCGCCAGTCTTGACGGGCGGGCCTTCCGCACGGACGAGCTCGCCGGCCTAAAACGTGCTGGGTCGACAAGCCGGACTCGCAGCTGGCACGAGCTTGCGGAACTGCCCGATGTGTCGATGCGACGAGTCCGACTCACAGAGGTGGTGCGACGACGTGATCATCATCGACTCCGCGTTTCAAGACAGCGCCGGCGACCCCACCTCTGGCCTTCGGGCGGCCGACCCTTTCAAGTCCACCGACATGTCCACTCCGAGACCGTTGTCCGAGACCGTTGTCCGAGACCGTTGTCAAGTGGAGACCCTCTGTCCGGCAAGACCGTCGCGCCGCGTCAAATCCGCGTCAACTGCGACTCCGCCTCGTAAGTCACACTATCGCTGACCTGCGGAAACGTCTTCAAAACACGGTGGAGGTGGGGGGAATCGAACCCGCTTGTTTCGTTTTCGTGGGCGCTGGTCAGAAGGTATCTGTGCTGGTCAGGCCTGGTTTTTGACTCGCCGTTGGCGACCTTTCGCGGCCGTTGATGGCCGGTATTGCGCGCCCTCGCCGCGCCCTCGCGCCCTTTCCGCGCCCTTTCGGCAGTCTGTTCATCGATGTGGCGGCGAACGCGGAGGGTGCTATCCGGCTGACTGTTGCCCGTCGCGGGCGCCTCTGCGCCTGTTGACGTGGTGAGAGGAAGTAGATACAGTTTCCTCTCATGAGTACGGCTGAGGTTGTTCGTGAGCGGGTTGCTGCGGCGCCGTTGCGTGCGTTCATTGCCGTGGAGGAGTTGCCGGGCTCGCGTCGGGCGGTGGAGTGCGCGTTGTCGCGTCTTGCGGCTGATGGCGGGGTGGTGCGGGTTCGGAAAGGCCTGTACTGGAAGGGTCCTAAGACGAGGTTCGGTATTGCGACACCGCGGTCGGCTGATGTTGCCTTGGAGGTTGCCGGGCCGGGCGCAGGGCTGGCTGAGCTCTCGGCGGCGCATCTGTTGGGGTTGACCACGCAGGTGCCGTCGGTGGCTGTCGTTGCGGTTCCTGGTCGTGCTCCGGCCCCGGTTGTGGGGGCACGGTTCGTGTCTCGTTCTGTCGAGCGCCGTATCGCTGGTTTGCGGCCTGTCGAGGTGGCAGTGCTTGAAGTGCTTCGCAGCGGTCCGGCGTCGATCGAGAAGCCATGGAGCGAGTTGGCGTCAACGATCGAACGGCTCGCGGCCGTCGGTGAGGTTCGCCTCGACGCGCTCGTATCGTCGGTGGCCGACGAGCACCATGTGGCGACGCGGGAACGATGGGCTGAACTCGCAGCGAGGCTGCTGAAGAGTCCGGTCTCGTGAGCCGTCTCCTGCGCAGCGATCTTGATGAGTTCGAGGTCTACGTGTCGCGTGTCGCGGCGTTCACGGGGATTCCGGCCGATCACATCGAGAAAGACTTCTGGGTGACCGAGGTCTTGCGTGGTGTTGCTGCGACGTCGCGCAATGTCGGTTGCTCGATCGTGTTCAAGGGCGGCACGAGTCTCTCGAAGGCGCACCGACTCATTCAACGATTCTCCGAAGACGTCGACCTGATCGCCGTGCTGCCCGCTGGCGGCAAGGGCTCGCGTGACACCACGCTGAAGGCGTTCATGGCCGGCGCAGCTGCCGCGACTGGAATCGAACCGGTCGTCGATGGTTCGTCGACAACCAAGGGTGAGAAGCGATCCGCAGTCGTGCACTACCCGACTTCTAGTCCGTCTGGCGTGCTTCGCCCAGGAGTGCTGATCGAGATCGGCACCAGAGGTGGAGCGCTGCCGCAGCGGCGTCTCGCCGTGCAGTCGCTGATTGTTGAGCATGCGGAGTCTGTTGGATTGCCGATCGATTTCGACGAGTCGGCACCCGTCAGCATTCTGGTTCTCGATCCGGTCCGGACACTCGTCGACAAACTGGTGTTGTTGCATCATGCAGCCAGCGAAGGTGACGATGTTCGGAAGGAGGCGACAGCGCGGCACTACTACGACGTCGACAGGTTGTTGCGTGATGACAACGTCGTCGCGCAGCTCAGCGATCTGCCGGTCGATGTGCTCGCTCGTGAGGTCTGTCAGCACTCTCGTGCTGCTGGGATGCCAACCGCGGATAGGCCTGCCGGCGGTTTCGCGCAAAGTCCGGCTTGGGATGTGGCGTCGAGTGCAGTCGCTCGAGGCGCGTACGAATCTGTCGTGCTTCGAAACCTCGTTTGGCCGGGCGCTCCGCGCTCGACCTTCGAGGACTGTTGCGCCCGAATCGAGGAACTCCGAACGCTGCTGTAGAGCCTCAGCCGCATGATCCCGCGCAACCACTGTCAGTTCGGGGATCAGCCGACTACCTCTCGGAGCCCGGTTCACGAACGCTGCGCGTCGAGTCGACGAGCCCGTTGAGATCGTCGGTCAGTTTGGCTTGCGCGCCTTCGAAGAGGTGGCCGTACACGTTCATGGTCACGCCGATTTCGGAGTGGCCCATCCGTTCGCTGATCGCTTTCGGGTGGGCACCGAGTTCGATGAGTAGCGAGGCGTGGCTGTGGCGGAGGTCGTAGGGGCGGAAATGGTCGAGGCCTGCGGCGAGGCGTGCTCGGTTGATGATCTTCCAGACTGTGTGATCGACGAGCGGCTTGCCTCGAGGTGAGAGAAAGATCCGGTCGGTGCGCTTCGGGCTTCGTCCAGTTTCTTCGGCCCGATCGGCGATGATTGCCGCGAGTTGGTCTACCTGCCACTCGGGAATCGGGATGGTCCGGTTACCGCTGTCGGTCTTGGGTCCCTTCACAACGAGCTTGCCGGTCACCCACATCTGTACCTCTGTGATGGTGATCGTATGTTTTGGCCAGTCGACGTCGCAGACCCTAAGCCCACATAGCTCTGACGTACGGAGGCCGGCGAGGACCAGCAACCAAACAGCTGGTCTATAGCGCGGGTCGGTGTGCGCGACGAGTTGGTGAACCTGTTGCATCGTGAGGACGGACGGTCGTGCACGACGTTTGGTAAGACTGTGCGAGTCGGCCGGATTCTCCTTGAGCACTTTTGCTCGGATAGCGGTCTTCATGATGAGCGACAAGATCGA
>JANMZO010000326.1:0-3758 GCA_031383405.1 Acidimicrobiia bacterium | reverse complement strand
GTTTCACTCGCCGAACACCTCGGTCCAGTCGGTGTCATCGTCGGGCCACGCTTCGTTCGGCCACGCCACGGTCTCCGCTGTGGTCAGCGGCTGGAGCGCGTATCGCTCGGCGTCGCGTTCGCATCGACGGCGAAAGAGGAGTTCGCGGACGGCCTGGTTCAGCAGGTCGCTGCGCGCTACACCCGCCTCGGCCGCTGCGGCATCGAGTTCTTCGGCGAGCGTTTCGTCCGCCCGAAAACTCAGAGTTATCGTCATACAAAAAGTATACGCGTTGCATGCGCCCCGTGGCAACGGCGGCGCCCATCATCGAAAAGCCCGGTGCGCGATTCGCGTTGGCCGGACGGAGCCGGGCCGACTGGATGGAGCGACTCGCCACCCGTACGCGCGGCAAGCCTGGCGACGGACTCGCGCCAGAGCGCATCTTGCACTACTTCCTCCCTCGGGCCCTCGCCGAGCGAGACGTTGCACCTCCGCCCGGTGCCACTGCCCATCCGAGCCCGGGGGGCCACCTCGCGGCCAATGGTCTACGTGACATTCGGGACGCTGTTCAACGCCAACATCGATCAAATTGGCGGCCAATTTTGGCTACTTTCGGCGAATTCCCGAGGTGGGGGGAATCCGACCCTCTCCGAGGCGAGAAACTGCAGGTGTTGGCGGTCTGACTTTGTGAGCATGCCGGGGTTGGTTTCGGTGGTGCTGTTTGGTGATGGTGGTGGTGGTCGGTGAGGATGTGGGGGTCCTGTAAATGCGAGGGACCCCTCGTGTGGGTGTCCCGTGTCCCGTGTCCCGTGTCCCGTGTTGGGCATGTCTCACCGAGTTTCGCGACCTCGGCGGCCACCGTTTGGACGATGCGTCGATTGGCGTGAGTGCCACGGTGAGTTCGTGACCGAGTGGGGTCAGCTGATCGCGTGTCGCCCGTCCTGTTCGACGAGGGCCGATTGCCGAATGACGTCGACGTTCTAGCACCTGACCCGACGGGGCCACGGTGGACGCAAGGCCCGATGCAGGGGCGTGGCCACGGTCCTGTCCGATCTTGTGACCCGTGCCGCGGCGATCAACCTCGCACGACTCGCCACGCTCGGAGTGCACCACGCCACCATGACATAGGCCGCCCCAGCCATGCCATAAGCACACAGATCAACCCACACAACCCTCCACAGGCCCTCAGAAGCCTCACACGACCCACGATCGACTCCGCACGCACTCCACCACGAAGAACACGCACGTGACCCCACACGAGCCCCCAGATGCACCGTGTCCCAACTCGGCCCGCAATCCGCCCCGGCACCGCCTACTTCAGCGGCCACCTAGACATCGTCGGCCTTTCGCCCCGGAGGTTGCGGCTCTCTACGGTCCGAGTAAGGATGCTGGGATGACGGCGATGCCGTCGGGGCGGCGATACGCGTGGTGGCCGGTGGTGATCACGGCGGCGTCGGCGAGGCGGTCGCCGAGGCGCTCGCGAAGCCAGATGAGGTGGCGCACATCTTTGCTGGTGACGTCGGCTGCGAGTTTCACCTCGAGGGCGACGACGTGACGGTCCGCTCCCTCAACGACGAGGTCGACTTCGCGGTCGCCGTTCTGGGCTCGCAAATGATGCACCGTGGCGTCGAGCGGCTGCGCGTACACGCGAACGGACAACGTCACGAGCGATTCGAAGAGGGCCCCAAGCAGTACACCGTCGGCAGGTGTAAGGCCGGTCGTGACCGTGTTCCGTAGGAGCCCGTTCGCCGTCGCCCCCAGAAGCCTTGCTGCGAGGGCTGGGTCGGCCAGATGGTGTTTGGGCGCCTGAGCGAGGCGGGTCAGCAGATTTCCCTCCGGGATCCAGCCGGGTATTGGGTCCAGGAGCCACAGGCGGGTCAACGCTTCGCGGTAGCCGATCGTTGTCGCTTTGGCCGGCTTGTCGGCGTCGCCGGGCGTGGCGGCATCAAGGATCGTGCTGTAGGCGGTCGAAGTCGACGATGCCGCTGCATAGGCGGCTAGCCAGCCTCTCAAGAGCGCGGGCCGGCGAACCTTGACCCCCGCCTCGTCCAGGTCGCTGTCAACAATTCGGCCAAGGTAACTATCGAGCTGCAGCATGCGGGCTCTGCCGACGAGGCCACGAATGGCGGGAAACCCCGAGGCCAGGATTTCCTCGGTGTAGTCGGCGAGTTCCATCGTGGCGGTGCCGTTGATAGTGGGTTTGCTGCCGTTGAGGAGTGCGCGAAGGCTGACCGTGGCGCGGTCGTTGAGTCCGCGCTCCGACAGAGACAAGGGTCGCAGCCGGAGCCGCACGATCCGAGCGGCACCCGAATGCGTTGGCGGAGTCGTTGGTGCTGCGCTCCCCGTGAGGAGAAATCGGCCGCCGGTTCGGTTCTCGTCAACGCTCCGCCGAACCAGATCCCAACTGCGGGGGAAGCGCTGCCATTCGTCGATCAGGATCGGTGTTGGCTCGCGCTCCAATCGCTGCGGGTCCGCGTCCAGCAGCGATGCCTCCGCTGGATCGTCGAGCTTGAGTACCGTTGATGCCCGCTGCTTCGCCGTTTCCGTCTTGCCGACGCCTTTCGGCCCTTCGATGGCTATTGCCGGCAACTGAGGCAGCAGCTCATCGAGTTCATCGTCGATGATGCGACGTTGGTAACCGCTCATAGCGCCATCTTACTCTACGCAGGCCGTCTATCAGCCTATTCGCAGGCTTCGTACATTACCATTTGCATAAACACTGCTAGTCCAATCGCATGCCGTGGTTGGGCGTCGTTTAGTCCCAGCCGCGGCGGGTGAGTTCGGTGCGCAGCGCGTTCATCGAGCGGGTGGCACCCATGCCGTCGTGGCGCCAATTCGCAGGTCGTGCTTCGCTGACCGACCTGGGAGGGGGGAATGACGACCCCGCCCCGGCCAATCCGGCAGCACAGGTTCCGAGCGAGCCGGGAATGACGACGAGAAGGTCGACATCTTCGGAGAACCGTTCAATGAGACCGAATGCTTTCGACAGACCTGTCCCACCTTTGAACACGATCTCCAGATGCTTCTCGATATGCGAACCCGGAATACCTGTTCTGTCAGCGACCTGCTCCGCGAGCACTGCGACCGCGTCGCGATCATCGACAAGGCGATGGCTCACGCGACCGCAGCGATCTCGGCCATGCAGGCGCGAACGATCGGGCGGGCTTCGTCGTTCGCTTCTTCGACAAGCACTGCGCCGCGGACGACGCCGGTAGCAATGAGTTCGCGAATGCGGGCCTCAACACGCTTCGGGCTCGCCCTGCGGCGAGTCGGCTGAGTGCCGTGTCGACGGCCGGTTCCGTGCCGTCGAAGTCGCCGCGAGTGAAGAACGTTCCGGGCGCGGCACTAGCCACATGCTCCCGGACGCCCGTGGCGAACGATGCCGAATGACCTGCACTCATGGCAGGAAACACTGCCCGAAACCTAGCAAGCGGGCAACCACGGCGGACATCGCCACCGCCACAGGGTCCGCGCTCGCCTCGACACAGGCGGGCGTCGGCAGCCGTCCTCCATCCGCTTGCCGTCCGGGTCATCACGTTCCGGTCGGCGCGTCTTTGAGAGGAGCCCGTCAAGGTCGCTCGTGAGCTTGGCCCGGGCTCCCCGGAAGAGGCGGCCGTAGACGTTCATGGTCACGCCGATCTCTGAGACGAAAATGGGTTGAGTGGTCGCGAGGTGTGGGCGCGCGAAGCGGGGTCGGGGCGTAGCCTCGACGGGTTTGTGGTGGTAGGTGGGCTTGGGGTTAGGCGGCTGGTTCGAGGGTGACGGTCTGGCCGAGTCGT
>JANMZO010000039.1:0-3356 GCA_031383405.1 Acidimicrobiia bacterium | reverse complement strand
CTCGGCTGGTTTGACGCACGGATTCATCAACGCCTGCGTCGCCGCTAACGTCTTGTTCAGTGTCGGGCACGATCTGACCGAACCAGTACGCACAGCCTGTTTGAACATCCCGAAACGGGCCTGGCAGCTTGCGGTCACCGCTGATGGCACCGACTACCGCGACGGTGCCGAGATCGCCGAGATCACCGACACGGTCAACCTGTCCTTGTGGCCGACCGGGACCCGGATGATCGTTCGCCGCGAGATCCCCCACCCCGGCGCTCAACTGACGTTCACCGACATCGATGGACACCGCTTCCAAACGTTCATCACCAACCAGACCGATCCCGACATTGCGTACCTCGAAGCGTTGCAACGAGGTCGAGGACGAGCGGAGAAATTGATCTGCAACCTGAAAGACACCGGCTGCATGAACCTGCCCTCCACCGAGTTCGCAATCAACCAGGCCTGGTTGACAACCGCGATGACCGCACACGATCTACTCATCTGGTGCCAACTGCTATGCGTGGACGGTGACCTCGCCCGAGCCGAACCGAAACGGTTCCGCTACACCCTGCTCCACGCCGCGGGCCAAATCGCACGTAGCGGCCGACAGACCCGGCTCCGCATCGCAGCCGGCTGGCCGTGGGCCAAACAACTCGTCGACGCGTTCGATCGCTGCCACCATCTCCGCCACACAACCTGAACACGACACGGACCCCGGCACCCGCACCAACAACACAGCCGGACAACCCAACAAACCACGAACCCCTACACCAACACGCCCCACCAACAGATCCTGAACCCAACACCAACCCCCACACCGCAAAAACACACCCCCACCAATCACCCAACGCTTACTGCAACAGCCGGGCTAGCCGTCGCTGTTTCGGCGTCGATTCCGACCGTCTCCGACTCTGCCGACTCTTCCCAGAGCCGGGGGATCGCGGTCAACGTGGCCGCATCGACATAGGGATGATGCCAGTCGAAGTCTTCGTAGATGTGCGAGTCGGCGTCATGCATCGTGCGGTTCGCGTAAGCCATATCACCAGCCTACGGCGTTCATTGGCGTTGATTCCATCGGTATGGGGTCATGGGAGGATCGGAACCAGATGTGGCGTTCGCAGCATTTGGGCTGGTCAGACGCTCGACCGGCAGCACGAACTCTGCAGGATTCTGGAGGTTTTGGGTCCTGGTTGGTTCACATTTCCGCAGGTCAAAGAACTGAGCCGGGAGTTACCGCCAATTCCTGTACCGATCTCCAAGGACCCCGTTCCAAGCGCATGTCCGACGGACTCGACTGGAATCGAGCAGTCGAGGGACTCCAACAAGGTCGGCATCGGGGCCGTTGGTAGTGGACGTTTGCCTTCGACAGCCTCTGAATTCTGCGACCACCCGAATCGGACCGCGGTCGGTTATGCGGACCAGAGGGCATCGATGGCCCGCTGGTCCTCGTCGTAGAGCCAGCATTCGGTGAGTTTGGCGGCGTCCGTGCGGTAGAGCAGCACCCGGCGAACGATCCTGCGCTCGTCGGTGCCGACTTCTTCGCGTGCCACGATGGCCGACAGGACGCGGCCCTCCAACACGTCCTCGATATCGAGCAGTCGTCGGTTCGTGCGCGTCGTGGCCGTGGCCAGCGCCGTCAACGCTGCGTCCTTGCCCACGTGGTCCCCGGCGAGCGGACTGTCCCCGAAGTAGTGCAGCACGAAGTCATCTGCGTACATATCGATGATGGCGGCCAGATCGCCGGCTAGCCATGCGTCGGCATATGTTCGCGCGGCGTTCATGCGTTGCGTCCGCTCACGAATAGCTCGAGGGCGATGCCATCGGGATCGCGGAACGCGAGACCCGACCCGTATGGCTCCGTGAGGACCTCGCCGTGTGGGACGCCGAGGCGGTCGAGACGTTCGGCCCATGCCAGGAGTTCCGTAACCGATGCACACGCGAAGGCGACGTGGTCCAGCCCCGGCCGTCGTTCGGTGAACTCGCCGGGCGTCGACTCGGCGAAGCAATGCAAACCGAGTTGCATCGACAGCCACACCGCAAGCCGGTAGTGATGTGGCGTACCAACGAGCAGCTCCCCGGTGAACGTTGGCGGCTCGCCGAACACCGCGGTGTACCACGCCACGCTGCGCTCAAGATCGCTCACGGTGAGCGCGACATGGACAAGCGGCGGCATGGGTGGGGCAGAGGCTGTTTCCATGCCGACAACATACACCGTGTATGTAGAGAGTCAACCGGTGGCGAGTCGATCAAGCACGAACTCGATTGACTGTGCCAGCTCACGTTTTCGCACCGCAGGTCGCTTGGCGCGCCCGATATCAAGCCCCGCCTGGGTCACCATACCGAGAAGAAGCCGAGTGAGCGGCTCGGCCGGTGCGGAAGCCAGCTCACCACTTTCCATCGCCGCCACGACCCCGCGGCGCGTCACGTCATACGCGCTGCGCTCATCGATCTCGATCCACCGCTCGCGACCCAACACCGCCGGACCATCCTGGAGCACGATCCGACGAACCTCGGCCCGAGTGCAGCACTGGAGGTACGTGGCGATTCCCTTCCGTAACGCCGCCAGCGGCGAGGCTTCGGCACCTGCGGCGAGCGCCACCTCGGAGTTGATCTCGTCGAGGACCTGCTCCACCACAGCGGTGTACAGGGCAGTCTTGTCGGCGAAGTGGTGATACAGCGCGCCACGCGTGATGCCGGCGCGTTCTACGATCGTGTCGGTCTTGGCCTCGGCAAAGCCCACCCGTCCGAACTCCACACGCGCCGCTGCGAGCAGGGCAGGCACGGTGATCTCGGGATTGCGTGTACGGGCCACAAACTCCGAGCGTACGACGCAACGGACGACTGAGCCGCCGCCTTCGGAGTTTGTCGTAAACAAACAATCGACGACCAACCGTGTGAGGGCAAGGCCTCGCGTCGTCGATGAGTCATCGTGTGAAGCGTTGGACCCACGGGTACAGAGTGACGTGATCAACGTCGATGCCTCGTTCGGCGAGAAGTTCTTCGAGGTCCCGGTGCGACAGGTTGTACCGGAGATACCAGCGAACAGTGAGCATGATCACCTCCGGCGGAAACCGAAAACCAGCGAACGCCGACAAACCAACCGGACGAACCCGACAACCACGACGACGCATCATCACAACAGCCTTACCGACAACCCACGGCTTGACTTGATTGGTGCAACAGTGCCTGTCGGGCCGAGTCGCGCTCCGAGCGTTCGATCGTGGAAGAGGTGCGAGGTGTGCGACGGGTCGGGACTCCCGCGACAACTTTGCCGACGATCGGGCTGTCAGGCTTTCGTCGCGACGGGCGTCGGGACCGCTCGCCTGGCTTCGAAGTGCGGTGGCAGTTTTGCGGAGAGAGTGTGCGTTCGG
>JANMZO010000038.1:0-2639 GCA_031383405.1 Acidimicrobiia bacterium | reverse complement strand
CTGTCGTTCTGGGACTTCGCCTGCGCGGCTCCGTACGTCCACATAGAGATGTACCCACAGTGCGCCGACCACCCGTTGGCATTCAAAGATGCGGTCTTCATAAGTCCACATAAGTTTGTCGGTGGGCCCGGTACCCCAGGGGTGCTTGCGGTCCGCCGGGCGTTGTTGACGAATCGGGTGCCCGATGTGGTCGGTGGGGGAACGGTGGCCTACGTGAACCCGCAGGAGCACCGGTACCTCGATGACCCGGTTCACCGTGAGGAAGGCGGCACGCCGGCCATCATCGAGTCCATCCGGGCCGGGCTCGTGTTCCAGTTGAAATCGGCGGTCGGCGTACCGGCGATCCGGGCCCATGAGGAATCGTACTGGTCACGGGCGATCGAAACGTGGTCGGCCAATCCCGACATCTTCGTGCTGGGCAATACCCAAGCCGAACGGCTATCGATCGTGTCGTTTGTCGTGCGCCGTCCCGGCGACCGGTACCTTCACCACAACTTTGTTGTTGCGCTGCTGAATGACCTGTTCGGTATCCAATCCCGAGGTGGTTGCTCGTGCGCCGGACCCTACGGCCACCGGTTGCTGGGCATCAATCTCGAACGCTCGCACGAGTTCGAACATGAGATCACACAGGGCTGCGAAGGCATCAAGCCGGGGTGGACGCGCGTCAGCTTCAACTATTTCATCTCCGAGGCCGTCTTCCGGTACCTGGTCGACTCGGTGGATCTGGTGGCCCGTGAGGGATGGAAGTTACTTCCGGAGTACCGCTTCGATCCGGCCACCGGCCTCTGGCGCCATCGCAACGGCCCGGTTGAGCCGCCGCTTCGGCTCTCGGAGCTGTCCTACGATGCTTCGACCGGAGAGCTGTGTCGCCCTCGCATCGATCGCCCAACCGCCCCTGAGTCGGCGTTGGCCGGCTACCTCGAGGTGGCCCGACAGGTAATGCACGGTGCATCGGTGTGGGAGCAGCACGGCCCCCACACCGGTGCTCTGTCGGCGGAGTTTGAGCACCTTCGCTGGTTCGACCTTCCAACCGAGTCGTTGGTGTAACTGCCCTTCGGCACGCACGCATGACGCGTTCGGCGCGGAACCGGGGCTTGCACAACTGTCGTCATAGCTTTGCGGGGCGTCAGCCCGGCCGCGCGGCTGTGGGAGCAAACGACGGTGGTTTCCGGGTGAGCGGGTTCTTCCACTCGGTGACGAAGGTGTACATGTCACCGCGCACAACCGTGCGGCGCCATTCGAGTGGTTGGTTACCGAACGACGTTGATCGTTCGATGAGGAAGCCGGGTTCCTGCTTTTTCAGCCCCAGCAGCCTTCGCTCGTCGGGCGATGGAATCACGGGGAGGATACGCTCCCAGCCGGCCTCCGGACGTGCTCCGCACAGACGGTCAAGTTCCGTGTAGACGGCCGTGTGCGTGAAGTCGACCTTCAACAGCGGTGCAGCGATCGAGGCCGGAATCCAGATCTCGTCGGTCGCGATCGGTGTGCCGTCGGCGTTGCGAATCCGATGGAGGTAGACGAACCGGGTCGAGTCTGGGAGTTTTACGTTCGCTGCGATTTCCGGGGCGGACCGTTCGTCGAGATCGAGCACGTCGCTTCGTTGTTCGAAGCCCTGATCTTCGATGGATCGGAAAAGGCTGTAGAGCGATCCGGCGGCCTGCTCGATCGGCCGGGTCCGTAGAAACGTGCCACGACCACGTTCGCGGTCAATGAGGCCCTCGGAGTGAAGCCGACGCATCGCGTCTCGCATGGTGTGCCGGCTGACCTCATATTGCTCGATGAGTTCACGCTCGGGCGGGAGACCGACGACGAACTCACCCGACGACAACCGAAGGCGAAGATCGGCCATGACCTGGGCCCAGAGCGGAAGCGGACTCGTGCGGTCTGGCTTCCGGAACCCGGCAACGGTCATTTCTCCAATCTAGTGCTCTGACCACTAACCTTTGCGGTGTTCTGACGGCCGGATGTTGCTTGTCGCAATGTCCTCGTCCTCACGCGAGGGTGCGGCTAGCGCCTCGTGCTGCGTCCATGCGACAAACACCCCCGACTCGCCATAACCTCCCACCGTTAGTGGACAGAGCACTAGTGGTCCCGCGCGTTAGTTCGTCGGTGTATCGGGTAGCCAGACGAGGGGGTTGTTGAGGTAGAGCCCGCAGGCGCAGTCGAGTGCTTCTTCGGCGGTGCCGACGGTCGTGCCGGTGGGTAGGTAGGAGTCTTCGTAGTCGTCGTGGCTAGCGCGGTAGATCGCGAAGCCCCAGAGATGGGCGGAACCGCCGTAGCGGAGCCGGCAGAGTTTCATGATGGTCCCGTCGTGTTCGTGTGCGTCGATGTAGGCGAAGTTCGCACGGAAGCGGACGGTGACGTTGGCGAGGGAGGGCCAGTGCTGTCGGGCGTGGCTGTTGAGGCGGGCGGTGAGATTGGCCTTGGTTGATGGTGGCGGGGCCTTCATGGCCACCATTTTGGTTGCTTGCGGGTTACGCCGCGAGCACTGCTGCCCGGTTCGGGGTATCGACACGTTCGAGCATCGTGGTGAGATCGTCTGTCGTGAATCGCCAGTCGAACGGAGCCGCGGTCTGGTTGTAGCGATCCTCGAAACGACGAAGACGATCAGCAAGCGCGTCGAGATCAGCAAAGTCGGC
>JANMZO010000285.1:0-16230 GCA_031383405.1 Acidimicrobiia bacterium | reverse complement strand
AGTAGACCATGAGCAACATCGTTTTCTCGACGTTGGGTGACCATGGGCGAAGGACCGCCATGACAAGTGGATACTGCGGAGACCCGTCCAACCGCCCGACCAGGGTCCGACCTATCTCCCTGTCGCGGCATCGGAGCCGCGTCTTCGGGCAGGTGTCAACGCAACGCGATCATCTGCTCACGCTCGTCGATGCGTTGACCGAGGAACGTGACACGTCTCGGGCGCTATCGATCGCTCACGAGGAGTTGGCGGTCGCCGACGAGCGTGACCGAATTGCCCGAGACCTTCACGACACCGTCATCCAGCGCCTGTTCGCAACCGGCATCGCGCTGCAGGGAGCGATCGGCCGGGGCAGCGTCGTGGCCGAAGCGGCGATGGACCGAACCATCGAAGACATCGACTCCGCGATCCGAGACATCCGTACCTCGATCTTTCACTTACGACGACCGAACCGCCTGGCAGCGGTGTCAGAAGCGATTGGGGTGTTGCTGGAGGAGTTCCGCCGGATGTTGCCGGGAACGTTCTCCGTCGACGTGGTTCAAGGTCTCGACCTGTTGGTGTCGCGCGGGTCGGGAGACGAGCTCGTAGCGCTCCTCCGGGAAACGCTGATGAACGTGGTGAAGCATGCCTCGGCTGCCACGGTGAGTTTGGTGATCGGGGTCGAGGACCGCGATCTCCAGATCCGGGTGGTTGATGACGGGGTCGGATTTTCCGAGCGGAGTGTGACGGGTGGCTACGGCCTGCAAAACCTCCACGCCCGGGCATCGGCGGTCGGCGGATCTTTCGCCGTCAGAACCTCACCGGGTAGCGGTACCGAAGCAACCTTCCGGCTGCCGCTGGAAGCACTCTCGCCTTAGCAGGCGCCGAGACGCCCGGGCTTTACGGGACCTTCGGTACCCAGACGGTCAAGCCTTCTTTCCTGACAAACATGTAGTTACCCGGGGTGGCCGTCACGCGGACTGATTTGTAGCTATTGGGGAAGTCGATCCCGCACTTCTGCAGTTCTTCGGTGGCGACGGGTGGCTGGGTACCACCCAAACTCAACACAACCGGCGGTGTCTCGGTGGTGATGGCACCGATCTTGCACGCCTGCTGAATCCTTGACCGCAAGACATTGGGCACCGGCTCCTCGACGAAAAGGCCGCCAAGCGGCTCCGGCATTCCAAGCGCGTAGGTGAGACCGGTACCGTTGAACGTGCTGAAACCGCGCGCGCCCAGCACACCTTCGTTGCGGAGGACTTCGCGCGTGTCACGGATGAGGTCGGCCGCGGTCTGATCGAGGCGCATGCCTTTCATCTCCGGGACGCCAGGGAGTGCGACGGTCTCCTGCGACAGCGGTCCCACCCGGAATGAATCGGTGCGTAGTCCTTGAAGACCGGCGACCAGTCCGACGATTGACATGGTACCGAGAGCGCAAGTAGCGGGGAGATAGAACGCCCGGCCACCGCGTTCGACCACGACGAGCATCATTGCGGCGACCGCAGTTGCCCACGCCGCGCCGGCGCAGAATGCGATCCGAAACATCGGGTTTCCGGTTCCGATGGCCTGAAGCAGAGGTGCTGCGGCAACAAGCAGAACGCCGGAAAGCAGGCTGAATCTCGCTGTCGGATCAGCGTCGGTCGACGCCGGCTCGGCTTTCGGGCGACCTTGTTGATGGACCGCCCACAACACAACCAGGCCGAGCGTCGCTGTGAAGAAGATCGGAAAAGTGGATTCGAGACGGACCACGTTGATCTCGCCACCGGTGATATAGCCCCGTTTTCTGGCGAAAATGGTCAGGGCACCGAGACCGGCGGCATAGATCGTCGTCGCCACAACAGGAAGCCGACGTACGAGCACCGCGCAGATGATCAGAACGGGAACCATGACCGGTCCGCAGACACGGGCCACTCCGGCTGCGGTGCTTGAAACGTTTCGCGCATACGTCATTACGTATGCGTCCATGAAGCCCGTGCCTCGAAGCGCGGTATCGCTTGATGTGCTCAGTTCCTTGGCGCGGTCGAGAAGATGCCCGACCCCAATTTGCAGTACCGCAAGGGTGGCGACGCCACCGGCAGCGCTTGCGGCCAGAAACGACCCGAAGCGCTTGAAGCGACCGGAGCCGACGATGAATGCGGTGATCCCCGCAGAGGTGCAGATCGCCGATGGCCACTTCACGAAGGTCAACAGAATGATTGCGACGCCGATTAGGACTGCGAATATCGTCGACCGGCGTCCGGTTGAAATGGCCCAAAGGAATGCCAGGCCGATCGAAACGGCCGAAAGCATGATCGACAGATCGTTGTACCCGGGCGACTGCGGGAGCCAGGCGTAGACGGAGAACGCGGAAATGATCGAGATCAGAACGACAAGCGCCTGCTTTTCTCGACGAAGAGTCTGGGTCTTGAAATGATGGTGCACGAACTCGGTCGTTGCGAACGCGAGGAACGCTGAGCTGCTCACCAAGCTAAAGAGTTTTACCAAACGAAGTGCTGGAATGCTCCAACCGAGGAGCTGGAAGACCGGCCCAAGAACTGCTCCGGCCCCGGTGATCGAAAGATCGTAGAACTTCCAACCACGGTAGGCATGCAGATAGATGCCTTCGTCGGTGAAGTCAAGCCCACGATTTGCAGCCCGGGCAAGGAGGATGACCGATACGGCCGCGGTCAGCGCCAGTCCGGCAATCAGCAGTCGGCTGATTAGTCGGACCACGTCGTTGACGCGATCGGTCGCCGTAGGCTCATTTCTGGCGTCAATTCTCGTTGTCTGGCGTAACGCGTCGGACACAGGGGCTCTCCGGAAGATGGGAAGTGACCGCTTATCCCCGAGAGGACTTCGCTGGTGGGTCAAGACTACCGAGCCAGCGTTGCCTCCGGCATTGGCCGAATGAATCATTCACGCTCAGTGGGGTCACAACGCTACCGAAACCCGGGTTGACCCCCCGGATCAGGCTTTCGCGGCGGCGAACCCGAGCTCGAGGTCGGCGATGATATCGGCGACCGTTTCCAGCCCGACCGATAGGCGCACCAGGCCCGGAGCCACGCCCGTCGCCTTCTGTTCGGCCTCGTTCAGTTGGCTGTGAGTGGTTGTCGCCGGGTGGATGGCCAGGCTACGCACGTCGCCGATGTTGGCCACGTGGCTGTGGAGCTTGAGACCTTCGACGAACTTCCGGCCCGCTTCGGCACCACCTTTGATGATGAACGCCGGAACCGAGGCGAACCCGCGACCTTCGCTATACTTCTTGGCCCGCTCGTGCCACGGCGAGGACGCCAGACCCGCGTATTGAATGCTCTCCACCTGATCCTGCTGGGCGAGGAACTCCGCGACCTTCTGGGCGTTCTGGTTGTGACGCTCGAGGCGCAGGCTCAGCGTTTCGAGGCCCTGCAGGAACATGAACGAGTTGAATGGCGTAACCGAGGCTCCAAGGTCGCGGAGCAGTTGAACGCGTGCCTTGATGATGTACGCACCCGGCCCGAGAGCCGGCCAGTACTGCAGGCCGTGGTAGCTCGGATCGGGGTCGGTGAATCCCGGGAACCTGCCCGACGCGGAGAAGTCGAAAGACCCGCCGTCGACGATGACGCCACCGATCGAAGTGCCGTGCCCACCGATGAACTTGGTGGCCGAATGTACGACGATGTCCGCGCCCCACTGAAGCGGTCGGATGAGCCACGGCGAGGGAACGGTGTTGTCGACGATGAGCGGCACGCCGTTGGCGTGTGCGATCTTCGAGATGCCTTCGAGATCGAGCACGTCGTTACGCGGGTTGCCAATGACTTCCCCGTAGAACGCCTTCGTGTTCGGGCGCACGGCCGCTGCCCACGCGTCTAGGTCGTCGGGATCGTTGATGAACGTGGTCTCTATGCCAAGCTTCGGAAGCGTGTAATGCAGAAGGTTGTAAGTGCCGCCGTAGAGCGCTGCTGAGGCGACGATATGACTGCCTGCTTCGGCGAGGTTCAGGATAGCGAGTGTCTCCGCCGCCTGGCCCGATGCGACGGCCAGGGCGCCCGGAAGGCCGATTGCGGTGTCGGGTGCTCCCTCAAGTGCCGCGATCCGGGCTTCGAACACGCCCTGGGTCGGGTTCATGATGCGCGTGTAGATGTTGCCGACCTCGGCCAGACCGAACAGGTTCGCGGCATGGGTCGTATCACGGAACTGGTATGACGTCGTCTGGTAGATCGGAACGGTACGCGCTCCGGTCGCCGAGTCAGGGGTTTGTCCGGCGTGGATCTGCAGCGTCTCAAAGCCCGGGCGGTCGGTCATGGGGTGGTCCTTTCAAGCGTCACGGTGACGGCGGCCACGATACCGGAATTGTTGACCACCCGTGTCGGGAATCAAATTCCGGGCTGTGGGCACGGAGGGACCCAACTGGTGTGGCATCTGTACCCAACTGACCGAGTTGGTGTCTTCCGGTGCGGCGCTTGGTGGGGGTTGGGCTTCGGTCGGCTTGGGTTGGGTAGTTGCTGGGTGGGACCCGACTGGCATTCGTTGGCCCCCAACCTGGTCGTCTTGTCGACCGGCACGTCCGAATGTTGAGAGTTGGGTCCCTCGGACTTGAGGTTGGGTTTGACCGGCGGACCCACCCCAGAGCAACGCTTCCGCGGGAAGGGTTGACGGATACAGCTCAGGCCGGAACAGCCAGTGCATGTTCTCGAAGTTCGGGCGCGTGCGCCCTCCCGACAAACAGGGCGCTCACCGGGGGAAATGCAGTTCGGCCACCCGCGCCCGACGAACTGCGATTCACTGCACTTGGGAGGCCATGGCGTCGCGGACGATCCGGTCGACGGTGACCGTGCCACCATCCAGGGCGGCAGCAAGGTCTGTGCGCATATCGATTTCCCAGAACGACGACAGGTGATTTGCAACCGAGGCGACCGCTGTCGACGCGTCGATCTTGTCGAACTGGCGGGCAATCTGGTTGGCCATGCGCACGAGTGCGCTCAGGCGGTGCTCCGGGTGGTCGATCTCGACGGTCGCAGCACTGCGGCCCGGCGTGACCTGCACGGCGGTGACCTTGTACTCCGGGCAATTCGTCGCCCAGTCCGACCATTCGGTGGTTACCACGTTGGCGCCGCTGACGGGGTGGTGGAACGTCGTGTACACGACTCCTTGGAGCATGCGGTCCGATACCGCTGCGTGAAGCGTGGTGGCCCCCACGCGGGAGGCAAGGGTGACCTCATCACCGTCGCTGATGCCACGCTCCTCGGCATCGGCCGGATGCAGTTCGAGAATGTCTTCACCGTGCCAACGTGAATTTTCGGTGCGGCGGGTCTGCGCCCCGACGTTGTACTGGCTCAGGATGCGACCGGTGGTGAGGAGCAGGGGGAAGCGGCGGGTGGAGCGCTCCTCTGTGGGCAAATACGGCGTGGCGGTGAACCTGCCGAGGCCGCGCGCGAAGCCTCCTTCGTGCATGATCGGGGTGCCGAGCGGGTGGGCGTCGTTGCATGGCCACTGCACGCTTCCGACAGCATCGAGCTTGGCGAAGGAGACGCCGGCGAACGTCGGGGTGAGCGTGGCGATCTCGTCCATGATCTGCGCCGAGTTGTCCCAGTGCATCTTTACGCCGAGCGCAGCGGCCAGGTCGCAGACAACCTGCCATTCCTGGCGACCATTGCGGGCCCGCATGACCGGCCGCACCCGGTTGATGCGGCGCTCGGCGTTGGTGAACGTGCCGTCTTTCTCCAGGAACGACGTGCCGGGAAAGAACACGTGGGCGAGCTTCGCAGTCTCGTTGATGAACAGGTCCTGGACGATCACGAGTTCCATAGCCTTAAGCGCGCTTATGACATGGACGGTATTGGGATCGGACTGGGCGATGTCTTCACCCTGCACGAAGAGACCTTTGAAGTGGCCGTCGATCGCCGCATCGAGCATGTTCGGAATGCGAAGACCGGGCTCGGACTGAATGGTCACGCCCCACAGGGACTCGAACATGGAACGGGTCGCGTCGTCGCTCACATGCCGGTAACCGGCCAACTCGTGCGGGAAGGAACCCATGTCGCAGGCGCCTTGCACATTGTTCTGACCTCGCAAGGGATTCACGCCGACACCGTCACGACCGAGGTTGCCGGTGGCCATTGCCAGGTTGGCCATGCCCATTACCATGGTCGAACCCTGGCTGTGCTCGGTTACGCCGAGGCCGTAGTAAATCGCACCGTTACCTCCCGTGGCGAAAAGCCGCGCCGCTTCGCGCACTGACGCGGCTGGCACCCCGGTGTGGATTTCGGTGGCCTCGGGGCTGTTCTCCGGACGGGCGACGAAGTCGGCCCATGCCGTGAATTCGATCGGATCGCAGCGTTCGGTCACGAAGCGGTGGTCGACGAGATCTTCGGTCACAATGACATGGGCGAGTGCGTTGATGACTGCCACATTGGTGCCGGGCCGTAGTTGCAGGAAGTGCGACGCCTCGACGTGCGGGGTGCGGACGAGTTCAATTCGGCGAGGGTCGATGATGATCAGCCGGGCGCCGTCGCGGAGCCGCTTCTTCATACGCGACGCGAATACCGGGTGGGCATCGGTGGGGTTGGCCCCGATCAGCAGCATGACGTCGGTCGACTCGACCGACTTGAAATCCTGCGTGCCGGCCGACGTGCCGAAGGCCTGTTTGAGTCCGAACCCGGTCGGGGAGTGACAGACGCGGGCGCACGTGTCGACGTTGTTGTTGCCGAACGCCGCGCGCACGAGTTTCTGCACGGCGAAGACCTCTTCATTGGTGCACCGCGACGAGGTGATGCCCCCGATCGCTCCCTGGCCGTGGCGGGCCTGGATGTCCTTGAGCTTCGTGGCCGTGTACGCAATGGCTTCTTCCCACGACACGACGCGCCACGCGTCGTCGATCGATTCGCGGATCATCGGGTCGAGGACCCGGTCAGGGTGCGTCGCGTAGCCCCAGGCGAAACGACCCTTCACACAGGAGTGGCCTTCGTTGGCGCCGCCATCTTTGTACGGAACCATACGAACGACGGTCTCGCCCTGCATCTCGGCCTTGAACGAGCAACCCACGCCACAGTAAGCGCACGTAGTAAGCACGCTTCGGCGAGGCTGACCGAGTTCGATCACGGTCTTCTCGGTAAGGGTTGCCGTCGGACACACCTGCACACACGCGCCGCAGGACACGCAGTCAGACTCCATGAATGGAACGCCGGCACCGGCGTTTACGCGTGATCCGAAGCCGCGGCCGGCAATGGTCAATGCGAACGTGCCCTGAACTTCTTCACAGGCGCGAACACAACGCGAACATACGATGCACTTCGAGGAGTCGAACGTGAAGTACGGGTTCGACGTGTCCTTCTCCATGCCCAGGTGGTTCTCGCCCGCATAGCCGTAGCGGACATCGCGCAGGCCGACGACGCCTGCCATGTCCTGCAGCTCACAGTCACCGTTGGCCGCGCAGGTCAGGCAGTCGAGCGGGTGATCGGAGATGTAGAGCTCCATGACGCTGCGGCGAAGCTTCTCCAACTTCGGCGACTGGGTCGTGACTGACATGCCGGGGGCGCAGGGCGTCGTGCATGAGGCAGGTGTGCCTTTGCGGCCATCGATTTCGACGAGGCACATGCGACACGAACCGAACGCATCGAGCCGGTCGGTGGCGCAGAGCTTCGGAACGTCGACACCCGCGAGCGCGGCAGCTCGCATGACGGACGTGCCCTCGACGACCGTGATGGACTGGCCGTCGATCATGACGTCAATGGTGGCCGGGAGGGTATTACGCAGATGACGGTCGGGTGCCGGCGTGCCGAGATCGTGCTCTTCGACGAACGTCATTGCAGTGCTCCTTCAGGGGCATCGAAACTCTCGGGGAAATAGGTAAGCGCGCTGCGTACCGGCATGGGAGTGAGACCGCCCATGGCACATAGGGAACCATCGGCCATAACGTCGCAAAGGTCGATCAGTAGGTCGATGTTCTTCGACCGGTCCCGGCCGGCCATGATCTTGTCGATCACCTCGACGCCCCGGACTGCGCCGATGCGACACGGAGTGCACTTGCCGCACGACTCGTGCGCGCAGAATTCCATCGCGAAGCGGGACTGAGCGGCCATGTTGACGGTGTCGTCGAACACCACGACTCCACCGTGGCCGACGAGGGCGTTGGCGGCAGCGAAGGCTTCATAGTCGATTGGAAGACCGAACTGCTCACGGGGAAGGTATGCGCCGAGGGGACCTCCGACCTGTACGGCCTTCACCGGTCGACCGGTTGCGGTGCCTCCACCGAAGTCGTCGATCAACTCGCCGAGCGTGACCCCGAATGCGGTCTCGACGATGCCACCTCGGGCGATGTTGCCGGCCAGTTGCAGCACGGTGGTGCCCCGGCTGCGACCGCTACCGAATGCCTCGTAGGCAGCCGCCCCGTCGCTGAGAATTACCGGGATCGTCGCGAGTGAGATCACGTTGTTGACCGCCGTGGGTTTGCCGAAGAGACCTTCATGGGCCGGTAGGGGGGGCTTCGCCCGCACCACACCACGACGCCCTTCGATGCTTTCCAGCATCGCTGTTTCTTCCCCGCAAATGTACGCCCCCGCCCCGACCCGCACGTGCAGACGGAAGGCGACATCGTGGTCGAGGACGCGGTCGCCGAGCCAACCCCGGTCCTCGGCGGCCCGGATCGCGGCTGCCATCGCCGCGATCGCGTCGGGATACTCGCTGCGAATGTAGATGTAACCCTCGGTGGCTCCAACCGCGTACCCGGCGATGATCATGCCCTCGACGAGAGTGAGCGGGTCACCCTCCATCAGCATCCGGTCGGCAAACGTGCCGCTGTCGCCTTCGTCGGCATTACACACGATGTACTTGGTCGGGCCCGGTGCTCCGGCGACGGTGTTCCATTTGATGCCGGTGGGAAAGGCCGCTCCGCCCCGGCCCCGGAGGCCGGAGGCGGTGACCGCAGATATGACATCGGCCGATGACATTGCGAGGGCGGCCCGCAAGCCGGTCAGCCCGCCATGCGCCTCGATATCGTCGGTGGAACGGGGGTCGATGACACCTACACGACGGAACGTAAGTCGTTGCTGGCGCTTCATCCAGGCAATGTCTTCGGTGAATCCGAGCCGGAGCGGATGATCGGCGCCGGTGAGAAAATCGGCGGCAAACAGACCTGCGACGTCGGCCTCGCCTACCGGCCCGTAAGCCACGCGCCCGGCGGGAGTGGTGACCTCGACGAGCGGCTCGGCCCATAACATGCCGCGGGAACCGTTGCGCACCAGCCGCACGCCGGGGTGGGCGGCGATCAACGCCGCAACGGTATCGGCCCCAACCGCCCGGGCGGCGGCATCACGTGGGACGTACACGACGGTCCCGGTGCCGGTCGACTCGACGGGGGCCGGGCCGGGATCGTGGCGTGTCGCCGAGGAGATGATCGACTCGATCGATGTCGCGTCGACTCGCGCATGCATACGCCCTTCGACAGCCACCGAAGGTCCGAGCGCACAGTTGCCGAGGCAGTACGTGGCGTCGAGGTGAACGGCGGCTCCTCCAGCGACGAGCTCAGCGGCTCGGGCGTGGACCGCTTCCCCGCCGCGGGCCTGGCAGGCTTCGGCCCGGCACACCTGCAGCAGCGGACCGGCCGGCTTGGCCGTGCGAAAGTCTTTGTAGAACGTGATGACGCCATGCACTTCGGCTGCGGAAAGGTTGAAGGTCTCGGCCAACACCTGCACGAGAGCCGGATCGATGAAGGAGGCTTCGCGTTGGATGGCGTGCAGTGCCGGAATCAACCCACCGGGTACGTCGCTGTAGCTCTGGACGATGGCGACCAGATGCGGGGAAACCGTCGGAGCGTTCACACGCATGAGATTAGTGGAACGAACGTGCAAGTAAAGCCCAGCGCACGTCTGTCGGCAGTTTGAAGGCGAACCGTGAACTATTCATGGTTTTCCTTCAAACGGGCGCGTACCGGTGAGCGGTCAGCCTTCCGCCGCGACCCGGTTCAAGAGGGCGAGGCCGGACTCGGTCGTCACTGCGTCACCGGCGATGGCTATCGCTTCGGCACTCATCTTCTTGAGCGTTTTGCGGACCGCGTCGGCCACCTTCTCGTCACCGAGCCGTTCGATGAGCTCATCGTATTGGGTCTCGAGAAACACCAGGCACGCTGCGTCTTCCACGAGTTGTGTGCCGTCGTCGCGTCCGAGGTCGTCGCGGTTGACGAGTGCCCCCACCCGCTCAATCGTGACGTGATCGACACCCACAGGGCCAAGGACATTGGAGATGGCCGTTCGGGCGGCGCCGCGGGCGTCGCGCTTCCAACGGTGGTACCCGACCCGGCCCTCCGGGTAATCGGCTCGGGCGATCTCCCAGCGGCGGAGATGATGGGCGCGGGCCGCGAGATGGACGGCCACCTCGGCGTCGGGTCTGAGTCGCTCAACCCAGTGGGTGGCCCGAATCCCCTGATACTTCGCCCGCGGCCACGTTGAGCCATTGACCTCGATCAGGTTGGGATCTTCGGCATTGGCGGCGTCGATTGCGGCTATGGCATCGGCGGTTAGGGCATCGGCGGCGACAGGGGCCTGGGCCGGTTGCGGGTCCATCCGGTCAGGCACATTCCGATGCACCGAGTTCGACCATGAACGGATTGGTCTCGTCCCAATCGACGTACATGTCGGGGGCCTCGAGTGGCGAAGGGAAATTGTCTAGATCCTTGAGACTTTCGTTCGCAATCGCCTTGGCACCCCCGACGCGGTCCATCCAGCCGCGGAAGGACTCGCCGGCCGCCCGTTCGCCGGTAAAGCGACGCACCACACGGATGACGGCCTCGGGGCCGTTCTTGGCCGGAATGCGCATGGCCCGGTCACCGAAGTGGGCCTGGGCCTGCCCTACGTAGCCGCCGAGCAGCATCTGGTAGCCGGGAGCCGCAACATCGTGGGCGCGGCGCTCGGCGCCGAAGAAGCCGATGTCGGCCGTGTGGTGATGTCCGCAGGAGTTCATGCAGCCCGAGATGTTGACGCGGATCCCACCGACTTCGGCGAGTCCCTCTTCCTCGAGTCGGTCCCCGATGGCCCGGGCGAGACCCCGTGACTGGGTCACCGCCAGATTGCAGGTATCTGCTCCAGGACACGACACCACATCGCGGAGCAACTCGGCGCCGGGTTGGGCCATGCCGATTGCCTCAAGCCGCTCGTAGAGCGCTGGAAGCTGCTCCTCTGTCAGATTGCGGAACACGAGGTTCTGGCGGTTCGACAGGCGGACCTCGGCGCTGAACTCTCGCTGAATCGCGGCAAGGGCCCGGAACTGGGCCGTGGTGATGTCGCCAAGGTGGGCCCAGGCATAGGCGGAAACGGTGCCGTTCGCCGTGCCGCGAACGACGTTGGCCTCGTGCCAGCGATCGCGGACGGGCTTCTGGCCGATCGACACCGGGGTACCCTGGCCCATGGCCGTGGGCGTCACGCCCGCCTTGCGGCCCGCTGGCGCGTCGCCGAACTCAAGCACTTCAGCGGGAATGCCACCCGGCCATGTGCTCGACGCCAGAAGCAGACGACGCTGTGACTTCACTCGGCGCTGCACTTCTTCCCAGCCGAGTTTGTCAACCAGCCACTTCATGCGGGCCCGGATGCGGTTGTCGCGGTTACCCGCCTGTTCGAAGACACGCAGCGCCGCTTCAATCGTAGGAAGCAGGTCTTCGCGGGCGGTGAAGTCCTCGAGGGCAAGAGCGGGGTGTGGGTTGGCCCCGAGGCCGCCGGCCAGGAAGACCTTGAAACCGACCTCGCTCGTGCCGTCATCGTTGGTGCGGGTGGCGGCTATTACACCGACGTCGTTGAACATGGCCTGTCCGCAGTCCGTGGCACAGCCCGAGAAGTTGATCTTGAACTTGCGCGGCAGACGCTGGCCGAGTGGGTTGCGGAGCAGGTGACGGAACGCAGCCTCGGCCCACTGGGTGATATCGAGCTGCTCATAAGGGCAGGCGCCGGCCAGGTGGCAGCCCTGCACGTTCCGGACGGTATCGCCGCAGGCTTCCCGGCCGGTCATTCCAACGGCCCCGAGCTTGCGCAGAACGGTTGGAATCTGGGTCAGTTCGACGAAGTGGAACTGCAGGCACTGCCGAGTCGTGATGTGTCCCCAACCGCGCGAATGGGTCTCGGAGATATGAGCCAACACCTCGAGTTGGTCGGCGGTGATCTTGCCGTAGGGGATCTTGATTCGGAGCATCTGCGCGGTGCCACCCTGGCGCTGTCCGTAGACGCCGTTGGCCAGGCGGAAGACCCGGAAGATGTCTTCGTCGAGATCACCCGACTGGTAGCGCGCAAGCATGACTTCGAACTTCGCGATGTCAGTTTCGATTTCCGGGTCGATCGGGCCGCGGAGAAGTTCTTGGATCGTCGGGGCAGTGGGCTGTTCGAGCAGGCTCATGCGAGTGCCTCCTGGCTGGTGGCGGTTGAGAGGAATGCGTTTGAAGCGGCGGTCGACGGCGAAGCTGAGGTCGAAGAGACGGTTGACAGCGAAGCTGAGGTCGAAGTGGCGGTTGAGGTCGAAGATACCCGGCTAGGTAGGGGAGACCGCAGGTCGAGCGCGGCAACGGCTCCGATGACGATCACGGAGGGATTCGGAACGGGCTCAACGCCGAGTTCGGTGAGCACGAGGCGACGCTCAGACTCACGGTCGGTCGAAACCTCGGTGATGATCGCAACCGGCATGTCGGGCCGCATTCCGCCAGCCAACAGGCGGTCGCGGAACGCTGCGGCACGGGCCGCGCCCATCAGGATTACCAGCGTGGTACCGAGTCGAGCAAGGGCATCCCAGTTGAGGGTGCGGTCATTGGCCGGGTCCTGATGCGCAGTGATCACGGTGAAGCCAGACGATGCCAGCCGGGTGGTGAGCGGAATGCCGACGGACGCTGGAGCCGCCAGAACCGAGGAGACTCCCGGAACCACATCGGCGTCTATTCCTGCACTGCGCAGGGCCATGAGTTCTTCAGCTGCGCGTCCGAATACGTGGGGATCGCCACCCTTGAGACGCACAACGCACTCGAACCGTCTTCCGAGGTCGACAAGAAGGTCGTTGATCTGAATCTGGCTGGGACTGTCACCCGGGCGTTTGCCGACGTCGAAGCGCGGGGCCCAAGGTGGGGCGAGGTCGAGGATCTCCGAACCGACGAGGCGGTCATGCACGACAACGTCGCAACGCCGGAGCAACTCCGCCCCCCGCAAGGTGAGCAACCCCACGTTGCCGGGCCCCGCTCCAACGAGGTGCACGGTCATAGCAGAGCTCCGTCAAGGTCCATGCCAAGATTATAGCGTCGAATCCCGACTAATCCGATCGGCTTTTGAGAGAAAGGTCACTTCGAGCACACGGTGGCGGGATTATGTCCACGTTTCGCGTTGTATGTGTGTCGAACTGTGGACATGAACTCCTAAATCTTCGGGTACTTACTTGTTGCCGCCTTACGCCCCGTCGAGGTCCGTCATGTGTCGATCATGCGATTCGAAGCGGCGCGATTCGGCTGATCTGCTGGAAATCACCGTCAAAGGCCAGCACGCTGCTCGACGTGCGGATGGCGATCGAGGAGATCATGCAGTCGATGATTCCGCGAGGTGTGACGCCACGCGCCCGACACGATCTATACAAACGGGCAGCGCCCTCGAAATCGGCAATGGGGTCGCATGGAATCCATTCGAAAGATAACAGCAACCGACGAAGATCATCGTGACGCCTTTCGGTCTTCGCCCCGGCCAGCACCTCCATCAAAACCGGTTCCGTGACCGCAAGAGAGCTTCCTCCTTCAGCGATCAGCGCGGTCAAGGCTGCATCAACCGACGAGCCGGTAGCCCGGTCGAACTCGATCCATGCCGAGGTGTCAACAAGGATCACGACGGCGAGACGTCAACGACGTCGTCGATCGCGTGAGCTCCCCGCATCGCAAGTGCCTCGGCAGTCGTCATCGGCTGGCCCCCCGCTTGGCGGAGCGCAAGATCGACCGCCTCCGTCTTCGTGTGAACCCCGTAACGCTTCATCACCCGACGAAGCAGTTCATCGTTGAGCTCGATATTTGTTCTAGACATACACTAACTTTACACCTGTTACACCAATCCGGCGCACAGCAGGTCTTTGAGATCGGAGCCATGACGACAACTCGTGCAGCCGCCCGGCCGCCGGAAAAGTCGAAACCCCTCCTGGTTCATCGGGTGGCCAGGAAGATGGCGGCACCGACGACGGCGCAGGTCGATGAATCGGCGGATCAACCAGGGGCAGGCGATCCGGTCGGTCTTCGGACGTTCACGCGTCACCCACTTCATGGCTGACACCGGGATTGCATCGACTCGATCATGCTGTGTCCCTCCCGAAAGGCGGAAACGACCGCACCACACCGACGAACGGCACTCATCGGCCCGGTGCCTTCTCGGCGAGAACGGCGAAGGACGTGTCGCCGACGTCGTCCAGATCGGACGGCGCATGACGCTCCTGGCGGAGTAGGCGAATCTGGAGCACCGGTTGACGCACCGCGGTGGCGAAGTGCTGGGGGTACGAGTCGATCTCACCGGGAACGCCGTAGCGGTCATCGTCGCTTGTGTCACGACGCAGCAGGGTGCCGAGGACGCGATCCCAGACGGTAAACATGCCACCGAAGTTGTTCTGTGTTGTTGACGGCACGTGATGGCGACGATGCAACCGCGGGGTGACCAGCACCGTCTCGATCCACGGCAATTTCACGTCGAGGTTGCTGTGGTTGGAGATGCCATAGACATTGGCAATGACGAGCGTTGCGGCGACAACAACGGACGGCATACCGGTGGCGAACAGCACGGCCTGACCGGGAACGAAGCGGACCATGTTCTCGAACATGTGAGCCCGAGTCGTGGCCAATCCGTCGAGCTGCAAGGTGGAGTGGTGCACCTTGTGCACATTCCACAACACGTCGGAACGATGCAGCCCCACATGCACAAGGAACGACACCAAGTCGAACACGATCAAACCGAGAACGAGCTGTACCGCAGTCGGCAGTCCACCAATCAGATCGCCGATCGGTCTGATTTCCAACCGAGTCAGGACCGGTCGGAGCACGAACATCGACACCGCCGTTGCTGCGATTGCCATCGCGAACCACGCCATGTCAGTAGCCAGAAACGGGCGCCGCGACGGCAACACCCGAAACCGCATCGCCGGGACGCGTTCCAACGTTGCGACGACGAGATACGCAAGCGTGACAGCAACAACAGTGACAACAAAGAACATGAGAACCTCCGACGAGTCGATGCGAATTGCAACCGTGGTTGCACTATACATTCTCTCTGACAAAATGCAACCGTGGTTGCGAATCACAATCGCATCGCACTATGATGCTCCCGTGACAACGAACGGCGAGTGGGTACTGCTGGCCTACCGCATGCCGAGGGAACCGTCGACACCGCGAGCCGCTGTATGGCGCAAGCTCCGCCGTCTCGGGGCCGTTCAAGTCCTCGACGGACTCGTCACCCTCCCCAACGACGCCCGGACCCGAGAACACTTCGAATGGATCGCCGCCGATGTCGTCGCAGCAGGAGGCCAGGCCAACATCTGGCTGGCCCACCCAGCAACCAAGGCTCACCAACGCTCCCTCGTGTCGAGCATCGCCGAGCAGGCCGAAACCGACTACGGCACCCTTATCGACGAGACGAACGCAGAGATCGAGACAGGCGATCACTCCCCAGCGGCGATCAAACGCACCGTGTCGCGCCTGCGCCGAGATCAGGCGAACATTCGCCAACGGGATCACTTCCCAGGCGACGGCTTTGACCGCTCGACATCCGCCATAGATCGCCTCGAGACGCTCCTCGACATTGCGACCGAAACGCGGTCGCGTCTATGAAGTGGGCGACCCGCTCGGGCTGTCACATCGACCGGGCATCAAGTAGCTGGCTCATCCGCCGCTACATCGATCCCGACGCAGAGTTCGTGTTCGTCGACGACCCCGACGACATCCCAGCCGATGCAACCCCCTTCGACATGCCCGGGGTGCATCTCTCTCATCGCGGCGACGACTGCACGTTCGAGACCATACTCCACGACTACTCCCTTGACGATCCGGTCCTCTGGGACCTTGCTCGCATCGTGCACCAAGCCGACCTCGACGACGACCGGTTCGTCGTCCCCGAAGCGGTGGGCCTCGACATCGTCCTTCGCGGCCTCTCACATGTCTGCGATGACCGCCAGATCGTAGAAATCAGTCGCACCATTTTCGAAGGCCTCTACGAATACAGGAGGCGCGCCCTCATGCACGGACAACCGGCCCGCCCAACCGGATGACGATTCGGCCGGCGAAGGTGACGAGGTTGAGATACTCCCTTAACCGGCGCG
>JANMZO010000033.1:0-11228 GCA_031383405.1 Acidimicrobiia bacterium | reverse complement strand
GCTCGCCGAGAACGTGGCCAACTCCGACCCAGCGGCGGCCGGTGCGCTGGTTGACCTCACCCGGTCCCTGGTGGCTTCCATCCGGACACAGGTAGCGATCGTCGGGTTCTGGGGAAACGCCACCAAGCAGGACGAGATGCGCAAAAGCGTGAAACGTCAACTCGATGACAGCCACCTGTTCGACTACGGCGACCTTGACGAGCTCTCCGTGAACATCGTCGACGTGGCCAAGGCCAACCAACGAAAACTCCAATGAGACGCACCACCACCCCGGCCAAGCCGGTACTCCTTCACGACCTACACCGGGTACAGGTCGACGATCTCGTGTTCACCATCGCCCCGCCGAGCAGCGGCTCGTCGATCGAAGTGATCGTGGAACGCGATGCATCACTTGTCCTGAAGGCCCCACTGGCCGTCACAACCGAACAGGCCAAGAAGTTCATAACGTCGAAACGGTCGTGGATCTACCGTCGACTCGCCGAGAAAGACGCTCTCATCGGCCCGCCAATTGCGAAAACGTTCGTGCCAGGCGAGGGGTTTGCGTACCTTGGGCGCAGCTACCGACTCGCCCTCGATCCTGCAGCAACCGACGTGCACCTCGACCGCGGCCGATTCATCATGCCCACATCCTCGGCAGCCGACGGCACCGATGCCATGCGACGCTGGTACATCGATACCGGACACGGCTGGCTGCAACGACGGGTGATCCAATGGGCGTCGCGAGCCGGCATTCAGGACGTCGAGATTGACGTGCGGGACCTCGGCTACCGGTGGGGATCAGCACGACCAAACAAGCAGACGGCCAAGATCAACATCCACTGGGCCACGCTGCAGTTGCCGCCAAGCCTGATCGACTACGTCCTCGTGCATGAGATCGCCCACCTAACCGAAGCGAACCACACACCGGCCTTCTGGACGATCGTGGGCCGCCTTATGCCCGGCTACGAAACGTACAAGGTGACCCTCGCCTCGATCGGCCGGAACGTCTGGCTCGGCCAAGGCTCAAGCGATGACTGAACGGGCAGGTCGCATCGACCGACACGACCCGCTTATTGAACAGGCCGTGCAAAGCATGCGCACCAGATCTCCCCTAGAGATCGGTTATCGCGTCACTCCGACTCTGGGCGGAATTTCGGTCAGTTTAGTATTAATTCGTTATATTTCGTAGGACTTGAGTGCTTTGAACAATTCGATACCGAGTTTGCATGCAGCGTCCTCGGGATTTCAGCTTCGGCGCTCTGTTCGACCGTTTGAAGTTCTGCTTGCGACCATTTCTTGCCCTCGCTGGTCTAATCGCAATTCTGAAATCGTCGGCATGCTCGCCCATCCTCAGCATCAGGCCCACAGGGTTGTGGCTCTAGTTGTCCACAGTTCGTGTTCCGTACAATGGCAAAAGCTTGACATTGACGTAATTTCACGCTTGTATTTTCGGGCATCCGTCCACCCCGACGCGATGAAGGACCAGGCTCCTACACCTGGTCCTTCGGTACTACAAACCCCTATCCAGCCGCTTAAACCAGAAGGAATCACTTCATGCCGAGACTTTACATTGACGAACGTACTGGTACAAGTACCAAATTCGCAGTTGCTCAGTGAGCGCCGTCATCGCAGTGACCATCGTAGTCGGCCTAGTCTTTGTACTCATCAGCCAGCGCCATCGGCTGACGAAAATCTCAGCTAGCCCCAAGGGCTTCGTGGTCGAGTTTGACCCGCCTGAGAACAGGCACCTAGGGGATTGACAACGTACGCATATGCGCCGGGTCGAAGCGTTGTTTCCCGACTTTTGGCGCAAGCTCGACGAGATGCACGAAGCGTCGAGGATACCGGCTCCTCATGTCAATGCCGCTTCCAGAGTCGTCGGCAGACAGCACTCACGTGCGACGGCGGCTGCACACCGCGCAACTTTGAGCACTCGCATGGCGGTCACTATGTCGGACAGAGCGGTCAAGTCAGGTCGCGTACAGGCAAAAAGGGACTCTGACCTGGGCTTATTCTGCGCGTTCGGAGGGATTCGAACCCCCAACCTTCTGATCCGTAGTCAGATGCTCTATCCGTTGAGCTACGAACGCGTATGAAACTGAGGCACAGAGACTACCGGACGCCGAGAGGGGTTCGGACGAAAAACCCTCCCAACGCCAAATTGCCCTGTGCTGGCGGAGAAGGAGGGATTTGAACCCTCGGACCCGGTTTCCCAAGTCAACTCATTAGCAGTGAGTCCGATTCGGCCGCTCTCGCACTTCTCCACGTCGGGCGAACCCAACGTCCGACAGTCTTTCACACCAACACCCACCCATCGGCAGGTTTGCGCCGTCTCGTGGGCCCCGAGGAAGTCGCCGGACTGATGAGCTGGGCCGCGATCACCCCGCGACGGCCCATGCAACTGAACAGAGAACGAAAAAGGCTGGTCGCCTGTGACGACCAGCCATCCTTGGCGGAAGAGGAGGGATTTGAACCCTCGGACCCTTGCAGGTCAACGGTTTTCAAGACCGTCGCATTCGGCCGCTCTGCCACCCTTCCAATGCGGTTGCCCACCTTAGCCGCGCGACCGTGTAGAACAGAATGACTTCTATGACAGCACCCCATTTTCTCACCGTCTGCGGCAGCCTTCGCGCCGGCTCCTACAACGCCGCCCTTCTCCGCACGGCCGAAGCCGAACTCGTCCGCCTCGGTGCCACGTTCGAACGCTTCGAGTCGATGCGGCAGATTCCGCACTTCGACCAGGACATGGAAACCGAGGTTCCCGAGATCGTCGTCGATCTGAAAGCAAAGGTGACCGCCGCCGACGGTGTCCTCTTCGCGACACCTGCGTACAACGGCGCCGTCACCGGGGTTCTGAAGGACTGGATCGACTGGGCCAGCAGGCCGATCGGCAAGTCGGTCCTGGCGACGAAGTACGTCGGTATCATCACCGCATCGATCGGTCCCAACGGCGGAAGCCAGGCCGCCGAATACCTCGAGCGCATCATCCGGGCATTCAAAGCCAACGTGGTGTCGCCTGTCCTGTCCATACCGACCGTGCAGACGACGCTCGACGAATCGGCCACCCCAAATGACGCCGTCACCGCGCTCGTCCACGAGGTGGCCCAGGCGCTTGTCCTGACCGCCCGGGGAGCGGAGGTCTTCGACAACGAAGCCCACGGGCGCTACGAACTGCACCTCGACGGTACCGTGACAAGCCGCGCCAACTACGGCGTGACGTCCGTTGGCGACGTGGTCGTCGTAGAGATACCGCACACCGTTACCGAACCTCAACATCGGGATCAGGGCATGGCCTCGTTCCTCATCCGGAACATCCTCGACCGCATCGCCGCAACGGAGAGCCAACGCGTGCTGCCGTCGTGTCATTTTGTCGCCGAGTACATCCAGAATCATCCGAAGTACCAACATCTGTTGGCCGGGTAGAGCAAACACAGACAACATGAAACTGTCTTCTCCCCGACATCCGGGTCCGCCCGACGCCGATGAACGCAAAGCTGTCGCCCCCGTCGTCTGTTATCCGGTCGACACGCTTCCCCGACCCGACGTGGGCGCGTATCAACTGGCGCGCGCCGGCGCTACCAAGACCTCGGAAACGGTCGTGCCTCCCCGAGACGCCCGCTGCTTCACTGTCCCGGCCGGTCACTTCTTCCGCATCACCTCCGTTGATGGACCGCAGGTCGGCGACTTGAACCTGTGGAACGCACACGACCTGACCGAACGTTTCTACTCCGGCAAGACCCGTGCGCTCCACGGCACGCATCTCTCGACGACGGACCGGATGTGGAGCACGTTTCCCGCGCTTCGACCCATGGCGACGATCGTCGACGACTCCCTCGACTGGTACGGCTTCGACTCGTTCGGAGGGTCCGTCCACGACGTCATCGGCACCCGCTGCGATCCCTACACGAACAACCTTCTCACCAACGGTGGCCAATACCATTACTGCTGTCACTCGAACCTGACCCGAGCGTTGGCGGATCATCAGGACATGGGGCTGCGAGCGGCCGAGCCGCTTGTACACGACGTCCTCAATGTCTTCATGTGCACCGGCTTCAGCCACACAACCGGGCAGTACTTCATGAAGGCCAGCCCGGTGCGCCCGGGCGATTACCTCGAGTTCTTCGCCGAGATCGATCTGATCGGTGGACTCTCGGCCTGTCCCGGGGGCGACTGCTCCAGCGAACATTCCTCCGACACCGCACCATGCCACCCGCTCCTCGTCGAAACCTTCGCCCCGACCTCGCCACCACACGGATGGGCCGGCCCATCGCTCAACGGCTACGACCGCACCCACGGTCGCTGACCCACGGGACCGACAGACCGGTCAACCGCCCCACGACCGCACCAACGGTCGCTAGCCCACGGGACCGACAGACCGACAGACCGGCCGACGACAGACCGACAGACCGACCGGCCGGCAGACCGACAGACCGACAGACCGACCGGCCGACGGAGCTGCCACCGGTGCCGGTCAATCCTCACCGCGTCGCCGCTGGCAACCGCCGCCCGTGCGCCGAAGTTCACGTCTACCCCAATGAGGGTCACGAACGTCGCCGGGCCGCCGACATTTTCAGCGGAAGCTCTTTCGCCGAAGTGTCACACTCGGTGCGTGTATCCCCTGACAACTTCCCGCCTCCGACTCATCCCGGCGTCAACCGACCTCCTCGATGCCGACTTTGCCTGGCAAACGTCCGGCAACGATGCCGCCCTTCGATTCCTGCTCAGTGTCAACGCCGTCTCGGAATGGCCCCCGATCGGATCGGGTCACGACATCAGCGCGCTCGAATTCTTCCGGTCCAAGCTCGTGGCGACCCCGTTCTCCGAGGAATGGTACGCATACTACGTGTGCTTAGGAAAGGAACTGGTCGGTAGCGCCGGCTTCTTCGGTCCACCCTCGGGCGGCGACGTCGAGATCGGTTACTCCATCTGCACTGCGTTTCGTCGACAGGGAATCGCGAGCGAGGCCGTCGAGGCGCTCGCCCGCAAAGCGAAGCAGTTCGGCGTAGAAACCATGAGTGCAAGAACTCTTCCTGACAACGGGGCTTCGATCGACCTCCTGCTGAAAGCCGGATTCGACGAGGAAGTAAGCAACGACGAACACCGGCTCTTTCGGAAGTCCCTGTAGAGCCGGGTTCACTCCGACGCAGAACCGGATGCAGCCAACTTAGCGATCGAAAGCTACCCCGGTTAGGGTATCCGTCAAAAGGGGATCCAACATGGAACGTGGCTGGAAGGTTCTGGCAACAACGTCAATCGGTTCGATCATGGTGTTCATCGATTCGTCGATTCTCAACGTCGCATTTCGGGATCTCGTCAGCGACTACGGAGTGGCGAAGCAACGCCAATTGACCTGGGTGTTCAGCGCATACAGCATCGCCTTTGCGGCCGCCCTTCTGACGGCGGGGCGGATCGGCGACCGCTTCGGCCGCAAACGGGCGTTTCTCGGGGGCGTGGTCGGATTCGCCGTCGCGTCGGTGTTGTGTGCAATTTCGAGCACGGTTCCCCTGCTGATCGTCGCCCGCGTACTGCAGGCGTTCGCTGGAGCGTTCATCGTGCCGAGCGCCCTCGCGCTCGTACTGCCGGAGTTCCCGCCCGAGAAGCGCTCCACCGCCATCGGCGTCTCCGGAGCGGTCGGTGGGTTATCGGCGGTATTCGGTCCGGTGGTGGGCGGCGTACTGGTCGACCAGTTCGGCTGGCGATCAGTGTTCTACATCAACGTCCCGCTGAGCATCCTGGCCTTCACGGTCGGATGGCGCTTACTCCGTGAAGCGAAGGATGAGACCGCGACGACCCTCCCGGATCCGCTCGGCGGCATCGTCGCGATGCTCGGATTCGGTCTTCTCACGGCGACAATCGTCGAGGGCGACAGTTGGGGTTGGGGGTCGGTCCGCACAATCGGGGCGGTGGTGGCATCGTTCATGCTTCTCGGCTTCTTTGTCGCAAGGAGCCGAACCCATCCGGTTCCCGTCGTCGATCTCACGCTGTTCCGCCTTCGCTTCTTCACCGCCGCCAACCTGTCGGCGTTCCTGTTCTCCGCGGGCTTCTTTGCCATGTTCTTCACCAACGTCGGTTTCCTCCAGGGTGTCTTCGGCTATGGACCGACACGATCAGGATTCGCGTCCGCCCCGGGGCCACTCATGGCGGCGATCGTTGCCGCTCCAGCCGGCGCTGCCGCGGCACAACGCGGCCACAAGCTCGTCATCAGTCTGGGACTTGGTGCGTTCGCCCTGGGAGTTGGCCTCACCCGGGCGTTCGTCGACGTCGGGTCGAACTACTGGACGACGTTCTTCCCCGCGTTCGTCCTCACCGGATTTGGGGTCGGGCTCACAATCTCAACGCTCGGGAGCGCGTCGAACGCCTTTTTGCCGCCTCACCGCTTCGGGATGGGCTCAGCCGTCAACTCCACCGGCCGACAGATCGGCGCCGGAATGGGCATCGCCGTTGTGAGTGCGCTCCGACTGGCGGCACCGAAGGACAACCCACTCATTGGATTCCAACGATCATGGCTGTTCGCCATCATCATGTCGCTGCTGGCCCTTATCGCCATGGTGGCCCTGTTCCGTAAGCCAACGGCTGACGAGATCGAAGCGTCGCGCATGCCTTCAGTCGCCGCGGCGTAGCTTCGGCGCCAAAAAACAGGGCTCGTACGGTTTCGTCCCGACCCCCGGCCGGGCCTCTTACCGTTGGTCGACCACGGTGTCGGGCGTACCCACGAAGGGTGGGTTCGGGAGGCACAGCGAACCGTTTTCGTAGGTGAGACCCTCAGTGCCGTCGGGAAGCGTGCAGAGTGCGTGGTTGTTGTCGCGGTCCTTCGCGGACCTGCCGTTGTTCTCGGCGTCACCGAGCTTGGCCACGCCGACCAAACCCAGCGCGCCTACCAAAACACACGCGCCCCACTTCGCCAGAGTGCGGTCCGCAGCGTTGGGCACGTCAGCCGGCCAGGCCCTTCACTATTTCGGCCATCAGCTCACCGGCTTCGGTCGGGTTCAGGCCGACCTTCACACCAGCGGCCGCGAGCGCATCCATCTTTCCCTGCGCGGTGCCCTTCCCGCCCGACACGATGGCGCCGGCATGGCCCATCTTCTTTCCGGCCGGAGCCGTTACACCAGCAATGTATGCGGACATAGGTTTGGTCACCGAGGTCTTGATGAACGCGGCCGCTTCCTCCTCACCGGTTCCACCGATCTCGCCGATCATGATGATCGCCTTGGTCTCGGGGTCCTTCTCAAACGCGGCAAGCACGTCGATGAAGGCCGTACCGGGAACGGGGTCGCCGCCGATGCCGACGCACGTGGTGACGCCGATCCCGAGTTGCTTGAGCTCATAGAGGGCCTGGTAGGTGAGCGTGCCGGAACGGCTCACGATTCCGACGTTGGGCCGACCAGGAACCGGGGGCAGGGCGATCTCACCGGCGGTAATGCCGATGTTGCACTTTCCAGGGCTGATGATGCCCGGGCAGTTCGGGCCGAGAAGTCGGGTGTTCGGGTAGCTTCGCTTCAAAATGTTGAAGGTCTTCGCTTCGTCTTGAGCCGGAATGCCCTCGGTGATGCATACGATGAAGCTGATGCCGGCAGCGGCGGCTTCGAGAATCGCGGCAGGCGCTGACTTCGGTGGCACCGTGACAAAGCTGGCGTTCGCACCGGTCGCGGCGACCGCCTCGGCGACGGTGTTGTACACCGGTATGCCTTCGACGTCGGTGCCGCCCTTGCCTGGTGTAACCCCGGCTACGACCTGGGTGCCGTAGGCCTTGTTACGGAGGCCGTGGTACTTGCCCTGCCCGCCGGTAAGACCCTGGACGATGACCTTTGTGTTTTCGTCGACAAAAATGCTCATGTAGTTCGCTTCTCTTCTTCGTCTTGACGTTCGTATGTGCGCTTACTTAGCCAGCTCGACCGCAGCGCGTGCCGCTTCGAGCATGGTCGGCTTGGAAATCAGCTTGTCGGCCGGGATGCCAGCTTCGGCAATGATCTTGCGTCCTTCTTCGGCATTGGTGCCATCGAGGCGGATGACGATCGGAGCCTTCAGCGAAACCCGTTTGAGGGCCTCAACGATGCCCTTCGCCACTTCTTCGCCACGCGTGATACCGCCGAATATGTTGATGAGGATGGACTTCACTTTTGGATCGGTGTTGATCACTTCGAGGGCACCCGACATGACATCGGCGTTTGCGCCACCACCGATGTCGAGGAAGTTCGCCGCCGAACCGCCGACCTGGTTCACCACGTCGAGAGTGCTCATCGCCAGACCCGCACCGTTTGCGATGATGCCGACCGTACCGTCGAGACCGATGTATTGAAGGCCTTTCGAGTGGGCGAGTGTTTCACGTGAGTCACGCAGCACCGTGGCTTCGTATTCGGCCCAGTCATGACGGAACATGGCGTTTTCGTCGAGCGACACCTTGGCGTCGAGGGCCAGTACCTGGCCGCCCGGCGTGAGTACCAGTGGATTGATTTCTGCGAGGTCGCAGTCGCCTTCCGTGAAGCAGGTGTACAGCTGCACAAGAATCGCGGCCGCCTGGTCGACGGCGATCGGGTTGAGCTTTGCATCGACGCACGCCTGGCGCGCCGTTTCGAGCGATATGCCGTCGACCGGATCGATGTGGAGCTTGATCAGGGCATCGGGATTGTTGACCGCGACCTCTTCAATCTCCACGCCACCTTCGGCGCTGAGCATGAGGAGATGCTTCTTGGCCGAGCGGTCGAGGGTGTAGCTCGCGTAGTACTCCTCGGCAATGTCGGCCGCGTTGGCGACGAACAGGCGGTGGACGATGTGACCTTTGATGTCCATGCCCAGAATGTTTCCCGCGTGGAACCGGACTTCGTCGGCGTTTTCCGCGATCTTCACACCACCCGCTTTGCCGCGTCCACCTACCTGGACCTGGGCTTTGATCACGACAGGGTAACCGGATGCCTCGGCCACAGCAACAGCTGTGTCGACATCATCGGCGGTTCCGCCGGAAGGGACGGGTAGGCCAAAGCGAGCAAACTCGGCGCGGCCTTGATATTCGAACAGGTCCAACGAAGGGTCCTTCCTCAAAAAACGACTGTGGTCCAAGATCTTTTCAGACGCCGAAAAGCGTCCGGACGACACGGGTTGTGCACCGACCAGGCGATACTAGTGAAGTGGTACCCCAGGACACCCAGTCGACAACACCGCCCGGCCGGAATTCCGGTCGCGGCCCTGCGCCCCGATCGGGTGGGAGAGGACCGCAAAAGCCGTGGCGGCCACCACCCAGAAAGACCCAGGCCACGCACAACCGGCAGATGTTCACTGCCGTCGCGATCGCTCTCGTCGTCGGTGCCGGTGCCCTGTGGACCTTTGCCCGTATCGCGAGCAACCATGCCGAATCGATCAACCTGGGTAGCCGGGTGTTCTCGCTCGGCAACGCCGAGAGCCGTGTGAAACAAGCCGCGATCTCGCCCCTGTTCTTCAACGACCTGGTGGCCGACGGCCGCCCGCTTCCTCTCGTTGTCGCGTTCATAGGCGGCAAGGAATGGGCCGCGCTCAACCCGATCCCTCCGGGATCGACGGGGAAGTGCACCGTGAAATGGGACGATCCAACCCGGACCCTCATCGATCCGTGTACCAAGGTGCTCTACGGTCCCAACGGAGTCCGCGACGGTGGTAAGCCACTTACCCGGTACTCGGCCGTGGTCGATCGCAAAGGTCGGCTGATCGTCGATCTGAACACGATCATCACAAACGATCTCGGAGCCGGCCCCGCTTCCGCACCGACGTCGACCACGACCGGCTGACCGGGTTCGGGGGGTTGCATCCGACCCGTACCCAGCCATTAACCTTCGGGCATGCCACAGCACGTCAAGGCCGTCATCGCCAAGTCCAAGGGTGCCCCTGTCACCATCGAAACCATCATCATCCCCGACCCGGGACCGGGCGAGGTCGTAGTCGCGATACAGGCCTGCGGGGTCTGCCATACCGACCTCCACTACCGCGAGGGGGGAATCAACGATGACTTTCCCTTCCTGCTCGGCCATGAGGCGGCCGGCATCGTCGAGTCGATCGGCGACAACGTCACCAACGTCGTAGTCGGCGACTACGTGGTGCTGAACTGGCGGGCCGTGTGCGGCAACTGCCGTTCCTGCCTCAAGGGCAAGCCGTGGATCTGCTTCAACACCCACAACGCCAAGCAGAAGATGACGCTCCTCGATGGCACGGTTCTTTCCCCGGCACTCGGGATCGGCGCGTTCGCCGAAAAGACGTTGGTCGCCGCCGGACAGGCCACCAAAGTCAACCCGGAAGCCCGCCCGGCTGCTGCGGGTCTTCTCGGTTGCGGTGTCATGGCCGGTCTCGGGGCCGCGATGTACACCGGCAACGTACAGCGGGGTGACTCGGTCGCGGTCTTCGGTTGCGGCGGCGTGGGCAACGCGGCCATCGCCGGATCCCGCCTCGCCGGGGCCGCGAAGATCATTGCTGTCGACATCGACGACCGGAAGCTCGCCTGGGCCAAGGACTTCGGAGCGACCCACACCGTCAACTCGAAGAACACCGACGCCGTCGAAGCGATCAAGGCCCTCACCGACGGCAACGGCGCCGACGTGTGCATCGAGGCGGTCGGCAACCCGGCCGTGTACAAGCAGGCCTTCGAAGCACGCGACCTGGCCGGCACCGTTGTGCTGGTAGGGGTCCCCCGGCCCGACATGGTCCTGGAATTGCCGTTCATCGAGGTCTTCGGCCGAGGTGGCGCGTTGAAGTCGAGTTGGTACGGCGACTGCCTCCCGTCACGCGACTTCCCGATGCTCGTCGAGCTCTACCTCCAGGGCCGCCTGCCGCTAGACGGTTTTGTCAGCGAAATCATCGGCCTCGGCGACGTCGAGGAGGCCTTCCACAAGATGGAGCGGGGCGAAGTTCTCCGGTCCGTGGTGGAGCTGTAGTCGGTCCGGTCGCGACGCTCGACGGGTCACTACGACAGTCACTACTACCGTCACTACTACCGTCACTACGACCGTCACTACGACGGGAACGCGCCGGCTGAGGGTCGCATCGTTCGTCAGGTAGCAGAATGGGACCGTTCGAGATGTCTCGGGCTGACCAACCGGCACACCAGGTACGAAACGTGGACACACATGGGATTTGAGCTCATAACGACAGAGGGAATCTTCTCGCTCGACGGCGACGACTTCGACGTCACGAACAACATCTGGATCGTCGGAGACGATCGCGAGGTGGTGGTGTTCGATCCCGCTCACGATCACCGACCGATCCTGAGCGCGATCAACGGCCGCAAGGTC
>JANMZO010000265.1:0-18304 GCA_031383405.1 Acidimicrobiia bacterium | reverse complement strand
ATCTCGCGACGACCTCATCAAGAAACTGTTAGCCCACATCACCGAGTACGACAAGAAAGCCAAACCCTTCAAATGGACCTACAGCGCCGACCCACTCGTCGCATGATCCATGCGCGACTTATTTATGCGCGCGAGCACTAGTGCACCTTCGCAGAAGTACCTTGAATGTCGAAAGCCCCGAGACCTTGTCTGTGAACTAGGTTGTCATCGTCCTCGACATGCAACGCACTTCCGCTTCGGTGCACTAGGTGGACGTACCGGTTGGGTGTCGCTCCGGGATACTCCACCGGCCGATCCGTCGCCGCCGCCGGGTGTGTCTGTCGGCTCAGCCGGTGAAGGCGACATCCCGTCCTGGGCCGATTCCGAAGAACCGCACTTCCACCCGCCGGTTCAGACGACGACCCTCAGCTGTCGCGTTGCTTGCGATTGGAAGGCGCGCCCCGTACCCGAAGGCCGTGATCCGGGAAGCGTCGATGCCCCTGGCTTCCAGCGCAGTCCTGACGGCATCGGCGCGCGCCCGGCTGACGGCCAGGTTGGCGATCTTCGAGCCGATGCGATCGGAGTGGCCCGAAATGCCGACCTGGGCATCGGGGTTGGCCTTGAGATAGACGGCGAGTTCGTCGATCCCCGAGGCGCTGTCGGTAGTGAGTTCCGACGACGCGACGCCGAAGAGCAGCCGGCCCTTGAGGTCCGTCGGAGCCTCCCCTCCTCCGGTCGGTCGCGCGCCGGGACTCGTCCCATTGGGAATCTCGACCGCCACGATCGTCGTGGAGGGGGATTCGAGTGGAAGCGTGGTCGTCGGAACGGTCGCGTTGGTCGAAACGACCGTGCTGGTCGGTGCGACAGTACTGGTCGGAGTGGCCGTCGTAGTCCTCGGTGCGACAGTGCTCGTCGGAGTGGCCGTCGTAGTCCTCGGTGCGACAGTGCTCGTCGGAGTGGCCGTCGTAGTCGCCGTCGTGATTTCAGAAGTTGCCGCAGGAAGCGCAATCTCGGTCTCAGTGGACAATCGGGCCGAGGTATCTGCACGTTTGGTGGCGCCGTCGATCTTCGGATCCTTGACATGGCGGACGCCAGCGATGTGTCGCACAAGGTCATGAGCCCGCTGGAGGGCCGCCGGATCGGGCACCGGTCCTTCAAGCGTGGCATCTCGACCATCGAATTTCACCGTCAGTCCTGGAAACTCCCTGGCCAGCTTGCTGCGGGCCTTCTCCTGCAGGTCGCCTTCGATTCGGTGCCTGGTCGCCACATTGTGGTAGGCGGAGATACCGGCCAACCCAACCACCGCCAGACCAACCGGTACGGCCCTGGCAAAGCGGTGCGGTTGGGGCACCCACTCGGTCGGGCCGATCCCCTCGCTGGTTTCCGCGGTTCCGCCGACCCCATTCGCGGCCTCATCGAATGTACCTTCGCGAGCCACTTCGTTACTTTCGATCCTTGTCGGCGATCAAGCGAGCCGTCAGTAGCGCGAAGCCCTCTTCATCGCCACGGGCGAGCAGAGTCGCCTGCTCTGCCCATGTCGTCAGGCTCGGAGCGAAACTGAGACCCGATGCTTCGAGCGCCGCACGGAGGCGCTGTTCCGAAGCGCGCGACACGTCTCGGTACGTGGTGACCCCTGAGCTCACGAGCGCCTGCTCGATCCGGGGACCGATGCCCTCAATCCGTTGCAGGTCGTCCTTCGGCTGACCCGTGGTGTCGCGGCCCACCGCTGCGGGGGCCGCCAACCCGGGAAACCCGCTTGAGGGAGCACCTCCTTGCTGAAGTCGTGCGGCGACTTCCGCCAACGCGCTGGCGTGTTCCTGTGCGAGCGTTGCCTCCCGGTCTGCCAAAGATCGGTCGTGTTCAGCCCGCAATATGGCGAGATGCCCTTCGTGCTGGGACCTCGTGACATCGAGTTCGCCAAACGCGTCACCCAACCGGTCCCGTAACACTTCACGTTCAGCCTTCGCCGCTTCGAGCTCAGCCCGTAGGGAGTCAGCCTCAGGGGCTCCACGACCGAGTTCCTGACGGACGGCGTCGAGTTCACCAGTGACTAGTTCGAGTTCACCGCGGGCTCCATCGCGCTCGTATACGAGCGAGTCACGCTCACCCCGCAGACCACCTGACTCTTCCTGAAGACGCTGCAACTCAGCTCGAACGCGATCGAGTTCGCCAAGCGAACCATCTCGTTCGCCCACCAGGCTCTGATGCTGCCCGAGAAGCTGGTCATGCCGTTCACGAAGCGAGTCGGAATCATTCCCCAACTGCGCCATCTCACCCCGGAGTCGATCAAGCTCGGTATGGGCGTCGTCGCGCTGCGCTTCGGCGCTCTGACGCTGCGCGTGGAGGTTGATGAGCTCGCTCCTCAGCCTCTCGAGTTCGGTTCGTGACTGGCCGAGTTCCGGGCGGAGACGGTCGAGTTCCCCGAGAGCGCCGTCGCGATCCTCCACGAGGCTCTGCCGTTCGCTGCGAAGAGCCTCAGCCTCACCGTAGGCCTGATCGACCTCGGCACGAAGACCGTCTATGTCGTTCTTCAATACCGTGACTGTATTCCGGTGATCCTCCACGGCCGATTCGTGACCGGCTGCCACCTCACCGAGCGCCTTGACGTCGCTCTGCGCGGCAGTCAGCTGTACCCGCAGCGCGGACAATTCGTTCGTGGCCTTTTCCGCCCCGCCGGAGTGCGATCCAAGTTCTTGGCGGAGACGGGCTATCTCGGCCTGCATTCCGGTTGTCGAAGCACGAGCAGACTGAAGTTCGCTTTCGGCCGCCTCCGCGCGGCGACGATACTTCGCCAACGCCTCCTCATGATCCGCACGAAGGCCCGAGACAAGCCGGTCGCTATCGATGCGTGCCTCAGAAAGCGCCTTTTCATGATCGGCTTTCGCGACGCCAACGGGCTCGTCCTTGGCCGCAGCGAGATTGGCCAGGGCCGTGGAGGCGTCGGCCCTCGGCGCGGTCAGGTCACGGGTCCGGTCGGCGAGTTCCACCCTGGCGTCAGCGAGTTCGCCCCGAAGCTTCGTCAGCTCCTCGCTGTTGGCTCCGATTGTTGAGTCAGCCTGTGGTCCCGCAACCTTTTTGAGAATCGCGATCTGAGCGTCGCGCTCCGAGAGCGCAACGCGCAGGCCGTTCAACTCAAACTGCAGCGCCGAGAAGGCTCGTGACTGATTGCCAGGATCAGCCACCGGTGTCAGCTGACGATTGTCGGGCTCGGGCGGCTCAGCAGTGTCGCCTGTCGGGCCCGAAACCACACCTTTCGCAGATTCCGGTGTCGAACCACGGATGACTTGGCTGCTGGCGACCTTGCGCCAACGCAGGCGCCACCACAGGTAGCCCACCAGAAATCCCAAAGCAAAGACAGGAAGGACAAACAGCCAGGACTGCCAGAAGTAGTGAAGCACCGAGAAGCCCGTTTCTTGACCGACCGCGAACGCGGAGTAGCGAGAACTTGTGAATCGTTGCCCTGGACGAACAATCCGGGCCCCATGGCGCCACGACAGGCCTTCCGTTGTGAACAACCCCTGAGAAGGTAGCAACGCCGGAGGTCAATTGCGAACAAGAGCCGACGAATCGCACCACCGTACGTATTCAAATAGGCAAAATTACTGCTCTGCGGCGTCGCTTGCGGAAACGTTTCTGAACAACATCTCGTTCAGAAAACGGTCCGCCTTCCAAACACGACGGACACGACGGACACGACGGACACGACGGACACGACGGACACGACGGACACGACGGACACGACGGGCCACTCGAGGACCGCGACGGGCCCTTCTCGGTTCAGGTGTTGTACGGTCCTTCTTTGCTATGGCAGTCCTTCGCTTTTCCTACGGTACGATGGGTTCAGGAAAGAGCACACTCGCGCTCCAGATCCATCACAATCTTTCCCGTCGCCACAAGCGGGGCCTTCTCCTGTCGCAGCTTGACCGCGAGGGGGCTCGGGTTTCCAGTCGGTTGGGTGTTTCGTCGGAAGCGGTCCAGGTCACCGATGACCTCGACATTTTCTCTCTTGCCAAACGCGTTGTGTCAGAGCACGGGGGAATTGACTACATCGTGTGCGACGAAACCCAGTTCTACTCGTTCGATCAGATCGAACAGCTTGCACGGGTGGTCGATGACCTCGGCGCCGATGTCTACGCATTCGGGCTCGTCACCGACTTCCGGGGCAAGCTCTTCGACGGAACCCGCCGCATGCTGGAACTGGCCGACGAGCATATCCAACTTCATGTCGAAATTCGCTGCTGGTGCGGTGAACGCGCTACCCACAATGCCCGACTCGTCAACGGTGAGATTGTCTACGAAGGCGAAACCGTCGTGGTCGGCGACACTGAAGCCCCGATGGACGAGCCACTCTTCGGCGACATCGTCACCTACGAACTCCTGTGCCGACGCCACTACAGGGCGGGCCAAACCGGCTGACCCCGACCAGCTTCTACTGCTAGCGTCGCCGGGCCACTTCAGCGGCCAACTCCGACCGGGTGGTCATCGCCATCTTGGCGAGTGCGTGGGTCACGTGGGTCTTCACCGTCGCCTGTCCCATGAACAAACGGCCGGCAATCTGCGGGTTCGTGAGACCTTCAGCAATAAGCGCGCATACCTGTAGCTCAGTTGGGGGGACGAATCCAAGTTGTCGGGTGGAGATCCGCCCGCCGGCGACTTTCGGGAGACGTTTGCGGCTGGAGTGCCACGTTGCGGCCCGAGTGCGACACCGGAGGCGCAACCTGACACGAGAGGCGCAATCGTTCAGACGCGTGAGCACCGAATGAATCGGCACTCAGGCTACCGGTCGAAAACGATCTCACCCGGACTTGCATAGACGGCGGATCTCGCCTAACACCATTGCATGCGATCCGGATCAATCCTTGGCCACCCTGTACTTCGAGTTGAAGACCCACGAATGCTCACAACCGGGGGCACCTACGTCGCCGACGTAAACGATCCATTGCTGGCCAACGCCGCGCACGTCTTCTACCTCCGCTCCACGATGGCGCACGCCAGAATCGGATCGATCAACGTCACCGAAGCGTTGAACGCACCCGGCGTTGTGGCGATCATCACCGCCGCTGACCTGGCGAAGGACCCGGCCCTCACTGTCTTCCCGGCCGACTTTCCCATGTTCCCGAAGACCCTCGGCCGCCCCTGGTTGGTGACCGACACGGCCCGCTACGTCGGTGAGCCCATCGCCGCGATTGTGACCGAGCACGCCTCGCAGGGCCCCGACGCCGCCGAGTTGATCGTTGTCGACTACGAACCACTCGAAGCGGTCGTGAACCCTGAAACTGCTGCCGCATCCACCAACCTCCTTCACCCGGACCACGGATCGAATACTTCGATGGGCATCCCGGCCGGGGAGCAGATCAGCCTCGACGGCTGCGAAGTTGTCGTGCGCCAGCGCATCGTCAACTCGAAGATCGCGCCCTCACCCCTGGAACCCCGGTCCGCCGCTTCAGCCTGGGATTCGAACGGGCGCCTCCACCACTGGTCGAGCAACCAGGGTCCGCATCCGTTCCGTGGGGTGATCGCCGCCGGCCTCGGCATTCCGGTAGAGAGCATCCGCGTCATCACGCCCGACGTTGGCGGCGGGTTCGGGGCGAAGGCCACCCCCTATCCCGAAGATGTGCTGCTCCCCTGGATCGCCCGACATATCGGCCGACCGGTGCGCTGGTTCTCGTCGCGCTCTGATGACATGGTGAACCTCGGTCACGGCCGCGCCCAGATCCAGTACGCGGAAATGGGCGGGCGACGCGATGGCACCATCGAGGGCTACCGGCTCTCGGTTCTGCAGGACGGCGGCGCGTACCCGCGCTACGGAGCGTTCCTGCCGAACCTCACGAAGATGATGATGCCGGGTGTCTACGCGCTCCGCAACGTCGACTACGCCTCAACTTCGGTGTTGACGAACACCACGCCGGTCGTTCCCTTCCGCGGTGCCGGCCGGCCCGAGGCGAGTGCCGTGATCGAGCGCATCATCGACGTGTTCGCCAAGGAAATAGGGATGGACCCCGCCGAAGTCCGCCGCAAGAACTTCCTCCAGCCATCAGACTTCCCGTATCAAACGGCCACGGGCGCGACCTACGACAGCGGCGACTACGAGACCGCTCTGAACAAGGTGCTCGACGCAGCAGGCTACGGCGATCTGCGGGCCGACCAGCAGCGCCGCCGGGCCGCCGGAGACAAGGTCCTGCTCGGCATCGGACTCTCGGCCTACGTCGAGATCACCGGTGCTGGTGGCTCACCCGAATACGGAAGTGTCGAAGTGCTTCCGTCCGGAAAAGTACGCGCGCGTACTGGTTCACTTCCCTACGGCACCGGCCACGACACGAGTTGGTCGATGCTGATCAGTGAGCGGCTCGGCATCGACATGGCCGACATCGAAGTCATCCACGGCGACACTGACGCGGTGCCGCGCGGTGGACTTACGGGTGGATCACGGTCCCTCCAGATCGCCGGCTCGGCCATTTGGGGTGCTTCGGCCAAGGTCGTCGACCTGGCCCGGTCACTCGCCGCCGAACTGCTCGAAGCCAGCGTCGACGACGTCGTGCTCGACGCCGCCGCAGCCAGGTTCCACGTGGCCGGCACACCCTCAATAGCGAGAAGTTGGGTGGAGGTCGCGAACCTCGCATCGTCACGCGGCGAGCAGGTCTTCGCCGAGTTCGATTTCCGCCAGGACGGCGCCACATTCCCGAGCGGCGTTCACTGCGCGATCGTCGAGATCGACACCGAAACCGGCCAGGTTCGTATTGTGCGCTACATCGCATGCGACGACGCCGGCCGCATCCTCAATCCGCTCATTGTGGCCGGACAGGTGCACGGCGGCATAGCACAAGGTGCCGCCCAGGCGCTCCTGGAGGAGATGGTCTACGACGCCGACGGCAACCCGCAGACGGGAAACTTCGCCGACTACGGCATCATCTCGTCGGCCGAGCTTCCAAGCTTTGAGCGGATCGAGTTGGAGACTCCGTCGCCGCTCAACGAGCTAGGGGCGAAAGGCATCGGTGAATCCGGCACGGTCGGATCGACACCTGCAGTCCAAAACGCCGTGTGCGACGCGCTCTCCCATCTTGGGATACGTCACCTCGACATGCCTGCCACGGCCGAGAAGGTGTGGAGGTCCATACACTCTGCGGCATCCAACCCGCAGTCGGGATCCGTCGCCGCACCGTTATGGGTCACCGTGCTGCGCGCCGCCGGTGCGCCAGCCGCGGTGAGCGAAGGCTCGGCCGACGACATCGCCATTTGAGACTCCGGCACCTGCCGGTACCCAACTCAGTCGAAAAGGTGTCCGGCAGCACACGAATCAGTCAAGTCGGGTAGCGGGAATCACTGAGTTGGGTACCGCCGGTCAGACATCACCGGTCAGGCATTGCCAGTCAGACATCACCCGTCAGACATCGACAATCACCGTGAATGGGCCGTCGTTGATCAGTTCGACCGCCATTTCCGTCCGGAACCTTCCGGTCTGAATGGTGGCGCCCAGAGTTCGTAACTCGTCGACGACCGAAACGATCAACGGCTCGGCCTGCTCGGGCCGGGCCGCGGCGGTCCACGACGGACGGCGTCCAACGCCGGTGTGGCCGTAAAGGGTGAACTGACTCACAATCAGCAACTCTTTCGTGGTCTGGGCGATCGAGAGGTTGGGCACGCCTCCGTCATCATCGATGATCCTCAGATTCCAGAGTTTCGCAGCCAACTTCTTGGCCTCAGCAACTGTGTCGGTGTGCGTGACACCCACCAGCACGCAGAGACCCCGTCCGATTGAGCCGACCACGTCCCCGTCGACTCGGACCTCGGCTCGAACCACCCGTTGCACCAACGCTCGCATAAGAACCGAAATCGTAACCAGTGAGACGGCGGGCGGTGTCAGAATGGAGGGTCGTGTCAGCCGGTCAGCCATCATCGGAGACCATGCCCGAATCCGGGACCGTGCCCAATACCGAATCCGGGACCGAGACCGTGCACCACCGGCACTGGGCCGGCGACCTTCGGCTTCTTGCGCTCTATGCCCGTCGAGAGCCGAAGCTGTTCTTCCTGTCCATAGCGGGTGCCACACTGTTCGCCGCATTCACCGTCGCCTGGAGTCGGGCGCTCGGCCGCGTGGTCGACAGAGTCATTCGACCGCTCCTCGACCCTGGTGCTTCCGTGGCATCGGTCGCCTATGCCAAGCACCACAAGTTCTCGCTGATCATCGTGCTGGGTGCGATTGGTTGGCTCCGACTCGCATCCGCGTTGCTCAGGCGCTTCAACGCGGGTCGGCTCGCTCACGGCAATACCCACATCTGGCGCAGGCTCGTCGTGAACCATCTGCTCCAACAACCGCTTTCGTTCTACCGTCGCCATCCGACCGGCACACTTCTGGCTAACGCCGACAACGACCCCGAGTCGGCCACCTCGGTGCTTCAACCGCTCCCCTACAGCCTTGGTGTGATCGCTCTCATCGTGATCTCCCTCGGATGGTTGCTGTCGGTCGACGTGCCCATGGCGATCGTTTCGGCGATCGTGCTTCCCCTCACACTCCTGCTGAACGAGCGGTTCCAGTCCCGAGCCGAATCACCGAACATCGCAGTACAGGAAGATGTCGCCCAGTTGGCCGGCGTAGTGCACGAAACAGTCGATGGGATCACCGCAGTGAAAGCCCTCGGCCTGGAGCAGCACATGTTCAACTCGGCCAGGGCCAGGATCGTCCAGCTCCGCAATCACAAACTGCTGATCGTCCGACTTCGCAGTGCGGTCAACACTCTGGAGACGCTGCTCCCGCAACTCATCAACGTTGGCCTCATCGCGCTTGGGGCGTGGAGGGTGCGGGCCCAGGCCATGTCGGTTGGTGATGTCGTGGCCGTCGTGTCGCTCTACAACCTCATGGTTTGGCCACTGCAGTTGCTGGCGTGGGCCATGTTCGAAATGCCCCGATCGCGGGCTGGCGCCGTTCGGGTGCAGGCCCTGCTTGACCAGCCGGTTCCCGCCCGGCCGGCGGCTCGTCTACCTGCCAACACTCACGACGTGATCGACCTGCACAACGTCACGCTTATTCACGACGACGGGCGGCGAGCACTCGACAACGTCTCGCTGCGCATCCCGAAAGGCTCCAAAACCGCGATCGTCGGCGCCACGGGATCCGGTAAATCGACCCTGCTTCATGTACTTGCCGGTGTTGACATTCCAACATCGGGATCAAGGGGCACCGCCAGCGATCGGATATCCATGGTTTTCCAGGAGCCGCTGGTACTTTCAGGGACGATCGAACACAACCTCACCCTCGGCGCACCGCTTGATCCAAGACGCACACGAATCGCCGTGGAGGTAAGCGATGCGTCAGAGTTCATCGATACGCTGCCCGATACGAGCAGGACCCGACTCGGCGAGCGCGGTGTCTCGCTATCGGGTGGGCAACGACAACGACTGGCTCTCGCGCGGGCCCTGGCCCGTGACAGCGAGGTGATCCTTCTCGACGACACCACGTCGGCACTCGACGCAGCTACTGAAGCCGAAATACTTCGCGCGCTTAGCACTACGGATCTGGCCCGCACGATGGTACTGGTCGCGTCGCGTCCGTCGACGATCTCCTACGCGGACTCGGTGGTAGTCCTTGACGCGGGTCGGGTCGTGGCTCATGGCACCCACGATGAGCTTCTCGTCTCGTCTCCTGACTACCGAGCCCTGGTCGAAGCGTTGCAGAGCTCATGAAGAAAACAGACCCATGAGCCAGATCGACACCCTCACCGACAACGGGGACCTTCACGTCCCGAGCGGCGCCGTGCTTCGACGCGCATGGCGTTCCGTGCCGGAATTCCAGGACGGGTGGAAGCCCACCTTGGCACTCGCACTGGTTGGCGCCTTCGGGCGACTCGTCGTGCCGCTGCTGTTGCGGCAGTCGATCGATCGGGGCTTTCGCTCCGACGGTGTCCGTTTCGGGTATGTCGCCACGTTGTGTGCGATCAGCGGCTTCGGGCTGATCGCGACATCTCTGGCCACCCGCACTGCGGTCGTGCGACTCGGCACCACATCGGAGCGCGGACTCGCCGTACTGAGAGAACGGATCGTGCGGCACATCCTCGACCTTTCACTCCAGCAGCACGGTGAGCAGCGACGGGGCGTGCTTGTCGCGAGGGCCACCAGTGATGTCGAGTCGCTGTCGGAGTTCTTCTCGTGGTCAGCGATTGCCTGGATCACCAACGCGGTCGTCATGTTCGTCGTCGGGATCGCCATGATGATCATCGACTGGCGCCTCGCCCTGATGACGTTCGTGGTGACCTCACCGTTGGTGCCGTTCATGAGGATCATGCAGCGAAGGCTCCGGTCCTCACACGGCGAGGTCCGCGAGCACGTCGGAGACTACCTCGGCCAGGTATCAGAACTTATCGGTGGGGCATCGCTGATACGGGCCTACCAGGCGGAAGGTCTCGTTGGTGAGGCCGCAGTCGACGCATCTGATCGACGTCGCTCAGCCAACGTTAAGGCCGGAATTCAGTCGGCCATCCTCGGAGTGGGCAATCAGGTCTTCGAGGTGGCCGCAGTAATCACCGTTCTCCTCCTTGGCCTTCGGCTGGGAGAACGGGGATCGCTGTCAGCCGGCACACTCATCGGCTTCGTGTTTCTCGTGTCGCGTTTTCTCGAACCACTCGGGGAACTCTCCGAGGTCGTCGATCAGACGCAGCGGGCGGCTGCTGGAATCACACGTGTCCTTGATCTTCTTGATATGCGCGCTGAGGTTCAGGAGCCCGATCGGCCGCTGCCCTTACCTTCGGGATCTCTGAGCATCGAATTCGAACATCTCAGCTTCCGTTACCCGATCCGTTCGGCCGAGTCGACAGCCCAAGCAGGCGGTGATTTGCCTGACCCGCCCCGAACCGGCTTTTCGATCGACAACTTGAACCTCTCCGTTGTCGCTGGAAGCACCATTGCGATCGTGGGAGCCACGGGTTCGGGTAAAAGCACGTTGGCCCGTCTTCTCGTCCGAACTGCGGATCCAGACGACGGCACCGTTCGGCTCGGAGGGATTGATGTCTCGAGCGTGTCGTTCGAGGAACTGCGTCGGCGGGTGCAACTCGTCCCGCAGGATCCCTTCCTCTTCGATACCACTATCGGCGCCAACCTGTCGCTGGCCGATCCTGCGCTCGACGATACCGGGAAACTCGCGTTGTTCGACGAGCTTGGCATCGGCGATTGGATCCGAGCGTTGCCATCGGGGCTCGCTACCAATGTCGGCGAGCGCGGGGCGCTGCTGTCGGCCGGTGAACGCCAACTGGTCGTGCTGGCCCGCACCCGGGCGTGCAATCCTTCCATCCTCGTTCTCGACGAAGCCACGTCATCGGTCGATGCCACCACCGAGGCCCGCCTGGCGGAAACCATCATGCACCTTGCCTCCGGTCGCACGACCATCGTAATTGCGCACCGACTCACCACAGCCGCCCGAGCTGATCGCGTCGTCGTAATGGAGGCGGGTGCCATCGTCGAGGACGGTGCGCCGGGTGAACTGGTCGGTCGACCCGACGGGCACTACGCGCGCTTATGGTCGGCGTGGCAGACCGCAAGCCGCTCCGAATGACCGCGAAGCACGGTTTATGTCCACACTTTGCACGACATACATGTCAAAACGTGGACATAAACGCTCAGGGGACAGCGAACGAGCCGTCGTCCGTTGGTACGAACTTATGCACACGTAGTACTGCCGACGTCGGGAGCTCACGGTAGAGGTGCGGAAACAGTTCATCGTTCGTCGACCGCTCGTAGCGGAGGTCGCTCAGCACATCCGGATCGACCTCAAGCAACACGAGGTCAGACCGGCCGTGGTAGTACCGGTTGGCTGTCGCTATGTATTGGTCCGGGGTCGAAAGGTGAATAAAGCCCTCCGAGTCGAGGCTCGGGACCCGGTACGAACCAGTGGTCTGCGCCGATTCCCATGCGGACTTCTCGGCGATGTGGAAGATCGTGGACATGAGCTGAGGGTCGGGCGGGTCAGAGCGCAGCGACCGGAATGCGGACCTTGTGTCTGGGTCTGGCGGTTATGGCCAGAAATTGCGCCCGCAGGAAGTGGGGAGCCGCCGACGTGATGCGGGCATCGACAAAGGTTCCCGCCGGGAGCGGCCGTTGGGTGCCGAATCCGTCGATGTACGCGAAGTGGACTAGCTTGTTGTGCTTCGTACGCGCGCTTGTTATCAGAGGATCACGTTTCGACGGGCCTTCGACGAGCAACTCCTCAATTAGTCCGACACGAGCTTCGTTCTTCAGCAACGACGAGCGATCGAGTACGACCTTCAGGCGGCCGAAACGCTCATTGATCACGCCTTCGGGCACGAACCGGTCGACCATGCCGAACGCGGCTGTTCCCGGGCGCGGCGAGAATATGAACGAGAAGCAGTTGTCATATTGCACTTCCGCGCAAACGGCCATGGTTGCTTCGAAGTCTTCCTCGGTCTCGCCGGGAAATCCCACGATGATGTCGGTCGTGACGGCGAGGTCGGGGATCGACGCCCTCGCCAGAGCGAGCTTCTCCAGATAACGCTCAACCGTATAGCCCCGGTGCATAGCGGCGAGAACTCGGTCGCTGCCCGACTGCAACGGCAGGTGAAGGTGCGGCATGACAGTCGGCGTGGTGGCCATCGCCTCGATCGTTTCTGGCCGGAGGTCCTTCGGGTGCGGCGACGTGTAACGCACGCGTCGAATGCCTTCAACCGAACCAATTGTTCGCAAGAGGTCCGCGAACAACGGGCGGGCCCGCGCCCCGCGTTTGTCGGCGACCCACTCAGCTCCGCATGCATCGGCGGCCTCGGCGGACCGCCAGTCGTCGCTGGCCCGCCACGCCGTGGTCAGGTCACGACCGTAGGAATTGACGTTCTGGCCGAGCAACGTGATCTCAACGGTGCCGGCCTCGGCGAGCGCCTTCGCTTCGGCAACCACCTCGGCGAACGTCCGGCTGATCTCCACGCCGCGGACCGACGGGACGATGCAGAACGCACAGGAGTTGTCGCACCCGATCTGGATGGTGAGCCACGCCGACCAGGCTTCGTTGCGCCGAACCGGAAGCGCGCTTGGAAACTTCTCCGACTCCTCGAAGATCTCCATGATGGGACCCGAGCGCTGGGCCTCGCGGATCAATTCCGCGGCCCGGTGCACGTTGTGGGTCCCGAACACGACATCGACCCAGGGGGCCCGCTTCTGAATGATGCCCTGGTCCTTCTGCGCCTGACAGCCGCCGACGACGATCTGCACTCCGGGCTTGCGGTCTTTGATCTGCTTGACATGCCCAAGGTTGCCGAACAGGCGGTTGTCGGCATTTTCGCGAATGGTACAGGTGTTGTAGACGATGACATCGGCGTCTTCTTCGTCGTCGACGGCCACCAGACCATCGGCTTCGAGCAGTCCGGCGATGCGCTCGGTGTCGTGCTCGTTCATCTGACAGCCGTACGTGTGGATGACGTACGTGCGGGGTGATTCAGTCATGATTCGTCCAGTCTACCGGCAGACGGTTTTCGGCCCGTCCGGCTTCCCCACGTCTCGTTCTCGTGATCATCGGGCCAACGTCTCGGACGAAGTCCGTTCGCCCGACACCTTTCGCCAAACGGTCAACGAAAACTGTTGGCCGCGCCTATTTTGAAACCGTGGCCGATGACGATTCGACCCGTTTGGTACAGAGTCACGGCGAGTCTTGGGCACGCGGTCACTGCTCTGTGGGACGATGCAGCATGGCAGAGATTCACGAACACCGGGCTCTTGACGTTCCAATCGGCTGGACCTTCGAAGACGACGCGTTAACCCGGTCGATCCGCTTCCACTCCTTCAGCGAAGCTTGGGGATTCATGTCGCGTGTAGCGTTGCTGTGCGAGCAACATGATCACCACCCGGAGTGGACCAACGCCTGGAACCGCGTCGATATAACACTGACCACCCATTCGTCGGGCAACCGGGTGACGGTCAAAGACATGGACCTCGCCGAAGCAATCAACCTCGTGATCGGGAACGCATAGATGGAGGACACACTCGATGGCGGCGCCGCCGACCTCGCCGCCGACCTCCATTCGGAACTGCTGTACCTGCGTGATGCCTATGAGACCACCTTCACCGCTACGGTGATCAGCGTCGAAGGCCAATCTGTGGCGCTCGATCGAACGCTGTTCTATCCGACGGGCGGTGGTCAGCCACACGATACGGGAACGCTCGGAGCATCCGGGCTCGAACCCGCTGCGGTCGTAGAAGTGCGAAAGAGCGGCCGCGTTGTCTGGCACACGCTTCACGGGGCGGTTCCGACCGTCGGGAGCGTGGTCAGCGGAACGGTCAACTGGGAGCGACGGCATCAGTTGATGCGAACCCACACCGCACTTCACGTCTTGTGCGGCGTGATCTGGAACCGCTGGAACGTACCGGTAACCGGTGGAAACATGGAGCCTCTCAAAGCCCGGATGGATTTCGCATTTGATCCGCTACCCGAAGGTTTCGGCCCGGAGATCGAGAGCCTTGTCAATCACGAACTCGCGGCCGACCGACCGATCCGGGTCGCGTTTCTCCCTCATGCCGCAGCCCTGGTCGACCCGCAACTCATTCGCACCAAGGTCAACCTGATCCCGGCAAGTGTCACCGAGATCCGAGTGGTCGACATTGTTGGCCTTGACAGGCAGGCCGACGGGGGCACGCACGTCCGTTCAACGGGTGAGGTCGGGCGCATCAGAGTCGACAAGACCGAGTCGAAGGGTAAGGGCAACAAGCGTCTCCGGGTCGAAATCCTCGACTGCTGAGCGTGGACAGGTCGGAGTCGGGAAACCGGGCTGGCCGCCTCGCTAACGAACCCGCCCACCACGAAGCGGGGTTACCGGAGCCATCGGCGTCTGGTCGCCCATCGACACGCGAAGTTCAAACTCGAGAAGCGCCCGTTTCGCATCGAGACCGCCCGCGAAGCCCGTCAGAGATCCGTCTGAACCGATCACCCGGTGGCAGGGAAGAACGATCGACAGCGGATTGCATCCGTTCGCCGCCCCGACCGCCCTCACCGCTGCAGGTGAACCAATGCGCTGCGCCTGCTGTTTATAGCTGGCCATGTGCCCGTAGGGAATCGTCGCGAGCGCCCGCCAAACGGTGATCTGAAAGGGTGTGCCCCGGAGGTCGAGTGGTAGCGCAAACTCCTGAAGACTTCCATCAAAATACCGGTTCAACTGCTCGACCGCCTGGGCGCAAACTGCACTTGGCCGATCGACGGGCTCAAGTTCTTCGGAGAACCGGACGCGGAGTTTGTGTTCGTTGGCCCAAAGAATGGCAACAACGCCGGCACCCGACACCACGATCCGCAGTTCACCCACCGGCGACGCCATACTGAGGCTCTCCAGGCTCACCGGTGGATTCTGGCGCATATCGACGCTGACGTGAAATCAGTCGTTTCAGAAATTCTGGGCCGGCGCGCGCCTTCCCTCCGGCTCAAACCCGGGCCATCGACTGTGACGGCGTTACCCGGCCCAGAGGTCGCACCTCAACGCCGACTCCTGCAACTCAGAGATTCTCATCATTCAAGATATTCATAGTTTTTCATCAGCATTGCCATGAATTCGAAGAAACTCCTAACTTCTGACGGGGGGGTACCGCTAATTCGGTTGGAAGTCGTGTAGAAACCCTGATTAGGCGAAAACGTTGTTTTGACGAGGAGAACAAGTGCAACAGATAACGAAAGATGGCCCTGTCTTTGGATTTCCCAGAACTGTCCGACAACCGTTCCGGTGGTCAGACAGTTCTCCCGAATTCGGAGCGATTCAAACCTTTGACGATCTCGTCGAGATGCTTGAGCAACTGGAGACCCAGAACCCGAGCAACCTGGTGATCCAGGCCGATGCCGGGATCATCAATGCCTTGAAGCTGTGCCGGGTGATCAGCCTGCATTCGAAGGCTCCAATCCACATCGTGGCACACGGCGTTTCCGAGCAGCAGGAGACTGCCGCCCGCGCGATCGGTGTGGCGTCGATTCATGAGGTCACCGCCGGGTACTCGGAATTGTTCCAGCACCTTGCTTCACGCCGAATTTTAAGCAAGGCCCGCCATATCGTGGTCGGCACGCTCGACATCGATCTGGCCCGGCGTAAAGTTGTCGTTGGATCGACACTCCTTACTCTTACGAAGACCGAGTTTGAGATCCTTCGGATGTTGGCGGAGATGCCCGGCGAAGTCGCCGCGCGGCAAGAGCTCATGGACCGCGTGTGGGGAGACAAGTGGTTCGGTGCCCCGAACGTCCTCGATACCCACCTCGCGCATCTTCGATCCAAATTCCTCAGCGCCGGACACCAAGATGCACTCGTCACCGTGCGTGGCATCGGATTCTACTTCGAGCCCCAATACACGCGGGAGAACGTGTCAGGCGGCCCGTTGGTCCCTCTTGAGGTCTGCGCCACAGGTTGATTCTGCCCGCCCGGGTTCCAGCGGTTGCGCTCACCCGTCGATCGGCGCCGGTTCGCCTGTCTGCGTTGGCTCACCGGCCGAACGCCGCGGCGGCCAAGACCCTGCGCTGAAAAGCCCGATCGTCGGCTTCCCACACAATTGTGCAGTTCGGTGGAGCCGCCGTATGTCGCCGGTCAACGTAGGTCTGACCGCGGGTGGCGGCATCGCATGACACGCCGACGAACTCGAAGGTCGTCTTGGTTGCGATGGAAGGATCGAGGGCGATCGCGACTGCGATCGGGTCGGGTAGATCAAAGCCCGCGAGCCCACTTTCGATGCGCGCATAGTGGTCGACATCAACGTTGATATCGACGATGAAGCTCCCGAGCGGGCCTGCGCTACTGATCTCATCCCGTAGCGCCGGGTCGACTACGGCGAACAGCCGAGATATGTTCCAGCCGACCATCGTCTTTCGGCCCGGCGCCGCCAAGACAATTGCGGCAGCCTCGGGATCGGCCCAGGCGTTGAACTCCCCAAGGGTCGAGACGTTTCCTACCCCGTCGGGCGCCCCGAGCATCATGGTGGTGTTGGAGAACTTGGTGAGGAGGAGCGGGTCAAGCAACAGCGCCGTCGCCACGTTGGACAACGGACCGAGCGTTATGAGTTCGTGCTGACCGGGTTCTTCAGCCGCGATCTTCCGCAGCGCATCGACGGCGTGCCCCGCCGCAGCGGTCGATTTGGCCGCCGGTAGCGGGGCACCGCCCATTCCATCTGCGCCGTGGACGTTCTGGGCAGTTTCGAGGCGTCGGATGAGGGGACCCTCCATGCCTGCAAATGTCGGAACGGCTTCGCCTCCAGGTACGAGCGATAGCGTGGCCAACGCGTTACGAACCGCGAGCGGCAGCGGCACGTTGCCGGCCACGATGGTCACGGCACGAACCGTTGCCTCGGGTTCGGTAAGGGCGAGCAGCAGCGCGACTGCATCGTCGGAAGCGGTGTCGGTGTCGATAACGAAGCTGCGTTTGGGCATTCGGAGACGATAAACCCGTTTGGCCGCCGGACCGCTTTTGGAGAAACGCTGCGGAGCCCCTGGCTAATGCTAATGACGGTGCGGCATGCAGAGTTCGTCGTATTCGGCAATGACGATGTCGTTGGGGTCGATGGAGCAGGCCGGGCAGTTCGGGTCACGCCTGAGCTTGAAGGTGCGGAACGACTGCTCAAGCGCGTCGTAGGTCAGGAGGCGTCCGGCGAGGCTGTCGCCCAGGCCGAGGATGTGTTTGATCGCCTCCATCGCCTGCAGCGAACCAATGATGCCGGGAAGGACACCGAGTACGCCGGCCTCGGCGCAAGACGGCGCCATCTCGGCTGGCGGCGGCTCCGGCAGCATGCAGCGATAACACGGACCGTTGTACGGATCGAAAATCGAGACCTGACCTTCGAAGCGGAAGATGGCGCCGAAGACCACGGGGATCTTTTTCTTGAGCGAAGCGTCATTGAGTAGGTAACGCGTCGGGAAGTTGTCGGTGCCGTCGACAATGATGTCGTAGCCGTCAATGATGTCGAGCACGTTGTCAGCACCGAGGCGGGTGTCGTACGTGACCACGTTGACGTCGGGATTAAGTGACGTCAGGGTTTTCTTCGCCGAGTCGACCTTGCGATCACCGATACGGTCGAGGTTGTGCAGGATCTGACGCTGCAGGTTTGATGCGTCGACGACGTCCATGTCGATAATGCCAATCGTGCCGATCCCGGCCGCGGCGAGGTAGAGCGCACTGGGCGACCCGAGACCACCGGCGCCGAGCATGAGCACCTTGCTGCCGAGCAGCTTGGCCTGGCCTTCGGTACCCACCTCGGGCAGCAGGAGGTGACGCATGTAGCGGATCTTCTGGTCGGCGGTGAGCACGACCGGGGTCTTCCAGGCCCGGCCTTCGTCCTTCCACTTGCCGAAGCCACCGGCCACCGAGAGCACGTCGGTGTAGCC
>JANMZO010000194.1:0-25276 GCA_031383405.1 Acidimicrobiia bacterium | reverse complement strand
CACGAATCCAACCCAGATCACGGTTCCTGCGTCGGTTCGCCTACTCGTGAACATGGATGGCTTCGGGCCGCCCAAAACGAAGCTCAATTCCTACCGCGTGGCCAAGGCGGGAATGCCCACGACGTTGACCGGATTCAAATTGTTCTACAAGAACGACGTGCCGATCATGGGACCGGCGGAAGTGCTGCCGCTGGCACCGATCCCGATGTTCATCAACTACCAGTAACGCAACGCGAACGCGGTCGCCGATCGACTGGGTGTGAATTCTTAGGCCGACCCAAGACAACCCCACCCAATCTCGCTCAGGAGCGGAGATTCCGGAGCACACCGAACGCCGCGGTCGCTGCGTCCGGCATAACGATATGTGCCCTTAGTTTCGGAGTAGCTCAGCTGTGCTGAACGCCAAATCAAGCGACTGGCGGGCGTTGAGACGCGGGTCGCACATCGTCGTGTAGTTGTCGGGGAGGTTCACATCGGCCACATCGTCGCTTCCGCCGATGCATTCGGTCACGTTGTCACCGGTGAGCTCGATATGCAAGCCACCGGGCCACGTGCCGCTGTCGCGATGGGCCTTGAAGAACCCGGTGACCTCGGCCTCCACGTCGTCGAAGTGACGGGTCTTGAGCCCAGACTCCGACGTGAACGTGTTGCCGTGGCACGGGTCGCAGATCCACGCCACGGGATGGCCGGAATCACGGACCGCTTCGAGTAGGGGAGGAAGCGCGGTTGCGATCTTTTTCGCTCCCATGCGGGAGATGAGGGTGAGGCGGCCCGGGATGCGCTCGGGGTTGAGGGCCTCGCAGAGACCAAGCACTTCCTCGGTCGTGGCCGTCGGTCCGACTTTGCAGCCGAGTGGGTTGTTGACACCCCGTAGGAACTCGACGTGGGCATGGTCGAGTTGGCGCGTGCGTTCGCCGATCCACAGCATGTGGGCCGAGCAGTCGTACCACCGGCCCGTGAGCGTGTCCTGACGCGTGAGGGCCTCCTCGTAGCCGAGAAGCAGAGCCTCGTGGCTCGTGTAGAAGTCGACCTGGTGGATCGGAGCCTGGTCGGAGAGGTCGATGCCGCAGGCGGCCATGAACCGGAGCGCGGCGTCGATTCCGGCTGCGACGTGCTCGTAGCGTTGGCCCTCGGGGCTCGAGGCCACGAACTGCTGGTTCCAGAAATGCACCTGGCGAAGGTCGGCGAATCCGCCCTTCGTAAACGCCCGCAGGAGGTTCAGGGTGGCCGTTGACTGGTGGTAGGCGTCGATCATCCGCTCGGGATTCGGAATCCGGGCCAGTTGATCGGTGGCATCGTCGTTGACGATATGGCCGCGGAAACTCGGGTACACCTCGCCATTGATGGTTTCCGTATTGGAACTGCGCGGCTTGGCAAACTGCCCCGCGATGCGTCCGATCTTCACGACGGGAAGACCGCCGGAGTACGTGAGGATCGCCGCCATCTGCAGCAAGACCTTCAGCTTGTCGCGGATCGACGCGGCCGACACGTCGTGGAAACTTTCGGCACAGTCGCCGGCCTGGAGCAGAAAGGCTTTACCCTCAACCACCCGGGCCAGCGCCGAAGTCAGGAGACGGGCTTCGCCGGCGAACACGAGCGGTGGAAGCTGGCTGAGGCGTTTGAGCGACGCGTCGAGCGCCCCCACGTCAGGCCAGTCGGGCTGTTGAACGGCGGGAAGATCGCGCCAACTTGAGGGCGTCCAGACACGAGGCAACATAGGTCCAACAGCCTAATGGGAGTTCCAGTGATTCATCGAAGCGGTATTCCAACACGGTCCGGTGCTCTTGCGGAGACTGGATTAACGAGATCTCCTACCGCGGCGGCGCAACCATTGCAGTAACAATGATGGCGCTTCGTGACACTTCCGGTCAGAGCGGGGGAATCTGGAGAAGGGTTCCCGGGTAGAGCAGGTCAGGATTGTCGGGTACCGGAAGGTTGGCTGTGTTGATCGCGACCAACCTGCGCCAGTAGCGCACGATGTCGAGGTCGTCGGCCCGTGCATTGGACTGGAAAACGGTCGACTCAGCGATGGTCCAGAAGCATTCGCCGGCTTGGACGACGTGCCGGGTCGGGTCCGCGTCGGTCCCGACGGGTGGGGCCGGGACCGACGGTCCGACTCGACCTTCTGACCGGGTTCCCAGGATGGGTGCGTTCGATGGTGCGGCGGTGGACGTCGCCGGAGTGATGGTTGACGGGGGTGAGGGCGTTGCTGGCGTGGGTGTTGTGGGTGGTGTGGGTGTTGTCGTGGGTGTTGTCGTGGGTGTTGTTGGTGTTGTGGGTGGCGTGGGTGTCGACGGTTGCGTGGGTGTTGTCGGTGGCGTGGAGGGAACGGCGCTGAGCGGTATTCGGGCGACACCGGGCAGGTGTTTCACTGTTGTCGCCGACGCGGCCGGGGGAGCCGTGAGGGGCGCTTCGGCCTGTTCGTCGACCACCGGCCATTGCTGCCCCGACGATGGATCGAGCCGATACTCCTGCCGGAAATCGGTGACCCCGGATGTACCAAGAGCACTGCGTCGGGCTCGGGTCGCGATCGTCGCCGTTGGCACGGATGACGCGCGGGTCGTGGCCGCAGCGACGGTGGCGGGCCGGGTTGCGGCGCCGACGCCGGGGAGATTTGTGGTGAGAGCCGTAACCACCACCGCCGCTCCAAAGGCGTTGTGAGCGAGGGCCCGGATCCAAAACGGCGAAACCCGATGCGAAATCCGGGTGGCCGCGGCAACCTTCGGCGCGTCGGAACGCTTCGTGATTGGGATTTCGGAGCGGTCGGTCATCGCGTTCCACACTCCGGCGGCGACGCACACGAAAAGCCAGGCCGCAAGGATCACGGCTGCACAACGCAGCAGCACGACCGCCTGGTCGCCCGCCGGTGTGCCGGTGTTGGCGTGCATGCGCAGCGCCGTTACCGGGGCGGCGACTATGGCTGCGACAAGTGCAGCGAGCGTCAATCGGGCGCGAGTTCTTGACCCGGTGACGGTGTCGTCTGGGGAAGTGGCTGAGGGCAAAGTCATTATCATGGCGGTGTCGCTCCCTGGGCATCAGCGACGGAACTCGCGTGGACCCGAATGGTGGACGAAACGAAAGGGAAGGCTTTGGAGAAGAACAGATGGACCTCACCGCGGGCGGAGACCCGCACGCTCGTATCGCTGAGTCTCACGGGTGCGTCGAACTCGACGTTCTCGACATCGCTGCTGGTCGTGAACGCTTGTGAACGTTCAGCCAGAATTCTGGCCAGCGAGTCGGCAATCGTGTAACCGCCACCCGCATAGTAAGCGTCTAGATCAATTCCCGATACGGCGTCGTTGGCCGCCGCGTTGGTGGCGTTGGCGAGTTCACGATGCCCGAGAAACACAGTGGCGGCATCGACGCAGATTCCGACGAGCATGAACACGGCGACAAACGCGGCGACGAACAGGGCCATCGCTGAACCTCGTTCCGTGGTGACCGTCTGTGCGTCGAGCGCGAAGTGCACGTCAGTCTGCACATCACCCTTCACCGCACTCTCCGATCCCTTCGAGACCCGATCGAAAGGGGTCGACGATTTCGCTTTGGCGCGTCGTCACACCGAATCCGTCACGGAGCGGACCGACGTGCGGGAAACCGAACGACGGCACCTTGGCCCGAACGGTGACGAGGGCCCGTGAGCAACGCCGGGCTCCGTTGGACAGTTCGACCGTAACCGCGATCCCGGTCAGAAGCTTCGGCTTGTCGGCGAGTGCTACCTGGAGAGCGGCGGTCACCACATTGGCTGGTCCCCCCTCCATACTTGAGTTGCCCGCCGCAGCTTCGATCTGCGCCGGGTCTGCCTCCACCAGGGATCGCACGGCATAGCGCGACGCTCCCGAGATGCGGACCTTCGCATCGATCACAGCCCAGGCATTCATGCCCATAAAGATCAGGCTGATCAAGACAATAAAGCCGAGCGCAAGCACCTCGCCTCCAGCCTGGCCTGACTCTTGTCCGCTCCACGGGTGCGATGGCCGTCGTCGACGACGGCTCACGGTGGTAGTTCCCCCGGGCGAAACACTTCACGCCGGACCCGGGCCGTGCGAACGATGCGTTTCGACGCGCCGGGTCCGTACCTCAGAAGTCCCGGTGACGGAAGGCTGACCTCGACCACGACCGGATCGCCGTTGCTAAGGACCCGGCCTTCCGCTAACGAACCAAGAAGTGCCTTGGTCCGGGACGGCACGGTTTGTGGATTCCCGGCCTGGGTAGCCAGATCCGACGCGGCATCGAAGGCGGCAGCTTCGGCCAACGTGCTGCGGTACAGCAACAGGAGAGTCTGGCTGGCGAGCAGCAGCAACAGCAGGAGCAATGTAGCGACGATCCCCGACGTGAGAAGGCCGGCGCCATCTTCACTTCGTCGCGATGACCGAGGACGCATGCAGAACGTGGATGGCGAAGACGCGCCTTCACCCTCCCGGATCCCCGGAAGTACGGCCCGTTTCGTCGAGCGCAACATTGCGGCTGTCATTCCTGGCCTACGGAAATCTTGACAGTCCCGACGCGTTGCAGGGCGACGCGTCAGCCACCGATCTCATTGACCTTGGCGGTGGTCTTGGTCGATGCCGAATCAAAGAGGGCTTTGTAGGCCACCCACATAGCCGCGCCAATAGCTGCAAAGATAAGCACGGCGATGGCGGCGGAGATAACGCCCTCCCCGCGCTCGCTCTTGGCGGCAGCGATCCGAAGCCTCGTTCCATCAGCTATGGATCGGGCCCGGTTTTGCGTGACGACGGCGAAACGCACGGAGGCATCGTTGATTGGCGACAAGTTCATTGGACTGCCCTTCAGTTGGTTTGCTATTGCTATTGGTTGTTTGTTGCTGTGATTTTCCGCCGAAGGCGGGTGGCCGGGGCCTATTGATTGAAGAAGTTCAGTGCACTTATGAACGGAACGGCGAGAAAGATGCAGCCCGGAAGCAGTGCCGCCACGGTGACCGGGATCCAGACCTTTTGCGCTTTGCGCTCCATCGACTCAAGGAGGTCACGGTGCGCCTCCTCGCGCGAGGCCCGGGCTTCGTTGGAAACGAGGCGACCGAGATCAGACGCTTGGCCGTGAAGTCGGAGAATCGCCACGAGGCGCTCTACGGACGGCACCTTGGCGATCGCCGCCCACTCATCGAGGGCCTCGTTGTTCGGAACTCCCTGGCGCAGGCGCAGGAGAACGCGGTTCAGGTCCCGGCCGAATGTGCCCCGGCTCCGTTCGGCCAGTCGGTTGAACGCCGCTCCGAGACTGAACCCGGCGCTGAGCAGCATGGCCAACTGTTCGGCGGCAACCGGAAGTTCGAGTTTGATACGACGTTGCCAGGCCTCGGACCTGCGCGCCAGGTTTTGTTCTACGAGTAGGAAGCCCAGGACCGGCGCGACCCAAATCATGAGCACGGTAAACACTGCAGGAATGCTCACTACCAGCGTGAGCATCACCGCGCCAAACAACGAGGCACAGGCCCAGGCGGCCTGTCGGACCCGAAATGAGGTGGCGTCTTCCTCGGAGTGGGTACGTTCAAGCCGCATCTTCAGGTCTTCGTGGACACCGAAACCACGTGCGATTGCGCCGCCAACCGCCGATGCGAGCGGTCCGATGACTTCTGCGAAGGAACGGGCGGCGAGTATGCGAGTGCGGGTCCGCCGGTTTGTCGGAGAATACGGGCGCAGACGGTCGGCCAATTTCGGTTGCTGGAGGCCGGGTACCCCTGCCAGCAACAGCGACAGTCCGATCCAGCCGAGAACTGCGCCGAGCGCGTACAACCGGATCACGACGCGACCCCGGCGGTGACGGCCAGCCCGAAAGGGGACGCGTTCATTTGAACACCCGGAGCGGTTCGGGTAGCGCCATGATCATGTTGGCCCACAACCAACATGCGCCCGTGAGAACTATTCCGATCACAACGGCGATCTGGCCGCCCGCAGAAGAATACGCCGCCCGTCCTTCGCCGATGGCCAGCCCGACCATGGCCATTCCTGCCGGCACGCCAAGCACGAACCAACGGGCGAATCGGACTCCGGCCTGACGGCTACGGGCTTCGTGACGGTTCCGCAGGTCGGTGCGTCGGTCTTCGACCAGTGATGCCAACCGGCCTTCGAGATCACTGCCACCGATCTCATGAGCGACCAGCAGTGTCTCCACGACGACGTCGGCGGTCGGATCCGCGAGCATCTGCTTCAACACATCGGTGGCCCGTTGAAAGCTGGTGGTAAGGAGCCAGGTGCGGTTCGCTTCGTCAAAAGCCTTTCGCATAGGTTCCGTCGGGGCCTTGCGACCTGCCTCAAGCAGCGCAACCGGAATCGAGCGACCAAGTGCGCCTGTCTGCAGGCGGATCTCTTCGATCAGATACGGCCACGCGTCGCGGGCCGTGTCGCGGAGCCGTCGGCGACGTTCGCGATACGTCGCGACAGGGGCGGTCGCAGCAAATACCGCACTCACGATGGCGGGAACCGGAGCCCCGAACACGAGCCAGACGAGAAATCCGACGCCGACGAACACCACGGTTTCGACCAGAATGAACTCCAGTGTTCCAACATCGCCGACACCGGCCTGGGTCAACCAATCCGAGGATCGAGACCGAAGAACCGATGGAGCCGAAGCGCGTGTGAATCCTCGTTTACCCAGTGCCAGCTCACTGAAGATCAGGTAGGTACCCAGGGTGGCCAGTGCCGCGACGACCGCTATCACCTGGAACCTTCTTCCGGCAGGCGGCCGACGACATGATGGATCGGCCCGAGAAGCGGGCCACTCAGACGTTGGCCGCTCGGCCACGGCGGGGCCGACGCGAGAATCGGAAGCAGGTCGATACCGGCCGACTCGACGAGTCGTTGCAGCCGCACCGGAATGTTTCCGGTCCAGCACAGATCGGCGTCGGGCAGCGGGCGCCGGAACAGCTCGGTGACTGTGAACGCGGTGCCGTCGGTGATTGTCTGCTGTTCTTCGACGGCGATGATCTCCGTGACCCGGAGCCCGATCGGTGTGCGGGCGCAGTGAATGACGAGGTCCACCGCTTCACTGATGAGAGCGTTGAGCGCGGACATTGGCAACTCGTTGCTGGTGTCGGCCAACTGGGCGATGAATCGCAGACGCGACAGGGCTTGTCGAGCCGAACCGGCGTGCAGTGTCGTAAAACCTTTAATGCCCGATGACAGCGTAAGCAGAAGGGGGAGAACCTCACGATCGCGGACCTCACCTACGATCGCGATGTCTGGCGCCATCCGGAGAAAGCCGGCAACGAGCCGACGAAGATCGACTTCGCGTCGGTCGGCTCGCGATGGTCGGGTCTGCATGCTCGCCACGTTCGCGAGCGGTATGTCTGCCTCGAACACTTCTTCGGCAATGACGACGCGAAGCGACGGATCCAACTCGGCCGCACAACATGACAGCATCGTCGTCTTGCCCGAACCCGGAGCGCCGGCGAAGACTACGGTGGATTTCGCTCGCACACATGCGCGCAGGAACCTGGCTACTTCGGGCCCGAGCATGTCGCGCTCGACCAACTCGTCGAGTGAGGTGACGCTGACGCCAGTAAACTTGCGGATGTTTACGATCGTATGGCCGTCACGACCGATGTCGGCGTGGACGATGTGCAGACGGGCTCCCGACTCAAGCTGCGCGTCCTGGAGGCCTTCCGACGGATCCAGCTTGCGGTGCGCGGAACTGGCGTCGTCGAGGATCTTCGTGAGCGTGCGGGTCACGTGTTCGTCGTCGTGGAACACCTCGTCGTGATAGCCGCCGCGGCCGCTGTGTCGCTTCACGAAGATCTGCGAGGGGGCATTGATCATGATTTCATAGACGTCGTCGTCGGCCAGAAGCGATTCCAGCGGCCCGTATCCGGCGATGTTGCGCAGCGCACGGTCGCGCAGGATCTCGGGGTCGATGATGTCGTGGCTGCGGTGCCCCTGCTGGTACGCAAGTCGCCAGCTCGCGATTTCGCTCTGTACGACCTCGCGGAGGCGGTTGTGACCACCGGCGACGGCGAGATCGAGGCCGAGTGCCCGCGCCCGGTCCTGGACCAACTCCTCAATGATCATGAGTGGTGAACGGTCCTCGGATCCGGTCGGTGCGATCACGACGTCACCGCTTCGTTTCGGTTGACGAAGCCCGGGCGGATGCGGCTCCACACCGACTCACTCCGTTCGAGTCGACCCCCGTTCAAGCGATGCGTCGCATATGAGGCCAGAGGATCGACAAGGCCTTTTGGTAGCGGAGCAATCGCTCGGATGCACTCGTCGACATTTCGGGTCGGGAGAAACAGCGGCGGCGAAATCTTCGCTGAAGCCTCAATGCCTGCCGCGTCGGGTTCGTCGGGCGTATCGACGAGGTCCATCAGCGCAGCCGCGTACGCAGCCCGTGCTCGCGGGTTCTGGGGCGCGTAGTTGAAGACGGGCTGGATCCGACGCGCGTTCACACCGAACTCCCCGAGGTCATTCAGAACCCGGGTTAGCGAATGAAGTCCCTTCAGCGATGCCTGGCCGACGACGACGACCGAGTCGGCCATTTTCAGTGCCGTCCGGGCCAGCACGTTACGTTCTTCGATGTCGATAGATCCTGAATCCGACTCACTTTCAACATCGTTGTCAACGTCAAAGACCACCGCTCCGTATGCGTTTGCGAGAGCGTTCAGCGACGAAGCGCACGCCGCTGGGCGTAGAGATGTCCAAAAGCGACGGCGCCGCAACCCAATCATCAGGTCATAGCCGCGCCCATCGACGTTGAAGCACAGCTGGCGGATGGCATCGGGATTGAGCGACCGGGTGCGGAAGCTTTCCACCAGTTCCTGGATGCCCGGTGTCACCGTTTGGGTGTCGTGCAACATGGCCTGATCGGCCCGAAGGCACAGATCGGCCAACGCCACGTTCGCTCGGTATTGCGCAGTGCGGCCTATCCCCTGGGCCAAGGCCATGGCGACGGTCGACGTGCCGGCTCCTCCGGACCCGGTTACGGCAAAACAGTGGCCTTGGATTGGTGACGCTGTCGTGGGACTGTCGAGGTGGGGCGCCTTGGGTTCGGCCCGACTCACGAGAGAAGATGTGGATGCCAACGCGTCGAGCAACGATCCGCGGTCAAAATTCGCGTCGAGCACGGCATTGGCCCCAAGTGCTTTCCAGTCCGTCGGAATGCGTGCGTCGCGGGCCACGATGACCGCAATGTCTCGTTCGGCCGCGACAGCGAAGAGATCCCGGTCGAGGTTTGGGAGTCCGCCGTCGATCAACAAGCACGACAGCGGCCGACCCGAGAGGACGTGGTTTCGCAGTTCGGCCAACCCCACACACTTTACGAACTCGGCCGGGATCGCTCCCGTATTCGACCATTGGGACACTTCGTTGAACCAGATCGAACGTGGCCGGGCCGCTCCGGCTATCACGTAACGGGCGTCGGTCACGGGTTGGCCCCAACCGTGTCGGCCGGCGGTGAGGAAGCAGCCACTTTGGTCGCGGTCGACAGTGGCGTCGGGGCACCCACAGCACGCGTTATGTCGCCCGGAATCCCTGTTCGACGGATCAGGCTGAGCTTGAGCGTCTGAGCTGCTCCAAGAAGCGCTGCACCATCGAAGGCGTTGTCGTAGGCGACGGTAAGCACGATCGTGCCACGGGTATTCGACACTCCGTCGGGAAAGGGTGACGTCGCTACGATCAACAGATTGGTGGCGATCGGCTCGGCGACATCGCCGTGATTCGCGAACACATCGATACGGTCTCCGGGCCGGAGCCGACCCGCCGCCGCAAAGGCCGAATCGATCGGGAAGCTCAGCTCCCGGCTTTCGCTACCACCTGCTTTTTTGATGAGGTTGCCGACCTGGAACAACTCGCCTTTGGCGACGGGTCCAAGCACAACGGCGCCTTCGAGCGACACGGTCGGGCCAAGTACCCGTCGGCTCAGGCTTTCGGGGAGTTCGATTGCGACGGCCTCGATGTCAGACGCGGTGATGGCTGCGCCCGGCTCGAGGTTGCGGGTCGCGACCAGATATTTGCTGCTTGGCGGACGGTTGGACCGGGCGTAGGTTCCGAAGGTGATGAGCGCTGCAAGTGTGCACAGGAGAGCGCCCAGGATGGCACGGGACCCGGGAAGGACAGCGGCCCGGCCAGCCATGAGGCCGGCCCGATGCTTGCGCCGACCCCGGTTCGGTGGTCTTGTCGAACCGGGTCGTTCGTCGGAGAAGGAGTCCAACCGATCCAACATCTCTGTCATGTTCGCCATTCCTCAACATTTACTTCATGTAACATGAAAGAGCAAGAAAAATAGTAAAAGGGCATCGGTACATCCCATGCACAAAGAGATACACTTTTGACATGGCCAGTTCCGAGATCAGGTGGTTGTCCACCAACGACGCAGCCAGCCGGCTCGGTGTGTCGTTACGAACCCTGTACAAGTTCATCGATGAGGGGCACCTCCCGGCATACAAGTTCGGCCGGGTGATCCGGCTACAACACGACGAAGTTGATGCGTTCATCATCTCGGCGCGAATCGAACCCGGAACCCTTGAGCATCTGTATCCCGACGCAAAGGGAGTCGACATCGACTGACCCGTGCGCGCTGCGCCCCGCCGTCGAAATGCGCCACGTGGGTCATCCACGGATCGCCGCCTCATCGATCGAAGGAATGTGCACCACTATGGACCGACGCCCATCGTCGTCGGCCCGGATAAGACAAACGTCGGTTCCGCACGAAACGAGCACGCCCGAGAGAACCGTTGCCACGCCGTGAACGGCCAAGCTTACGACCGGGCGGGTCGCCGCGGCGTCGAACAGCAGTTGCTGAAATGTGGCGGATCCCGGTTCGCGCGAACCTCGGGCGAGCAGGGTACTGCCGGCGCCCCCTACCATGACGATGCTGGCCCGGCGCACCCAAAGGTCCGACGAATCAGTGCGTCGGACCACCACGACATCGGTCCCCATCGCGACCAGTTGACCGACAATACGCGTTCCGCGGCTGGTATCGAGCACAACCTCAGCGTGTGCCTCGGCTAGGTCCAGCAGGGTTCCTTCCCAGGTGGCCGACTCTTCGTTGACCTGACCCTGCCATCGCCGGGCCTGCCGGTCCTCGAAATCGCTTTCCGACCGGGCTTCGGCGAGCAAGGTTTCGAACCCGTCGATGCGCGGCGTCAAACGGCTTCGCAGCCCGTTCGCCAGTGCGCCAGTTCGCCGTTCATCGTGGGACGCCACAAGCGCGAGCGTAGGACGAAACCGCCCAAAACAAAAGGGAAACCGAAATCTCCTTCAGGCTTGGGGAATCCTCCCGGTTTGGCCTTGGCCCAAAACTGGCTGAGTGACTCAGGAGGTCTGACATGACGGGCAGGCATACGCCCAGCGACCGGCCAGATCCCAGCGTTGGACCGCAGTGGAACAACGGAAACAATGTTCTTTCCTGTAGACGTAGACCGCCTCTTTGCTTGCGACTTTGGATCGGGCGACGCCCAGAGTCTTCAGCTCTTCAGGGAGAAGGGTGATGATGCGGCGGTCCCGCACGCCGTTCTCCAGCATTTCCCGCATCGTGGTCCACAGCGCGTCGAACTCCCACCTTGACAGTGTGTTGGCGGCGCGGTTCGGATGAATTCCGTTCAGGAACAGCGCCTCAGCCCGGTAGACGTTGCCGATTCCGGCCATGACCTTCTGGTCCATGAGCGCCTCACCGATCGTGCTACGTCGCTTCTGGATTTTTTCCCAGGCGAGGGCGGGGTCCGCGTCCTTTCGAAGCGGGTCGGGCCCGAGGCGACCCCGAATCGCGGTTTCCTCCGCCAGTTCGATGACTCGGCAGTCAGTCGGCCCCGTCAGGTCTATTGCGATGCCCTCGACGGCCAGGCGCATTCGAACGGTCTCACGCGGAATCGGCGCTGCGCCTTTATGCCGTTTGAACTTGCCGAACAATCCGAGATGGACGTGAACGGTTGTTGCCGCCTTGGGCGACGGGGAGCCGAAGCGGTAGAACAGATGCTTCCCGTAGGCATCGATCCGCTTCAGCACGAGCCCGTTTACCAGTTCGGCCCCCGCAGCCATACGGCCCTGCGGCGAGGTGACCTCGACCTGCGAACCGGCGAGATCCTTCGTCTGATCGAGAGCGAGACGGTGGATTGTATGTCCTTCAGGCACGGACCAACGGTAGGGGCAGACAGACCGTTACCTGTACCGAAGCGGCCGGGCTGGTACCCCGGACGAGGATCACAGGACGGTCGGCTCCGCAACCGACCGGAGTCCGGTATCGTTGATTGCTCTATGGGCTGCATCTTCTGTCGGATCGTCGCTGGGGAGATCCCCTCGACCAAGGTTGCGGAAAGCGCGCACAGCTTCGCTTTCCGAGACCTGAATCCAGCCGCGCCCACACACGTGCTGGTCGTTCCGAAGATGCATATTCCCAATGCCTCGGAAGTGACGGCCGAGCAGGGTGTGCACGTCGCCGATCTGTTCGTTACGGCTCAGGAAGTTGCCCGGGTCGATTCGCTGGCCGATCGTGGATACCGGCTCGTGTTCAACGTGGGTCCCGATTCCGGAAACAGCGTCGATCACCTGCATCTCCATGTCGTCGGCGGACGCCCGATGGGTTGGCCCCCATTTCCGGTCGCGTAGCTGACGGCGTCGCCTACCGGCGCCCGCCATGTCGAGTCGGAGCGGTGACCGCCGGGTCAACCGGGCCCCCGACCGGTTTCGTCATGAAACTCCGCCCACACGCCCCTGCTGCTCGCAGTCCCCAAACTTCTTCCTGAAACGCGAAACGTACCCTTGCCAGCTTCAATTCTTCCGAGCGCCGGTCCCGGCCCGGCCACCGACTCGATCAAAGTCTTTGTGCCGAGTAACCACCTGATGGTGCGACTTCTCGGCCACCGTGACGAACACCTCCGCCTCATCGAGTCATCGTTCGCTGACACGCGCATCGTGGTGCGAGGCAACGAGATTGCGCTCTCCGGCCCGCAGGCCGTGCAAGCCGCCAAGCTGTTCGAGGAACTGGTTGTGCTCCTGGAGGCGGGTCACGGTATCGACGCGACGAATCTTCCGCGGTCCATCGCAATGGTGCGGGCCGATGAACGACCAAGTGAGGTTCTGACCACCGAGGTTCTGAGAGCCGGCCGTGGGCGTTCCGTCCGTCCCAAAACCAGCGGTCAGAAACGCTATGCGGAGGCAATATCCGAGAACATCATCACGGTCGGTATCGGCCCCGCCGGTTCCGGCAAGAGCTACCTCGCGGTCGCCCTTGCCGTGCAGGCGCTCCTGGCCAAGCAGGTGACCCGGATAATCCTCACCCGTCCGGCCGTCGAAGCCGGTGAGAAGCTCGGGTTCCTGCCCGGCGATCTGATGGCGAAGATCGACCCGTATCTGCGGCCGCTCTACGACGCCCTGTACGACATGATTGAGCCCGAAGGAGTGCAGAAGCTGATGGAACGCGGTGCCATAGAAGTTGCCCCGCTCGCGTTCATGCGCGGCCGAACGTTGAACAACAGCTTCATCATCCTCGACGAAGCGCAGAACACCACTCCGGAGCAGATGAAGATGTTCCTGACCCGTATCGGATTCGGCTCCAAGGCGGTGATCACCGGCGATGTAACGCAGGTCGACCTGCCGGGCGACCGGAGCGGCCTTGTCGGGCTTCAGAAGATTCTCGGTGAGATCGACGGTCTCGCGTTCGTCACCTTGAATCGTGGCGATGTCGTCCGACACCGGATCGTTGCCGATATTGTCGATGCGTACGACCGAGCGACCATGGCCGGAGAAAAAGCGAGATGAACGATCCGAGCGGTCCGAGCGGTCAACAGGCAAGCGGTCAGCAGGCTATGAGCCGGCCGGTGTCGAAGGGTGTGCTGTCGGTGTTCGCCGCCAATGAACAGACCGATGTCGATATCGATGCGGCGCGCTGGCGAATCCTCGCAGAGCGCGTGTTAGACGAAGAGGGCGTGATGGACCCGGGCGTCGACGTCGAAGTGTCGTTGCTGTTCGTCGACGAATCGACGATCTCGAACCTCAACCAGCAGTTCATGGGTAAGAAGGGGCCGACCGACGTTCTGTCGTTTCCGATCGACGACCCGCGTGACGCCCCCGAACCGGGGACGCCGATCGGCGGCAGTCCCTTTGCGCTGCAATCCGACTTTGACGACGAGCGGGCCGACTATCCCGACGACGAAGACCGCGATGCCCCGACCCTGCTCGGTGACGTGTTGATATGCCCGAGCGTGGCTGGGCGCAACGCGTCGGAGCACGCAGGCGACCAACACGACGGAAGCCTCGACGACGAACTCGCGCTACTTGTCGTACACGGACTGCTTCACCTGCTCGGCATGGACCACGTGATCGAGGCCGAGGCCGAACTCATGGAAGCGCGTGAGCAGGAACTGCTCACCAAGTTTTACCGTGTCGGCCCGGCACCCGTGGAAGGCCGGTCATGACCGGCACCTATGACTTCGGCGGGGTCCAGATCTCGATGATCATCACGATCCTGGTGCTGATATTGGTCAGTGGCTTCTTCGCGATGGCCGAAACCGCCTTGACCCGCATGTCACGCATCCGGGCTGGATCACTTGCCGAGGATGGACGACGGGGCTCGAAGCCGCTCATGCGGCTCGTCGAGTCTCACGAAAAGTGGCTCAACTCGCTTCTGTTCCTTCTGCTCTTTTGTCACCTGGTCATCGGCTTTCTCGTTCCGAAGCTGTTGGAAGAACCGTTCGGGACCGTCGGCGTGGTAATCGGGATCGTCGCCGAGGCCGTGATCATTTTCGTGGCGTCCGAGCTCGTCCCCAAGAATTACGGCATCCGCTACACCGATCGGGCTGCGTTGACGGCGGCACCGATTATTTCGGGGATCGTCCGCTTTCCCCTCATTCGTGGCATGCAGACGCTGCTCGTGTTGTTGGCCAACGCGCTCGTTCGGGGCCGCATCGACGAGCCGACCACGTCCGAGCAGGAGCTTCTGGCGATGGCCGATGCGGCGCTCGACGAAGACGTCATCGAGAAAGACGAACGCTCGATGATCCACTCGATTATCGAGTTCGGCGACACCGTCGTGCGGGAGGTGATGAAGCCCCGACCCGACATGGTGACCGTCGAAGCGGCCCAGTCAGTCGACGAAGCAATGGACATCGCGATCAAGGCCGGTTTCTCCCGGATCCCGGTGATCCGCGAGTCGAAAGACGACATCGCCGGTGTCGTCTACGCGAAGGATCTCATGCGGGCCCAACGTGACGGGAAGCAGAACCAGCCGGTGGCCGCAATCATCCGATCGGCCCACTTCTGCCCGGAGTCGAAACGCGTGAGCGAGCTGATGCGGGAAATGCAGGGCCAGAAATACCATATGGCCATCGTTCTCGACGAGTACGGCGGGACGGCCGGACTGGTCACCCTCGAGGATCTCATCGAGGAGCTCATCGGTGAAATCGTTGACGAATACGACGTCGAAGATCCCCAGATCGAGCGACTGCCCAACGGTGATGTTCGGGTTGCCGCGGCGATGCTCATCGACGAACTCAACGAACTGCTTGTGGTGGATTGGCCATCCGAGGACTGGGACAGCATTGGCGGTCTGTTGTTCAACAAGCTCGGTCACGTACCGCATGAGGGCGAGACCCTCGTGTTCGAAGGTCATCAGCTAAGGGCTGAACGGGTAAAGGGCCGTCGGATCGGACGTGTGCGGATCACGCACATTCCACACGAGGAAATCGAATCGGATGAGCGATGAACGCACTCTTGTGGAGCGTTCACATGCCGTCGGCGCGTCGTTCGTTTTCAGTCAAGGCCGAACGGCCGTGAGTTCGCGCACCGACCGGTCGCGTCGGGCGCCTTCGGTCCCCTTCCGCTCCGGCTTCGTGAGCTTTGTCGGCCGGCCCAACGTCGGGAAGTCGACCCTTCTCAACCGGATTCTGGGCAAGAAGGTGTCGATCGTGTCCGACAAGGTACAGACGACGCGTACGCAGATCCGGGGCATACTCAACCGCCGCGACGCACAGGTGGTGTTCGTTGATACACCCGGCATCCACCGCCCACGTACGTTGCTCGGCGAGCGGTCCAACGAACATGCCACGTCCACCATGGGTGACGTCGACGTCGTCTGCTTTCTGATCGACGCCACGATGCCGCTCGGAAAGGGCGACCGTTTCATCGCACAGCGCACGCCAAAGAACGCGATCCTGGTGGTAAACAAGGTCGACGCGACGTCTGGCGAGGAAGTCCTTCGGCAGCTGCAACGGGCCGGGGAACTGGAGTTCAGCGAATACTTCCCGGTGTCGGCGACGACCGGTGATGGTGTCGATGAGCTCCTTGCCGCCATTATCAAACGGCTGCCCGAGGGTCCCGCGTACTATCCCCGCGACACGATCAGCGACACCTCCGAGGCGTTCTGGGTGGGGGAGTTGGTACGAGAGCAACTGCTGCACTTCGCTCAGGAAGAGCTCCCGCATTCGATCGCGTGCGTCGTAACCGAGTGGGAGGACCGGGAGAATCACGGCCCGTTCGTGCGGGTGGAGATCCTCGTCGAACGTGAATCGCAAAAGGGAATCGTGATCGGCCACCATGGGTCGGTGCTGAAGGCGGTCGGCACGGCGGTTCGCGCGGAACTTCCCCCGGGTTCCTTTATTGATCTCCACGTGAAGGTCGACAAGGACTGGCAGCGGCGCGCCAAGTCGCTCGACCGGCTCGGTTACTGAGTAGTCACGCCCGGGTTGAACGTCGATCGCGGGCCGATGGGTTGTTTGACTGCCGCAGATGCTGTCCGGATCCGGTCCGGTGCACAACGTCGCCTCGTACCTACCCAACTCCGGCCCCCAGGTACCCAACTCGGCGGCAATCATGCTGTGGGGGACCTGTCTGACGGGGTTGGGTTACGGGGACGGCAGAGTCGGGTCAGCAGAGTAGGGGACGGCAGAGCCGGGTCAGCAGAGTCGGCAGAGTCGGCGACAGCAGAGTCGGGGACTCGGCGGGGTCAGCGGGTGAAGAGTTGGTCGACCGGCCCGAAATCGTCGGTCAGGACGATCGCGTCGCCAACAAACGCGTCGAGTTTCGCGCCTTCGAGCAGCACCATTCCGGTCTTGTCGAAGTCGGCCGCCAGGGCCGTGGCCATACCGGGCCGGGCGAGAGGCGAATCGGAAGCGACCACGACGAAGTTTGCGCCCATTTCTCCGGCAAACGCGTCGGGAAAGCCCATGACGGCGACGTTCTTGAACACGGATTTCACCGTGGCGATCTCCGCCTTGATGAACTTCTGCGGTGGGCTGTCGATCACGTTCAGTACATAGATTCCGCCCGGCGCGATCACGCGTTGGACGTCTTTGGTGACCTCTTTGGTTGCGAGATGCCAGGGAACGGACTGCCCGCCGAACGCATCACCAATCACGGCGTCCCAGGCCGCCGAGCGTTCCCGACGGAGGTTCTGACGGCCGTCGCCAGCGACTGTGCGCAGATCCGGAGCCAACTCCAGGCCGAGGAACTTCTGGTCGAACCTGACCAGTTTCGGATCGACTTCGAACACGAGGCTGTCGGAGCCCGGTCGGGTGGCTTTCAAGTACCTGGGCATCGTGAATCCGCCCCCACCGATGTGAAGCGCGCGTATCTTTCGCGGAGGGCTCCGCCACGCGTCGATTGCGATCCGAAACGCGCGCACGTACTCAAACTCGAGATAGGTCGGGTCGTCAGTGTCGACCTTGCTGTGCCAGCTGTCGTCGAGGACAAGCAAACGTCGGGAGTTGTCCGTCGGATCGGGTTCGGCGCGTGCACAGAAGTACGACGACTCCATCTGGCAGGGGTCCTTCCAGGTCGAGACCGCCTGAGCTGTCCCGATGCTAACTGCCAGTGCTATGCCGAGCAGTGTGGCGACAACGCTGACCACCGTCGGCCGCGCCGACCGCAAGGTGGTGGTGAGGATCACGCCCATCGTGATCAGGACGGCGCCCGTGATTCCGACGATGACACGGGACCTGAAGTTCGGCACCAGCACGAAGCCGGTGAGAAACGATCCCAGCAGCGCTCCGGCGGTCGACAGGGCGGAGAGCCCTCCCACGGTGCGACCGGTCTGCGTCAGGTCGGTCAACTTCGCTTTCACGAGTAACGGGGAAACCGTCGACAGTACGGTGGCGGGGAGCAGGAAGATTGCCGCGGTCAGACCGATCACCACGGATGCGTCGGTCGAGGTGACGTTCGGACCCAGTATGCGAAGCAGGGGGATCTCGGCGAACGCGCACAACCCGCCGAGGATCAGGGCGGGGCCAACGAGTCGAGCGGGACTCCAGCGGTCGGCGAGCCGGCCGCCGATCCAGGCACCGGCGGCTATCCCGGCCAGGATCACGCCGATTATCGCCGTGTACGTCTCAAGGGTTACCCCGACGTAGGGGGCAAGAAGCCGGGCGGCGACGATCTCAAGCACCAGGATCGCTGCAGAGGTTACGAACACGATCAGGCCGATGACTGCTGCTGGGAGACGCCGCATCCACGGAACGCTAGTTCAGGTGTCGAGGCTGAGGCTTCGGCCCGAATGGGCCGGTGCGAATTGGAATTGGTCCCGAGGGAATTCAGTACGGGAACGGAATGCTTCATTTTTGTATCAAACTGCTTCGAAACCTTCCCTTTCGTTACCCTTCTGCTACGATATTCGTACCTGAAGAGGGGTGATCGACATGAACGGAAACACCGTTCTGAACGTAAGCCTTAGCAACAAGGCAAAAGCAATCACAGCGCGCGAGTTGGCGAAGTACAAGGAGCGCACGCCCAAGTCCCAGGAACTGAACCTCCGGGCGCAAGCTTCGATGCCCCTGGGTGTCGCTTCCTCGTTTCAGTTCTACGACCCTCACCCGGTCATGGCCGAGCGGGCCGCCGGACCCCGAATCTGGGATGTCGATGGTCACGAATACGTCGACTTCTGTATGGGCTTCGGAGCTTTGTACTCCGGCCACAGTCACCCGCTGGTGGTCAGAGCTCTTCACGAGCAGATCGCGAAAGGCACGCTGTTTGTTACGCCGAGCGAAATCAACCACGAGGTCGCGGACGAGCTGAAGAAGCGTTTCGGTATGGATCTGGTCCGTTTCACGAACTCCGGCACCGAAGCCACACACGATGCCATCCGCGCCTGTCGGGCGTTCACCGGTCGGGACCGGATCGTCAAGGTCGAAGGTGGATACCACGGCCATCATGACGAGGTCATGGTTTCGATGAAGCCAGCCCTCGACATGGCAGGTCCGGCTCACGCGCCGTACTCCGTACCGGCCACGAAAGGCATCCCGACGAGTCTGTTGGCCGAGGTTTCCGTGGTTTCGTACAACGACCCGTTGGCGTTGGAGCGGGAACTGGCCAGGGGCGACGTTGCAGCCTTTATCGTCGAGCCGGCAATGGAAAATATCGGCATCGTGCTTCCACTTCCGGGCTATCTCGCAAAGGTCCGCGAGATCACGCGCAAGTACGGGACGATGCTCATCTTCGACGAGGTCAAGACGGGTATCACGGTCGGCTGGGGAGGAGCGACAAGGCACTTCGGCGTACAGCCCGACCTCATCTGTCTGGCCAAGTCGATCGGCGGCGGTCTCCCCATCGGCGCGTTCGGCGGTCGCGCTGAGGTGATGGCCGGAATTTCAAATGGGAGCGTGCTTCACCTCGGCACATTCAATGGCAACCCGCTCGTATGCGCGGCTGCTCTTGCGGTGCTTCGCGATGTCTGCACGCCTGATGCCATGGCGGCCACCAACTCGCTCAACGACGAGATGATGATTGGAATGGATCAGATCATCGCGGAGTACTCGCTTCCCGCTCATACGGTGAAGCTGGGGGCCAAGGGCTGCGTGACCTACACGGTGAATCCGGTCCGCAACTACCGTGACTACAAGACGACGAACTTCGATGTCGCCTACGCGAACTGGATCTACGGTGTGAACCGCGGCATCCTCCTCCCTCCCGGGCTCGATGAGCAGTGGCTGATCTCGATCATGCACACGAAGGTCGAGACGGACCACCATCTCAGCGTGTTCGCCGATTTCGCGCGCGAACTCACGAGCTAACCGAGACGCTGGGCCACGGTCTGCCTCGACCCGTGATCTTACGGGCTAGCTGCCGTGGCCCGGTAGCCTTGACCTATGGCTGCGTACGACATCCGACAATTTGGTGATCCTGTTCTTCGGCAGGTGGCCGCTGAGGTGACCAACGTCGACAGCAAACTGGTTGCGCTCACGAACGACATGATCGAAACCATGTACGCGGCTCCCGGGCTCGGGTTGGCCGCACCGCAGATCGGCGTGCAGAAGCGGCTCTTCGTCTACGACCTCCAAGACGGCGAAGGGGCGAAGGTCCTGGTGAACCCGGTGATTTCTGAGTCTCGGGGGGAATGGAGCTACGACGAAGGCTGTCTGTCGGTTACCGGTCTCTCGTGGGAAATCGTCCGGCCGAAAGAGATCCATCTGACCGGCTATGACCTCGACGGCAATGAGATAAGCATCGAAGCCGACGAGTTGATGGCCCGCCTCTACCAACACGAACTCGACCACCTCAATGGCAGGTTGCTCATTGATCATCTCGATGCCGAACAACGTGCCGATGCTATGAAGATTCTTCGTGGTCGAATTCTGGCAACGCCCAAAGCACCGGAAACACCGGTGGCCTCCAAGAACAAGTTCGGGCTGTCGCTTCCCGGAAGACACTGAGCGGATCCCGTGACCGCATGAAGCTGGTCTACCTGGGGTCGCCCGACGCGGCCGTGAAACCGCTTCAGGCGCTCGTGCGGTCCGGTCACGAGATTGTCCTCGTCGTTTCCCAACCCGACCGTAAACGGGGCCGCGGATCGGCACTCGTGCCGTCGCCGGTCAAGACGGCCGCACTGCAGCTCGGCCTGCCGGTGACCGACCGTGTCCTCGATGTGCTCGCAGCCGTCGGGGCCGGAGCGGAGCTCGGTGTCGTGGTCGCATTCGGGCAACTCATTCGGCAGCCATTGCTAGACGCACTGCCGTTCATCAATCTCCATTTTTCGCTGCTTCCGCGTTGGCGGGGAGCTGCGCCGGTCGAGCGGGCGGTTCTGGCGGGAGACACCGAAACCGGCGTGTGCCTCATGGGGCTCGAAGCCGGACTCGACACCGGCCCGGTCTACGAGACCGTCGTTACGCCCATTCTTGACGCTGACTCGCTGGTCACCTTGAGGAGTCGTCTGGTCGACATCGGCACGGAAGTGCTGGTGCGACGGTTGTCCGATGGTTTCACCACGCTCGGCACGGCCGAACCTCAGCGGGGCGAGTCGGTCTATGCGGCCAAGCTGAAACCCTCCGAGTTCCGGATTGATTGGGCCCGGCCTGCGCCCGAGATTTCCCGACTCGTGCGTCTCGGATCGGCGTGGACCACGTTTCGCGGGAAGCGCCTCAAAGTGCTCGAAGTCGAGGTCGCAACAGCAGGCCCGAGGCGGCCGGCCGGTTCGCTGGTTGGGCTCGAGGTGGTCGCGGATGACGGACTCGTCTCGCTCCGACGTCTCCAACCTGAAGGAAAAGCTCCGATGGACGCACAGTCTTGGCGCAACGGCGCCCAACCAAACGAGAACGATGTGATGGGTCAATGAACGTTCGAACGCCCCCCTCCGCCCGGGAGATCGCCCTTGAGGCCCTTGCCCGCGTCGATGATGGGGCCTACGCAAACATCGCGCTACCCGCGCTCCTTGACGAACTCGATACACAGTTCAATCTCGACGATCGGGAGAAACACTTCGCCACTGAGCTGACCTATGGCACAGTCCGGATGCGTCGGGCGTGCGACTGGTTGGTCCAGCGCCACATAACCCGCGACGCCGATGAAGAGACGCTCCGGGTGCTTCATCTGGGGGCGTACCAACTTGTGTTTCTGAAGACGCCGCCCCACGCCGCAGTATCGGAAATGGTTGAGCTGTCCCCGGGGTGGTCGAAGAAGTTCGTGAATTTCTGCCTCCGTCGGGTAGCCGAAGATGTAACGCCGAGATGGCCCGACCTCGCCACCGAGCTGAGCTATCCAGACTGGATAGTTCGCGCGCTTACGAACGATCTTGGACCGCAGGTGGCGCGTCGTGTCCTTGAAGCAATGAACGAGCCCGCGACGGTGTCGATGCGCGACGACGGCTACATCCAGGACCCCGCTTCGCAGATGGTGGCCGAGGCCGTTGGAGCGAAGCCGGGCGAGCGGATACTGGATCTCTGCGCCGCCCCCGGTGGAAAGGCGACCTTCATGGCGTCGAAGGGAGCGTTCGTGACTGCCGTTGATCTGCACCCGCATCGGGCCGTTCTGGTGACGGAGAACGTCGAACGCCTCGGTCTTAACGACCGGGTCGACGTTCGCATTGGTGATGCCACGACCATGGACTTCGATGAAGGCTCCTATGACAGGGTTCTGGTAGACGCTCCGTGCTCGGGACTCGGTTCGCTGCGTCGTCGCCCCGACGCCCGCTGGCGCATGGACGAGCGCGAGATCGTCAAGCTCGTCAAATTACAACGAGCGCTCATGAGCGTGGCCGCGCGTGCCGTGAAGCCGGGTGGGACGGTCGTGTATTCCGCGTGCACGCTCACGCGGCCCGAGTCCGTGGGTCTCGACGAGTGGGTTACTCAAAACGAGCCGACCCTGGTTGCGGATGAGCGCATCTCCGAGGCTGGTTGGGAACCGATCGGTACCGGTGCCCGCCTGATTCCGGCCGAGACGGATGGCATGGTGATGTTCCGTTATCGCAAGGTTGCTTCGACTCTTGATCCTCCCGCTTTCGACCCGGCGGAGGAACCACGCAATGAGTGGCCCGTCGGGCAGAGTGTTCACGACTTGCCTGACGGTGGGGAACCGGAAACACTGGAGTCATGAGTGCAACACTTTTCAAGGTGTCCGGCGGAGTGGGAACCATCACCCTGAACCGGCCAGACAACCGCAACGCGCTGTCGACCGAACTGGTCGGGAGTCTGCGGTCGCACATGGATGAGGCTATTGCCGATCCGGCCGTGCGGGTGATTGTGCTCACCGGTGCGGGGACGGTGTTCTGTGCAGGTGCCGACCTCAAGGAGCGTCGAACCGTTTCGACTGCAACGGCCGACGACGATCTTCCTTCGTTCGTCCGTATATTCCAGGCCATCCGCAATGCACCGAAACCCGTTGTCGGCAAGCTCAACGGTGCTGCGCTGGCCGGGGGACTCGGTCTTGCATGTAGCTGCGACATAACCATCGCTCCCGAGCGGGCAATGTTCGGATTTACCGAGGTGCGCATCGGGGTTGCTCCGGCGATCATCAGCGTTGTGTGCCTCCCGAAGTTACGGCCCGCTGATGCAGCAGAACTGTTCCTGACGGGGGAGCGTGTCAGCGCAAAGGAGGCCGCGCGGGTCGGGCTGATCAACCGTGCTGTCGCCGACGACGCTCTTGATGCCGAGACCGATGCGATCGTGGCCAAGCTTCTCCTCGGCGGACCGAAGGCGATGGCCGCGTCGAAGAATCTTCTGACGGCAGTCCCGGCCTTCACCAACGAAGAAGACGCGTTCCGTTGGACCGCCAAGCTGTCAGGCGAACTCTTCGCAAGCGCTGAAGCAGCGGAAGGCATGGGTGCGTTCGCAGCGAAGCGGACACCCAACTGGGATTCGTTCGTTTCCTAGTGGTAGGCCTAGGACCTGGGTTACCGACCGGAATCGTCACGGGTGCGGAGGTCCTTCAGGAGCGTGAGGGTCACATCTCGCAGGCTCTCCACCGTGTGCGTGGCGTGGGAAAGATCCTGGTGTTTCGTCAGGTCATTGGGGACGACGACGACCGGCATCCCCGCTCTGATCGCAGCGAGTGACCCGTTGTGCGAATCCTCAAGCGCCACACAGTGGGACGGGTCGCTGACGAAGCGTTTGGCCGCTAGCAGGTAGAGGTCGGGCGCGGGTTTTGCGTGGGTGACATCACCGCGGGTCACCACGTGGGCGAACCGGTGGTGAAGGTCAAGCTGCTCCAGGAGGCGCCCGACCCAGGCGATCGACGAACTCGATGCCACGCCGACCGCGATGTCCTCCTCGTCAGCGAGGTCAAGTAATTCGATGACGCCGTCGTTCGGAACGAGCTCGACGATCGAAGCCTGGTTGTATTCATCGAACTCCGCGAGCACCTCTCGTTCATCCACCCGTGCTTCGACGCTGTCCTGCAGCCAGGGAACCCAGAAGTTGACTGGAGACGAGGTACCGACGACCTCGAGCCACTTGCCGAACGGAAACGGCACGCGGTGCCGTTCGAAGACGCGCTCGGCGGCGCGGAGCAGACACCCTTCGGTATCGCAGATCAGCCCGTCGAAGTCGAAGATGAGCGCGTTCGGCGTCATTTCCGGGTCCGAGCTGGAACAGATTTCATCGTAACGTTCTTACTCGGATTTTGAACGTCGCAGCTGAACCCCGGAGCCGGTCAAGATCGACTGCGGCGGACGTGCTCAAGTGGCGATCCCCGGCGCCGGTAAATCCGATATGGCCTGACACCGGAGCGCTCGCGTTAGATTCGTCGTGTGCGTCCTGAATCCGATGTTCTGATCTGTCCGTCCATCCTCTCGGCGGACTTTGCCGCTTTGGCAGCTGCGATTGAGGTGGTCGAACAGCAAACGGATTGGCTGCACGTGGATGTTATGGACGGGCACTTCGTGCCCAACCTGACGATCGGCGCCCCTGTGGTCAAATCGCTACGTAAACATACGGATCTGTTCATTGACTGTCACCTCATGATCACGGACCCCGCGAAGTACCTGCCCGACTTTGCGAAAGCCGGTGCCAACAGTTGCTCGGTGCACATTGAAATCGGTCATACGAGGGATCTGATTGCCCAGACCCGCGACCTCGGGATGAAGGTCGGTCTCGTGGCCAATCCCGACACGCCGTTCGAAGTCTTCGCCCCGTTCCTCGCCGATATCGATGTGATGCTATTGATGACCGTGTTTCCCGGTTTTGGTGGGCAGAAGTTCATCGAGTCGGTTCTACCCAAGATGCGAGAAACCGCAGCAGAGCTTGAACGCCTCACGTCAACTACCGTGATCCAAGTTGATGGGGGCATCGACGTGGTGAACGGGCCACGGGCAGCTGAAGCCGGAGCCCGCGCCTTCGTGGCCGGTAACGCGATCTTCGGCCAATCAAATCCGCTCGAAGCTGCCTATGACCTGCGGGCCAGCATTCTGAACGCGATCGGTGCGTCATGACCCTGCAGGCCAAGGTGGTGACGGTGTCCGACGGGGTCTTCCACGGCGTACGCGATGACCGCTCGGGTGCTGCATTGACCGAACAGCTCGTGTCAGCGGGTTGGGAAGTGGTCGAGCATCGGGTCGTTGCCGACGGAGTCGAGTCAGTCGGCGAGGTACTACGCGTGCTTAGCGATGGCTTCGCCGGTCTTATCGTCACGACGGGAGG
>JANMZO010000150.1:0-21085 GCA_031383405.1 Acidimicrobiia bacterium | reverse complement strand
TTGGAAGCGGCCAGGCTACGTGGGCAGCCCGCCGACCACCTGCTGTTCGCGGGTCCGCCGGGGCTTGGGAAGACCTCACTCGCCTCCATCGTCGCCACCGAAATGGAGGTCGGATTCCGCATCACCTCCGGCCCTGCGCTTGAGCGGGGCGGTGACCTTGCCGCGATCTTGACCAACCTGACCGAAGGCGACGTGCTCTTCATTGACGAAATCCACCGGTTGCCCCGCCCGGTTGAAGAAGTGCTCTATCCCGCGATGGAGGACTTTCAGATCGACATTGTGATTGGGAAGGGTCCGAGTGCGCGCAGTCTTCGACTCGATCTTCCACGGTTCACGCTGATCGGCGCCACGACCCGCGCCGGTCTGATCACCGGGCCGTTACGTGACCGGTTCGGCCACGTCGCCCGGCTCGACTACTACAACGTCCGCGACCTGCAACTCGTCGTCGAGCGGGCTGCGAAAATCGTAGGCGTACAGATCGATCCCGAGGGAGCCCACGAAATCGCCCGCCGGTCCCGCGGCACGCCGCGCATAGCGAACCGCCTGCTTCGTCGCATCCGTGATTACGCGGAGGTGCGGGGCGACGGGATCATTGACTTGGAGGCGGCAAAGAACGGATTGGCCGTGTTCGATGTTGATCAACTCGGCCTTGACCGCGTCGACCGGGCCATCCTGTCAACGATCTGTGGCCGCTTCGGTGGGGGCCCGGTCGGGCTGTCGACGCTGGCGATCAGCGTTGGTGAAGACAGCGACACGCTCGAAGCCATGTACGAACCGTTCCTCATCCAGATGGGCCTGCTCAAGCGCACGCCGAAAGGGAGGGTGGCTCTGCCTTCCGCGTGGGAGCACCTTGGTCTCACCGTTCCCGACGGGCTCCAGCGTCTGTTCTCCGACAATGATGTTCCGACGCCGGAGTCAGGTGATCGCACCCTGTTCGATCAGTGACTCCGGGGGTCACCGTTGATCCCCTCGGCGTGCGTGAATTCCTATGTGTGAATTGCTCTGTATGAATTGCTCTGTGTACCTATGATTTGTTCTCCGGCTTCTGAGCCGGTTCCATACAGGTCTCCGCGGCCTGACAGCGGGTTGTCGATGGACGACTTCGATTATGGATTGCCCGAAGCATCCATCGCGCAAACCCCGGTCGAGCCCCGTGACTCGGCGAGGCTTCTCGACGCGATCACAACCGACATCCACGGCTCCGGGGTCATCCATCGACACGTGTTCGACCTCCCGAATCTCCTCCACGAGGGTGATGTGCTCGTGGTGAACGAGACCCGTGTTATTCCGGCGCGGCTCAAGCTCCGCAAGCCCAGCGGAGGAGCGGTTGAGGTGCTCCTGGTTGACCGACTCGCCGATGGCTCGTGGAAGGCACTCGTGCGGCCGAGCAAACGGGTGGCACCGGGAACGGTCCTCGCCGCCGGGGAGGACCTGCGCGTGCTTATCGGTGCGGTCCTCGACGGTGGGCAGCGTCGGGTCGTGCTGCTCCATGACGACGAAACCACTCCGCTGACCGATTCCGAAATCGACGCATCGCTCGAAAGGCACGGTGAAACGCCCCTCCCTCCATACATAACCACCCGACTCGATGACAGTTCCCGGTACCAGACCACCTACGCCGCTTCCCCGGGCTCAGCCGCAGCGCCCACCGCCGGCCTTCACCTTACGACAGAGGTCCTCGACCGCATTCGGGCCCGGGGCGTGGCGGTCCTCAGGGTCGACCTTTGTGTTGGACTCGACACGTTCCGCCCGGTAACGGTCGGCCGACCCGAAGACCATGACATCCACAGTGAGCGGTATCGGGTCTCGGCCGAAACGCTGGAGGCCTGCCGGGTGGCCAGGGGCTCGGGTAAGCGGGTCATAGCCGTTGGCACAACTACGGTCCGGGCCTTGGAGAGCGCAGCCGCGAGCGGGCACGGGGAGGGTCGCACCGAACTGTTCATCTACGGTGACTACCCGTTTCAGATCGTCGACGTGTTGATGACCAATTTTCACATGCCGCGAACCTCATTGCTACTGCTCATCGACGCTTTCGCCGGTCCAAAGTGGAAGGCGATCTACAGTGAAGCCCTGGATACCGGCTACCGGTTCCTGTCGTTTGGTGACGCCATGCTCCTGGCCCGACGCTGAGCCCGGCCACGCTTCGGCACCGGCCAGTTTGCTCGATCGCCCCCGTCGTAATGGGTGCCGAACAACGTAAATGACTTCGGTTTCAGTTTCGGGTTTTTGCCGATTATCCTCGGGCACGGTGAAGTTTCTCTTTTGGCAGTTCGCTCTCTATGCGCTGGCGGCATTTGCGTTCGGGTTCGTCGCTGCCTGGAGTTGGTTGCGCGAACGCCTTCGCGGGGTCGAAACCGCGCTTGAGCGTACGCAGGCGCGCGTGGTCGACGGCCAAGAAGCGCGCCATCAACTGCTCGAGGCGCGTTCGATGGCGACGGTGGCGACGGAAAGCCTGGTCATCCTTCGGGAGCGAATTGCCGAATCGGACACGATACGCGTCGCTGCGGAAGCCGAGGTCGAGTTCCTACGTAGTGGGCGTCTGAAGCTTCTTTCTGAGATTTCGGAGCTTCGAGCCGCACTCGACACGGCGACGGTGTCGCGTACGCGAGTCAGTGCTGCGGAGCACGAGGCGACGCGTCTACGGGGTCTCCTCGATGATGCCGACGTGCAAATCCGAACCGAGCGGGTCGCTCGTGAGCAGACGCTGTCGATTTTGAAGTCCCGCCTGGCCAATGTTGAAGCGGAGTTGGCTTCGTTTCGTTTCGCCCCATCGGTGGTCCGTGAGGTCGTGCTTCCTCCACCGTCAATCGTCTCGGGCGCCCGTCGGGTACTGCATGAGCCGGATATGAACGGCCTCCAGAGGAACGGAGCCGAGTCCGGAATTGAGCTGAGTGGTGTTGAGCTGAGTGGGGTTGAGGTGAGTGGTGTTGAGCTGAATGGTGTTGAGATGAGTGTGTATACCGAAGGATCGGCCACGATCGTGGACCTGCGCAGCGGAACCGCCGTCATGCAGCCCTCTCGCGAGTAGTTATGCCTTCGCCGGGTTCGCAGTTGGGGGACCAAAACCGTCACCGTTGGATTCCGATCCTTTGCGGTGTGGCGTTGATCGCCTTAATCGGTGTGGGGATCATCGAACGATCGCCCGCTATCGAAAAGCACCTGAAGAATGACATCGACAAGTCTGTGCTCGTCGACCTTCCCACCGTCGAGGTATTCGTGTCAGGCCGCGACGTGACCGTTGTCGGTCGGGTGGATTCACCGGAGGAGCGCAGCCTGATTGCGAGTCAGATCCGGCAGCGGTGGGGAGTGCGCTCGGTGAACGTCGAGAGTTTGCGATCTACGATCGTTTCGACGGTTCCTCCAACCCTCCAATCGGGCGGGGGCACCGGTCGGCAGACCGCAACGTCGACCGGGCGGGCCTCGAGCGAGACCACCACGACCACCACGAGCGCTACCACGACCACCACGAGCGCTACCCCGACCACCACAGGCAACCGTATCTTCCTCCCTGCGTCGACCCTCGCCTTGCCCACGGTTGACACGCGCGCCGTTGACACCGGCACGGTTGTCCCAATCGCAGTTCCTTCGGCGCTCCCTCCCCCAAGCACTGTGCCCGTGACCGTCGCACTGAGTGCCGCCCAAAAGGCATTGGTCGAGTCGACCATTTCGGAAATACTCCGAACGAATCCGATCGTCTTCACCAGAAACGTACCGACGCTGGGGCTTGAAAGCCGTCTGGCCATGGACCCCCTAGCCGCCCTGTTGAAGGCGAATCCCGATGTGGTTGTCGAGATCCGGAGCTATACAGATAATCGGGGAAACCCGGCGAATAACCGAAAACTCAGCGAGCTCCGGGCGAACACGATTCGACTGGAATTGACTTCCAGGGACGTAGATCCCCTCCAAATCCAGGCCGTCGGTTTCGGCGAAGCTAACCCGATCGCGACCAATGCGACCGAAGCCGGCCGCCAGAAGAACCGTCGGGTCGAGATCGTGGTCGTTGGCTGATTGCCAAAGCCGAGGATGACATCGTTGGATCCCGACCTCGAAAACACAGGATTCATCGACAGGCCGCAGGTCGGCCAAGGTAATTCACCAGTCTCAGACGAAGTCACTCAACGGATTGCCGCGTCCCCTCAGGCGCGGAGGGGTACCGTTCTAAGTGCTTCTTCGCAGGAAAAACCTTGATTGTCGACGCGTGCAGGTGGCTTTCTGACGGACCGGACCGGAACGTCGGCGACTTCAAGGTGTTTCCGCCCGTATCGCGTCGCAAACTGATCTATCCCGGAGGTTGTCCAGCGTGTGGTTCTTTCTTGTCCAGACACTCGGTGCTCTGGCCGCTGCCATGGGCCTCGGTCTTCTCGCGGGTTGGCTCCTGTTCGGTGGTCCGGGCGGCGCCCATCGCTCGAAGAACCCTCTGGAGGCTTCGGACCCGACCAGTACCGCCAGGTTAACGACCGGGGATGTCTCCGGTATCGCCCCGGTTTCCGACAACGAAGACATACGTTCCGTTGCCCAACTGAGCCAACTCGGATCCGCTGATGAGCGGGTCTCGCTCATCGGCGGAGGTCCGGGCGAGACGTTTGCTCCTGCGAGCCGTTCCGACAGAACGTCGACCACGGAAGCCGACTCCCTAAGCAGTGCACCGACGATCGGAACGACAAGTACCACGACAGATGCGCCGACGATCGGAACGACAAGTGCCACGACAGATGTACCAACGATCGGAACGACAAGTGCCACGATGCATGCAACGACCGACGCTACGACACACGCATCGGAGGGGGCCGTTTCGGAACCTTCCGGCTCCGTCGAATATGCGCCCTTCGAACCGTTCGGTCCCGACGCGATGACCGGATCGAGTGGTGGCCCGGAAAGAACCATCGATGACTTCGGTAGCGGTGCCGTCAGCCCCCGTTGGGAGGTCGAGGAGCTGGAATCGGAACTGGAAGCTCGAACCGCCGATGTCGCTCGCCTGAAACTCAAACTCCGCAAGGCCGTTGAGGAAATCGAAAAGCGCACCGCACATGCCGCGGCGGCGCGTGAGGCGCGCGACGAGGAGCGTCGTCGCTCCATCGAGCTCGCTGAGCAACTCGCGATGGCGACGGCACAGTTGACGCTGGCGAACTCCCATGAGGCGCGCTCTTTACTTGACAAGAAGAATCTCGAAGGACTCGAGGCGGATTTGGAACTCGCCAAACACCGGGCCGGTGAGCTCACGATCGAGGTCGAGGAGCTGACGCGTTCCCATGCCGAGCTGCAGTCGAGCTCCGAGGCTGAGCGTCAGGCGCTCTCCATCGAGGCGGCCAGCTTGCGACTCCGGACCGAAGGTGCACTCGATCAGCTAAACGAGTTCAGTCGTGAGATTGCGGGCTTCCACGCCGAGCACGCCCAGCACCTGGCCCGCTCACAGCAGCTTACGGTTGAGCTACAGGCGAAACTATCAGCGGCACGGGCGGCCCTTTCCGGGCGCGCTCTGACGCACGCCGCCAGTCCGCAGGGTGCCACCCTCGTGTTGCCGAGCGGTCCGGTGGCCGTCCGCGATGACACGGCCGATCTGACGCAGCTTCCCGGACTGTCCAAGGAGATCGCCAACCAGCTGTCTGAACTGGGGGTGAGCTCAGTCGGTGAGATCGCAGCCTGGTCGGCCCACGACGTCCGAAGAATGCAGGAGTGGCTGCCCGAGTATCCAAACATCGTCACCGAAAATCGCTGGGTGGATCACGCTCGTGGTCTGGTTCGTTCGCAGCGTGATTCGACAGCAAGGAACCTGAGCGGGGTCTGAATGGATGCCGATGTCGAGGGGTTCCTTCCACTGTCATTAGACCCTGACCGCGCGTCGGTGCCGCCTCCAACGACGGGTCAGCCGACAGCAGAGGATGTCTGGTCCGATAGCGAACTGACGTTGGCGGAACCGATGTTGGAAGCAATGCCGGGCGCCCTGCCGGCTGGAGTCGTCGAACGACTCGGAGCAGGGTCCACCGACGGCGAGAGGATGCTCGACCTCACCAAATGTGAATCGGCGGCGGTAGGCCCTGAGGAGCGTGACGAGTTGACGTTCTCCGCATCCGCGTGGCCATACGCTTCCCATGGAACGCCTGAGACGAGCAGTTCTCCCGACAGCGTCGGTCCCCCCGTCCCACCCGAGCAACCCGAAACGTCGGCCCCGTTCGACACCGAGCCGCGGCTGGCTGAACCGCTTCGTGGCCGCGTCGGTCCGGTCGGTGAGTTCATCGGAGTAGTATCCGGTCTGGCCGTGAGTCGCCGTAAGAAGATCGGGGCCCTCCTTCTGGTGGGGTGGATGGGTTTGGTACTGGTCAATATGACCGTCGTGCGTCATCGCATCGAATCATCGCTCGAGAGAACTGCGCACCAAGTGCTGGTGCTCAACGGTCAACCCGGTCTGAAGACCCACGCCAGTGGACTGACCGTGACCCTCACCGGGTTCGTTGAATCCCCTGAGGATCGCGATCGGGCCGCCGAACTCGTGAAGTCGCGCTTCGGCGTGCGAAGCGTGATCAACAAGCTCGTGATCGACGCCGCCAAGGTCTCGTCGGAGCCGGTCAACGACGCGGCGGCTACGCCGGTGAACGGAGGCTCCCCACCGGCAAAGGTGCTGCCGACGCTTCTACACTCCCTCCCGGTTCGCGGTCCGTCGGTCGACGTGTCATTCCGGGCCGGTGCCGACGGGAGTGTAGACACCGTCGATGTGAGCGGTACCGTTCCCACGACCGGAGCGAAAGACGCGCTTTTTGCCCGAGTGTCCAACGTTGTCGCAGTGGGGAGGATCGCGTCGAACGTGCAGATTCCCACGACGCCGACCGAACGGCCCGCAATGCAGGACTACCGCCGGTTCGGTTCGTTCCTCGAAATCGTGGCGAAAGCCCAGACGCCGAACGTCCGGGTGTCGTACAAAGCGGGAAATCTGACCATGAGCGGCTCGGTCAGCGATGTCAACGACCTTGCGCTGATACGGGCCGAAGCCCGCAACCTGGTTGGGACCGGCCGGATCTCCGACACGATGACAGCGGCCCTTCCAGTTTCCACCGACTCCAGTGTCGGCGCCGTCGATGACGCAGGTTTGCGCACGACGCCTGGCCCCAGCGTGCCGGGCTCCGACGCGCCGACCACCTCGACACCGGGTCAGATCGACGGGGTCGGTCGAACCGATACCCCCGCTGCGAAGGCGGCGCAGGTCGCGGTGGACAAGGTGATCTCTGGGAAAGTCATCGCCTTCGAGACGAACAGGGCGTTGCTCACCTCCGACGGCCGCACACCACTGAACAAGCTCGCCGACGCGTTGCTGGCGTCGACCGACAAATCGCTGAAATACGAGATTTCCGGCCATACCGACGACAAGGGGTCGGAGTCGGCGAATCTCGACCTGTCGACCCGACGCGCTGAAGCCGTTCGCGATGCACTCATCGCGAAAGGGGTCGACCCGGGTCGACTTGTGGCCAAAGGCTACGGAGAGGCTCAACCGGTCGCCTCGAACGACACCGAGAGCGGACGCTCGCAGAATCGCCGCATCGAGGTCCGAGCCGCCTCCTGATGACATTTCATCCGACTTCATGGGGTTCACAGCGGCTCACACCTGAAGCGTCGATCGCCAATGCGACGGGTTACCCCGGGACCGGCCCAGGGTTCGGCAGATCAGCGACTCAGGAGATCAGCGACAGACCGCTAGGGTTCACCTGGTGACCTTGGGTTTTTCTGTTGAAGCGACCGATGGTGACGCCCGGGCCGCGACCGTGACCCTGTCGAGGGGAACCTTCCGGACGCCTGTGTTCATGCCCGTAGGTACACGGGGAGCGGTTCGAGCGCTTCGAGCGGAAGATCTTGAGGCCCTCGGCGCCGAGATCATCCTCGGCAACACCTACCATCTCATGCTGCGCCCGGGAGCTGACCTCGTGGCGGAAATGGGTGGTCTGCACGACTTCTCCTCGTGGAACGGTCGCATGCTCACCGACTCCGGCGGCTTCCAGGTTTTTTCGCTGGCGCCCAAGATCGATGACGATGGCGTCACGTTCAAGTCCGTGTACGACGGCTCGTACCACCGGTTCACCCCGGAAATCGCGGTACGCACCCAGGAGCTGCTCGGGGCCGACATCGCCATGGTGCTCGATGTCTGTCCGTCGCTTCCATCCACCTACCCGGTCCTTCGCCAGGCCGTGGAGCGGACGGCTGCGTGGGCCGCGATTCAGCGCGACGTGCGTACGCGCCCCGACCAGGCCCAGTTCGGTATCGTGCAGGGTGGCGCTGATCTGTCGCTTCGGACCGAGTCGGCCGAACGGACGGTGGCGATCGGCTTCGATGGGTATGCAATCGGTGGCCTGTCGGTGGGCGAGTCACGTGAAGAGATGCTGCCGGCAATCGAGGCCACGAACCGGGTACTGCCGAAAGACCGGCCCCGTTACCTCATGGGCGTCGGGGACCCGATAAGCCTGGTCGAAGCGATAGCGCGAGGTGTCGACATGTTCGACTGTGTGTTGCCCACGCGCCTGGCCCGGCACGGGACTGTGCTCACGTCGGGGGGTAGGCTCCAGATTCGCAACGCCACCTTTGCTCGGTCCGGTGGGCCCCTCGATCCCCAGTGCACGTGCCCGGTCTGTGGTCGGTATTCCCGGGCCTACCTTCGACACCTTCAGTCGGTCGGCGAACAGTCCGCGGCCACGCTGTTGACGATCCACAATCTGCACTACCTGATCGGGCTCATGAAACGCGTGCGAGCTTCGATCATCGACGGCACGTTTTCCGGGGTCCGGGCCGACGTGGTCCGGGCGTGGGGACCCGCCTGACCGGGATCCGAGGAGCATCGAACGCTTGAAAGGACACCAGAACCGCGAGTTTTTCGAGGATCGTCAGAATGGGGGGAGTGCGCCGACTACCATTGCCGCGCTCTATGCAACTACTCCCACTCGTCTTTATCGTGCTGCTGTTCGTGGTCATGAACCGCCAGCAGCGCAAGCGTGCTCAGGCCGTCACGGCCTTGCAGAACTCAATCGCCTTAGGCGACGAGGTGGTGACCACCTCAGGGATCTACGGCGTGGTCCGCGCCATCACCGACGACCAGGTCCAACTCGAGATCGCTGATCAGGTAGTTGTGCGCATCGCGAAAGGCGCAATCGCGCGTAAGACCCAGGGTAGGGCCCAGGGCATTCTGCCGGAGGTTACCCAGTGAAACGTTCCCCGTACCTCCCGCTGCTGGCGATTCTTGCGATTGCCGTCGGTGGGGTGACAGCGACTCTCGCCACCGACACGCGGCCGGGGCTTGGCCTCGACCTGCAGGGCGGTGCCTCAGTGGTGCTCCAACCGGTAGGCAAGGTCAGCGACGCCGCCCTTGATCAGACGATCGGTATCATCCGCCGCCGGATCGACGCTCTCGGCGTGGCCGAGCCCGATATCGCGCGCCAGGGAAGCGCGATCATCGTGCAACTCCCGGGTATCAAAGACCAGGAACGTGCTCTTCAAATCGTGGGCCAGACCGCCGAATTGCGGTTCCGACCGGTGATGCAGGCGCTACCTTCCGAAGAGGCGATACGGGCCCAGGAGATCCTGAACAAGTCAACGACCACCGTGAAGTCCGGCGGGTCGACTACGACGGTCAAGGGGTCTACGCCCGTTTCTGGAGCCGCTACGACCACGGGTCCCGCATCCGCCGCGTCAACAACACTGACCCCGACGAGTTCCGCAGCCGCGACGACCACGACGGTCGCTCCAGCGTCGGCTTCGACCACGGTCGCTCCCGGAGTTGTCGCCGCTCCGGCTGGTGGGTTCGGGTCCTTCGCGATCGCGGCACAGACCGCGACAACGAAGGCCGCCGCGGCGCGGACCGCAGCCACCGCACCGGCTGCGTCGAGCGCGACGACGAAGGTTGGTTCGCCGACCACTCTCGCGGTGCCCCTGACCCTTCCGGCGGCGGTCACCCCGGTCACCCCGGTCACCCCGGCCGCAGCGGCGACTCCGTGCCTTCCTACGGACGCACCGCAGATCCCCCTCAATTTTACGACCACGCCGATCGACAAAGACAAAAAAGACGTCTTCGTCATCCTCCCGCAGGATGAGAACAAGCCCTCATCTGACCGTTACTACCTCGCCCCGGCCCTGTTGACCGGTGAGATCGTGTCCGATGCCCGCGCCGAACTCGGAACCACCGGCCAGTGGAGGGTTATTGCCGACTTCACCGGTAAGGGATCCGGCGAATGGGATGCCATGGCGGCCAAGTGTCTCAACCAGCGGATCGCCATCGTGCTCGATGGCATCGTGAAATCGGCACCGACGATTCAGGTCGCCAAGTTCAACGGCTCGGCCGAAATCACCGGTACATTCACCGAGTCCGAAGCGAAGGACCTCGCTACCGTTCTCAAGTTCGGTTCGCTCCCGGTGCAACTCAAGCCGCAAACCGTGCAGACGGTGTCGGCGACGCTCGGCCGTGACTCGCTCGACGCCGGTCTTCTCGCCGGCCTCGTCGGTCTCATCCTCGTGGCCCTCTACATGGTCTCCTATTACCGCACGCTCGGCCTTGTGGTCGTGGCCGGTCTCTGCATGTCGGGCGCACTCATGTGGTCGCTGGTCACCTGGCTGTCGGCAAGCAGGGGCCTGGCGCTCAGCCTCTCGGGAGCGGTGGGCATCATCGTCTCGGTCGGAGTCACCGTCGACTCCTACGTTGTGTACTTCGAACGAATGCGAGACGAGATCCGGGGCGGCAAGTCCGTGAAGTCCGCCGTCGACCGGGGCTTCAAGGCCGCCTGGCACACGATCCGGACCGCTGACCTCACTTCGATCATCGGTGCTCTCGTGCTGTACCTCCTGACGGTTGGTTCGGTGCGGGGCTTCGCCTTCTTCCTCATGCTTTCTACGGCGCTCGACATCGTCGTCACCTATATGTTCACCCGGCCGCTTGTGAAGTTCCTCGGCGATAAGGGCTGGTTCTCGCCGAAAACACTCGGCGTCGACAGATTCCTCGTCACGGCTGAAGTCTCTGGAAGCACGGGACCGCTACGCCCCGGAAGTACCACCGCCCCGACTGGAGCACGGTCATGAGCACCACCGAAACCCAGGCGTCCTCGCTTTCGGCCCCTTCCAAGCCGGTCGGGTCGCTGCGGATGCGTCTTTACTCGGGCCAGACGAACTTCGAGTTCGTCCGGCGCTGGAAGCGTTGGGCCGTCATCTCCCTGACCGTCATCGGCGTGGGCCTTATCGCCCTGATCCCCGGGGTACGCGGGCTCAAGCTCGGCATTGACTTCAAAGGCGGAACGGCCTGGGAGCTTCCGGCGAAGAACCTGACCGAAGCGAAAGCGCGCTCGATCGTCGGCCCTGATATCCGCGTGCAGTTCCTCGGCAGAGACAAGATTTCGGTCCGGGGTGAGAAGACCGAAGCCGTTGAGCGCGACGTGATCGCGCAGAAGTTGGCCAAGGCCGCGGGTGTGAGTCGCAACGAAGTCAGCGTGACTTTCGTCGGACCGTCCTGGGGGAAAGACGTCAGCCGCAAGGCGCTGTTGGCCCTCTTCTGGTTCTTCATCGTCATAGCGCTCTACATCAGCCTGCAGTTCCAGTGGAAGATGGCGGCAGCGGCCCTTGCGGCGGTGGTCCACGACATCCTCGTCACCGTCGGGGTCTACGCGATCTCGGGATTTGAAGTTTCGCCCGCCACGGTCATTGCCTTCCTCACCATCCTCGGCTTCTCCCTGTACGACACGATCGTTGTGTTCGACAAGGTGGCCGAGAACGAGAAGGCCTTCGGCAACAATGGACGGCTGTCATACACCGACGTCGTCAACGTGTCGATGAACCAGGTGCTGATGCGGTCGCTGAATACGTCGTTCGTCGCCATCCTGCCGGTGCTGTCGATGCTGATCCTGGGCGTTGGCATCATGGGCGTTGATGCGCTCCGCGATTTCTCCCTTGCCCTTCTGATCGGTCTGCTGACCGGCGCGTATTCTTCGATCTTCGTGGCTTCGCCGCTGCTAGCCGTCTTGAAAGAACGCGAAGAGAAGTGGATCGGTATCCGCCGCAAGCTAGGGAACCGTGAGAGCGGGTTGATCTCGCCCGAAGCCGGAGCCGCCGCCCGCGATCTCGTTCACTCGGGCAACGTGGTCTCCGGCACCCGTGCCGTTGAGTCCGAAGACGGGGCGATCCTCGTTCCGGGCGCCGGCGTTGTTTTCCCGGGCCAGAGCCCGCGCGGCCGTAAGCAGGGCCGCGTCCGCTGAATCGACCTGTGGCAGCCCGCTGAAGGCTTTCGACGTGTCATGCTCAGCCGAAGTTGCGGCCTGACGCGGCCACCTTCACCGGTAGGCAACGGCCAGCATCTAACCTCAGACGCGTAATGGCCACTCTCGTCTGCTTCCACGCCCACCCTGACGACGAATCCATCGCGACCGGTGGAACCATGGCCCGCGCCGCCGCCGAGGGGCATCGGGTCGTGCTCGTGGTCGCCACCGGAGGTGAGTTCGGGGAAACGCCGCTGGATCTCACCCATCCGGAAACGCTGGCCGACCGAAGAGCGGCCGAGACCGACCGTTCTGCCCAAGCGCTCGGCATCGCCAAAGTGCATCGGCTCGGATACCGGGATTCGGGGATGACCGGCTGGGAGCAGAATGCCTCGCCCGACGCGTTCATGAACATCCCGACGGAGACGGCCGCACAAGCGCTCGCGGCGATTCTCCGGGCCGAAGCCGCGAGTGTCATGACGATCTACGACTGGCACGGAAACTACGGCCACCCCGATCACATCGCGGTCCACCGGGTCGGTCGGCGGGCGGCGGAACTCGCGTCGGTTCCCCATGTGTACGAAGCGACGATGAACCGTGATCGGGTCATGCAGTTCATGGAGGCGGCGCGCGCCGACGGGCTGGAGGTCGAGTTCGACCCCAACGATACCGACGACGGCAACCCCTTCGGTATGCCGGAGGCCGATCTGACCACCGCCGTCGATGTGAGTGCGTACGTTGCTGCGAAGCGGTCGTCCATGACATGCCACGCCAGCCAGATCACCGATTCGTCGTTCTTCCTGCAGATGCCGCCTGAGGCATTCTCATCGGCATTTGGGACCGAGTGGTTCATCCGGGTCGCGGCGCCTCCCGGGATCACCGAGTCGTGGCTGGCCGGTCTCGACACGCCCGGTGAGGGGGCGTCGTGACACTGAGCCTGCGCGAGATGAGCGGTCTCGTGCGTGATGTGGCGGACTTCCCTAAACCGGGAGTGCTGTTCCGCGACATCACCCCGGTGCTGGCGCACCGCGAGGGGCTGCACAGCATGATCGAGCACCTGACCGTCCCGTGGCTCAATGCCGGGATCACCCTGGTCGCTGGTGTCGAAGCCCGCGGGTTTCTCTTGGCGCCGATGGTGGCGGCGTCGCTCGGGGTGGGGATGGTCCCGATCCGGAAGCCCGGGAAACTGCCGTGGCATTCCACGCGTCGGGAGTACGCGCTCGAATACGGGACCGACGCGCTCGAAATGCACATCGATGCGGTCCGACCGACCGACCGGGTGCTGATCATCGACGACGTGCTTGCCACCGGGGGTACGGCGGCGGCTGCTGTCGGACTCGTTCGGGATTGTGGAGGGGTGGTGGCCGGCGCGGCGTTCGTGATCGAGCTCGGCTCCCTTGCCGGCCGGCGCTTACTGTCCGATGTCCTCGTCACGAGCGTGCTCTGCTACTGACCCGGGTGCAGTGCCTCCGCCTACAGTGCACCAGGGATTGTTAGGATGAACCATGACGAATGACGCACGGAAGCAGCCTTCGCCCTCCGTCGATGGCATGCGCGACAAGATGACGGTTGGCACCAACGTGGGCGTATCCTCTACTCCGCCCGCAGCGGTCGTGCCGGAACACGTACGGGCTCGAAAAGCCACCCAAGGCAACCCGGCCAAGGGGGCCTCGACAACGGTGCCCCGTACCACTGCCAATTTGGTTGAGCCGGTCCCGGCCGACGGTACGGATCCGCTCGATCCGTCGCTGATCGACCCGGTCATCGCGGCGTTTCGGCTCCACCGGCCGAAGTCGCCGACCAACCGCATCGTCACCGCGTTCGAGGTTTCTGCCGAGGCGCACAAAGACCAACGGCGGAAATCAGGCGAACCTTACATCACGCACCCGGTAGCGGTGGCGCTGATCCTTGCCAACCTGGGTATGGACGATGTCACTCTGGCAGGTGCTCTGCTGCATGACTCGGTGGAAGATACCGGCATTACCCTCGACGACCTTACGACCCGTTTCGGTAGTGACGTCGCGGTCATTGTGGATGGTGTGACCAAACTCGAACGGATTCATTTTGAATCAAAAGAGGCCCAACAAGCTGCCACGATGCGAAAAATGTTGGTGGCCATGGCCAAGGACCTCCGGGTCCTGGTCATTAAATTAGCGGATCGCCTTCACAATATGCGCACAATCGACGCGGTGCACGAAGACTGGAAACGTCGCCGTACCGCGCAGGAAACACTGGATATCTATGCACCCCTGGCCCACCGGCTTGGTATCGGTGAAATCAAACACGAACTCGAAGACCTCAGTTTTCAGGTGTTGGAACCGCGGAAATACTCTGAGCTCGTTCAAATGGTTGCTACCCGCGCTCCAATGCGGGAGCAGTATCTGGCCGAAGCAATTGAGGCAGTCAAGAGTCGGTTGGCTGAGCTGCACATCGACGCGAGAGTCACGGGCCGTGAGAAGCACCTATGGTCGATATACGAAAAGATGGTCGTCAAGGGCAAGGAATTCGATGAAATTCTCGACCTTATGGGTGTTCGGGTCATCGTCGAAAGCGTGAAGGACTGTTACGCCGCTCTGGGCTCGATCCACGCTACGTGGAAGCCGGTCCAGGGCCGGTTCAAGGACTACATCGCGATGCCGAAGTTCAACCTGTACCAGTCCTTGCACACAACCGTGGTCGGTCCCCGCGGCAAAGTCCTGGAATGCCAGATACGTTCCCTCGAGATGCACCAGACCGCCGAGTTCGGCGTAGCGGCACATTGGTCCTACAAAGACGGCAAGCGGGCCGGTGGGGTTGACACTTCCGAGATCGCGTGGCTGCAGCGTCTGGCCGAGTCCCAGCCTGATTCGGGTGACCCCAAGGCGTTCCTCGAAACGTTGAAGGTGGATCTGGAGCAGGACGAGGTATTCGTCTTCACGCCGAAGGGGAAGGTGGTTACGCTTCCGGTCAAAGCCACACCGCTCGATTTCGCCTATGCAATACATACGAACATAGGCCACCGCTGTATCGGAGCTCGGGTGAATGGTCGGTTGATTCCGCTCGATTCGCAGCTTAATTCTGGTGAAACGATAGAGATCATCACATCGAAAATCGACACGGCACAGCCGAGTCGCGATTGGCTGAATGTTGTTGTCACGCCCCGCGCCCGCAACAAGATCCGCCAGTGGTTCTCCAAAGAACGCCGGGAAGATGCGCTGGAACTCGGCCGTGAAGAACTCACGAAGGCCATGCGGCGCGAAAACCTGCCGGTGCAGAAGCTGGCGAACTCAGCGATCATGGCAGCGGTCATCGCCGAGCTCGACGCAGGCGACATCGATGGACTCCACATAGCGATAGGCGAGAACCGGATCAGCCCCCAACATGTGGTGGTGCGCCTGGCGAAGGAACTTCGCGGCGGCGAGCATGAAGAGCAGCTCCCGGCTCCCGCGGTTCGCAACCGGCCGAGCCGCGACGAACGGCGCAGCCGCTCCCGGGTGGGCGTGGGAGTGCATGTCGAAGGCCTCGACGATCTGATGGTCCGCCTCGCGCGCTGCTGCACGCCGGTGCCCGACGACGAGATCATCGGGTTCGTAACCAGGGGTCGTGGCGTGTCGATCCACCGGGCCGACTGCTCGAACTCCAACTCACTGCGGATCGGAGAGGGCGCCCGGGTCATCGAAGTCGAGTGGGACCGCGACGGCAGTTCCCGTTCCGCGGTGTACGTGGTTTCGATAATGGTCGAAGCACTGGACCGCTCCCGGCTGCTCGCCGATGTCGCCCGGGTGCTGTCTGACAACCACGTCAACGTGCTCGGCTGCTCAACCCACACCGGCACAGACCGCGTCGCCCGACAGCGTTTCGATTTCGAGCTCGCCGATCCGTCGCACCTCGACGCGATTCTCAGGTCGGTGAAGACCGTCGACAGTGTTTTCGACGCGTACCGGGTCGTCCCCGGGGCCCGGCCGCAGGAAGCCGCGTCGTGATCCGGTCTCCCGAAGTAGGTGTCCCCGTCGGCCGGCGCGAGGCGGAAGCGCAGGGGCCTGCCGCAAGCGTTCGCGGCCCGTTGACGCTCACGCCTGACGGCGCGTGTCGGGGGCCTCGCTGTCACGCGCTTCGGCGATGAGAACGCGGCCGACCCGTTCATCGAGGACGGAGCGGGCGGAGTCGGTCAGGGAGCGGTCTGTGACCAGGATGTTCGCTTCCTCGAGCTTCGCGAAGGAACTGAGCGCGGTCAGGTCCCATTTCGTGTGGTCAGCGAGAATCACGAGTTGCTGCGACGCGGCGACGAAGGCTCGGTTGGTCTCGGCTTCCACAAGATTTGGACTGGTGAAGCCCGACCGTTCGCTCATTCCGTGGGCGCCCATGAACACGACGTCGAGATGCAGTGTCCGCAGGGCCTGATCGGCAACGGGACCGACCAGAGCGTCGGACGGCGTGCGCACCCCACCGGTGAGGATCACCGTGCGGTCCGTGCGCGGGGACTGGTTGAGGACCTCCGCAACCCGTATGGAGTTCGTCACGACAATCATGTTCTCGACGTCGATGACGTGACAGGCGAGTTGCCAGGTTGTGGTGCCTGCTCCGATCCCGATGGCCGTCCCTGGCCGGACGAGTGCCGCGGCGGCAGCGGCAATCGCGAGTTTCTCGCCGGTGTTGCGAAGCGACTTGACCTCGAACCCCGGCTCGTCGGCCCGCCTGTTGGCCCGTGCCGTCGCTCCACCGTGAACCTTTTCCAGTAGGCCGGCCTCGTCGAGAAGATCGAGGTCACGACGGACGGTCATGTCACTGACGCCGAGAAGTGTCGCCAATTCGACGACCCGGACGGCCCCCCGCCCCGCGATCTCGCCGAGGATGGTCTCGTGCCTCTGCCGGGCAAGCGCACGCGACGAACTGGCTTCGACGTTGAACACCCCGGGCACCGGGACTTGCGTGTGTGTCGACCGCTCCGGCGGATTCGGTGCCTGTCGTGTCATGTCGTCACCTGTTCCAGGCCGGGTCCCGGTAGGCCCGCGCCATCGCTCTTACGGCAGTCTGCGCACCAGCTCGTTCGAAGTCAACATAAACGCACATCATTTTCCCGCAAAATGTGCGATTAAGTGGCCAGGGGGCCGAATACCTCACAATTTCAAACGGATAACCTTGACAAGTATCGCCCATATGTGATCGGCTTCGGTGCTAATACGCGGCATCCGAAGCTTTGCGCCTGCCGTGGCAACCACCATAAGGGGAAGAACATGTCAGAAAACTCCACTGGAGGAGCAGAACGCTCACCAGACCCACGCGAAGTCGGCTTCGCCCTAAGCCGTCGGCACTTCGTCGGCGGGGCTGCGGCTTTGGCCGGCGGCGGGTTGCTCGCCGCGTGCAGTAGCGACAAAAAGGCTGCCGACACGACCGCCGTTGCTGCCGACACGACAGCCGCTGCTGCCGACACGACAGCCGCCGCTGCCGCCGAGACGACGGCTGCTGCCGCCGCTGCCGAAACCACGGCCGCCGCTGCTGCCGCTACCGACGTCGGCGAAGTCACGTTCGGATCGAACTACTCCGACGACAAGGTGAAGGCCGCCATCGCAGCTGCGATGAAGGCGACCGGCATCAACGTGAAAATCAATACCGTCGACCACAACGGGTATCAGGACAACTTCAACACCTACATCCAGCAGCCCGACGATGTCGTGTCCTGGTTCGCGGGCTACCGCATGCGCGCCTTCGCCTCCAAAGGTGTCGTAGGCGACATCTCCGACGTGTGGGCCAACCTGCCCGATATGAGCGCCGGATTCAAGAGTGCCTCCAGCGGTACCGACGGCAAGCAGTACTTCGTGCCGTTCTACTTCTACCCGTGGGCTATCCACTACCGCAAGAGCCTCTTCGCCGAAAAGGGTTACGAGATCCCGGCCGACTGGGCCGCGCTCCTGGCTCTTTGCGCGAAGATGAAGGCCGACGGCATCACCCCGTTCGTGGGCGCCAACGACGGCGGCTGGCCGCAGATGGGCATGTTCGACATGATCAACATGCGCACCAACGGCTACGACTTCCACGTCTCCCTCATGGGTGGCAAGGAGTCTTGGACCGACCCGAAGGTCGCCAAGGTCTTCGAAAACTGGTCGACCATCACCCCGTTCATGCAGCCCGACGCCAACTCCCGCAAGTGGGAAGACGGCGCTGCGGCCTGGGGCAAGAAGGAATGTGGAATGTATCTGATCGGCACATTCCTCGCCTCACAGTTCGATCCGGCCAAGGACCCGGCTGCCCAGGCCATCCTCGATGACATGGACTTCTTCGCCTTTCCGGCGATCGACGCGGCGCACGGCCAAGATGCGGTCGAGGCCCCGATCGACGGCTTCATGATGGCCAAGGCTCCGAAGAACGAAGTGGGCGCCAAGGCCCTGCTGGCCGCTATCGGTACGGCTCCGGCTATCGATGGCTACCTCAGCGTCGACCCGTCGGTTGTTGCTGCCAACGCGAAGGCGAACACGTCGAGCTACAACGCGCTTCAGAAGAAGTCGGCTGAACTTGTCGGTGCGGCGAAGTACATCTCCCAGTTCCTTGACCGCGACACCGATCCCGACTTCGCGTCGAAGGTTGTCGGCCCGGCCATCAAGGACTTCCTCAGCGGTAAAGATGTCGCCGGTCTCCTGAAGACCGTCGAAGAGCAGAAGGCCACGTACAAGTTCGAATAGTCTCGTCGAACACTCCTGCCGAACAGTCCCGTTCCGTCGAGATAGTTAGCGAGCACAAACGACGTCATGTCTATCTCTTCAAACGGAACCTCAAGCCGAACGGCGCCCCCCGCGGGGCGCCGTTCGCGCCTTCGACAACTGACCCTGACCGACCGTATCTGGTTGAAGTTCGCGATCGGTGTGCCGCTCGCGATCCATCTTCTTCTCGTGTGGATTCCAGCGATCATCACCGGGATTCTTTCGCTCATGGAGTGGGACAACCTCGCTCCCGTCGGCAAGGCGAAGGCCGTCGGATTTCGCAACTTCTGGCAGATCTTCACGATCTTCGACACCAAGTTGTTTCCGGCCCTGTTCAACAACCTGGTGCTCATCTTCTGGCTCGCGTTCTGCTCGGCTATCGGCATGCTCTTCGCCTACCTGCTCGACAAGAACATCAAGGGCGGCCGGTTCTATCAGAGCGTGTTCTACATGCCCGTCGTTCTGTCGATAGCAGTTGTCGGGTTCATCTGGAAAGCCGTGATGTTCCAGACCGATCGGGGCCTTCTGAACAAGATCATTCCCGGGAAGGGCGTTGATTTCCTGGGTAACAGCGACTTCGTGTTTTCGATGCGGGATTCCGAAATATTTGGAATTCTGGTCGGTGTCCTTGTCGCGATCATCGCCGGCATCCTGGCCGCCCGTCGACTTGGTGGAATCGGGGTGTTGGTCGGGCTCGGCGTTGGTGTTGTCGGCGGAATTCTTACGGCTGTCGTGCTCCCGGACTTCTACGACGACAAGCTCGGTCTCAGCAAGAACTTCTTCGCCCTGTTGGTGGCGATGGCCTGGCGACATATCGGTTACGTGATGGTCCTGTATCTGGCTGGTCTGAAAGGCGTGGATCCATCGCTTCGCGAAGCCGCCGGCATCGACGGCGCCAACGAAGTCAGTTCATTCCGCCACGTCGTATTCCCGGTGCTTCGCCCGATCAACGCGGTGGTCGCCGTGATAACGATCATTGAAGCTCTGCGCGCATATGACATCATCGCTGCGCTCGGCACCCAACGGGGTACCGAGGTGATGGGCACGCTCGTGACCGGAAGTCTCACGGGTGAGGGCGGTGGTCGGGTCGGCATCGGCTCGGCCTACGGGATGGTCCTGTTTGCGCTGTGTATCGGTTTCATCATCAAGTACGTCATCAACAACTTCCGTGAGGACAGCTAAATGTCGTCTACACCGTCATCCGCTTCACTGCCGGTGCCTGTCGCTCGTCGGCCGAAGACGAAAACCCGAACACCTCGGATCATCCTTCAGGCGTTTCTCATCACCATGGCGGTCGCCTGGCTTATTCCGCTCTTGGGGGCCGTTCTCTCGGCGTTCCGCAATGAGCAGGAACTACGCGATAACGGGGTCATCTCGATACCACGCGCGCTGACATTGCAGAATTTCCGCGACGCATATGACCGTGGCGATATGGGGCACAAGTTCTTCAACACGTTCTTCATCCTGATCCCGGCCCTGTTCCTGATTCTGCTGTTCTCGAGCCTGGTGGGGTTTGCGTGCACCCGCTTCAGCGGTCGGTTCAACGTGGCGTTCCTCGTGATCTTCACAGCCGGCAACCTGATGCCGCAGCAGGTGATCTTTCAACCCGTGTTTCAGATCTTCAAGCGAATACCCTGGCCGGATCTGTTGAGTGATACCAACACCGGCAACCTGCTCGGCACGAAAGTCGGCGTGATCTTCATTCACGTGGCGTTCCAAACCGGGTTTTGTACATTCGTGATGAGCAACTACATGAAGACTCTGCCGAAAGAACTGACCGAGGCTGCGTTGGTCGACGGAGCCAGTGTGAACCGTCAGTTCTGGGGCATCGTTCTTCCGTTGTGTCGCCCAGCGTTGGCGGCACTGGGCACCCTTGAGTTCACCTGGCTCTACAACGATTTCTTCTGGGGCAGCGTCATGTTGCAGAAGGGTGCGGAGAAGCCGATCACGTCGTCGATCGCCCAGTTGAGCGGCGCGTTCTCAACTCAGGACAGCCTTGTCGCTGCGGCGTCGGTCATCATCGCCATCCCGACCATCACGGTGTACTTCCTTCTGCAGAAGCAATTCATAGGTGGACTTACTTTGGGTGCCAACAAAGGCTGATAGTTGGTTGCCGTTGTCGGGGCCCTAGCCGTGGTCGAGGTTCAGGTCGAGGTCGTGGAGGTCGTTGTGGTGGAGCGACGAGCGGGGCCGGGGCGTCGG
>JANMZO010000132.1:0-1976 GCA_031383405.1 Acidimicrobiia bacterium | reverse complement strand
CCCGTTCAAGTACCCCCGCTCCGTCGTGTTCGCAACGGAGCTCCCGCGGACCGCGACGGGAAAGATCCAACGGTTCCGCCTGCGCGACACCGAAGAGGGTGACTCACCACCCGTCCAGGAGTGAACCACTCTGCGCCAGCGACCTGGTCGTCAGGCGGCTTGGAGGTCGAGGACGCGGTCGGTCGCTGCACGGAGCAAGTGACCGAGCTCGGGGCCGGCCACGTGCACGGCTACCGGACTTGACAGCACGGGGTTCCCACGATGCGAGCAGTCCGAGACGGGCACACAATGCGAGGATGCAGCGACTCGGAACTTCAGCGTGGTTGAGATCGATTGCCGTGCTGGCGGCGACCTGTTCGTTGGCGGCATGTGGGGGCGCTTCGGGTAGTGCCAAGGGCGACTCGACGCCACCATCTGACGCGACCACTTCGTTGCCGACGTCGCCACCACGGGGACCGGTTGCCACGGACGCACCAGTCGACACGCCCCCGCCGGCAGACGCATCTGACCGGCCGGAGGGAACATGGACGTTCGTCCGCCGCCTCGAGGAGGCCAATCCGCCGTACACAGACTTCATCGAAGGTCAACCCGATGCCGAGCAGTGGATGATCAGTCCGCAGTGTGAAACAGGTCCATGCGATCTGCAGGTCTCACCTGGTGACAACGGCTACCTCCCTGCGGGTTGGCCATCGAAGGCCGATGATGGCGCACGTGTGTTCACACTGCAACTCCAGACGGATGGATCGTATGACGGCGTCGACACCGTCGGCACGACGTCATGCGTTGGGTCCGACGGCTCATCGGTCGACCAAGCAGCGGAGCGGTCGCGCGGCTATCACCTCGTGTTCGTCGCGGTCGACGGCGTAGAGGCGCCCCGCCTCGAAGGCAAGCTCACGGTCAACCAACTTCCGAACCCTGCAGGCACCGCGGCCGGGTGCGTCGAATTCCATGACGTTCAGAGCCTCATTGCCCAGCCGCTCGATCAGTGGACCAACGTCGATCCGACAACACTCACTTTCGGTACGTACGACTGGGGCGGCCGCGTTGTCGGCGCGGATCAGTACTACCTCGATCACCAAGCTGGGATTGGGGACTACGTCCACTTCAACAGCTTCATCAGCATGGACGCGAGCTGCGCTGGTGGCCCGTGCACGGTCGACGCAACGGGAGCCGCGCCAGCCAACAACAAGGAGCCGAGTACCTTTTCATGGCAGGACGGCGCAGCTGTGACCAGCGTGACCTACGAGGACCAGTGTGTCGCCAATGACGGCAGTGGATTACTCGCCGACCACGGGTTCGACGTGGTGGCCAATACTGCGTTGCGGCCAGTCATCATCATTGGAGGCGAGGTACTGGCTTGGGTCGGTACGTTCTCGTCAGTGAGCACGCCGACATCGGATGCGGCGGCTTCCTGGCCTGACGACTGCACGCCAGGCAATGAGTCCGTAGCCGTCGCGGCGTCCACGACCCAGCCCTACTTCCGTGGGCTCTGATCGCGGGCTCGCATGGATCCTGACGCGGTCTTGGACTCGGCGGTGGGTAGCGATCTGAGCCAACAGATCGAGCTAGCCGCCAGCAGCATTGAACAGCTGCGTGTGCAGCTCCACATCCGCCTGCGCGGCGAGTATTGGTTTGGCGAGCGCGCCGACTCGATCCGGCGATCGTGGGAGACGACCGTGGGCCCTGCGCTCGACGAGAACGTTCGACTTCTACGGACCATGTCGCGGGCGGTCACCGACACGACGGGTGGTGACACCGTCGACGACACCTCCCGTGCGTAGAGTCCGAAGGTGCATGAGTTGATCGGAAGGCAGGCCGAGCTGAAGGACGCGCGTGCCCGGATCGATCGTGCGATGGAGGGTCTGGGAAGCGCTGTCATCCTGATCGGTGACGCGGGGGTCGGAAAGTCGTCGCTGCTCGATGCCATAGCCGACATCGCTCAGGGACAGATGACGATCCTGCGTGCACGCGGGATC
>JANMZO010000012.1:0-8263 GCA_031383405.1 Acidimicrobiia bacterium | reverse complement strand
ACGAAAGGGGTGATCATCTCATCAATGTTTTTATCGAGACGGTCGATCTGCCCGGCGAGGTAGTCGATGTGGTCAAGATGGAGGCGGGCCATGCGCCCATGGTGGGGACCGAACCGGCCAACCAACGCTTCGCGGAGATCACCGATCTTGGATCGCATCCTGGTCAAGGCCATCTCGGCCAACACCTCCGGGTCACGTTCCCCGCCGATGAGCGCTTCGATCATGCGGCGCGGCCCAACACCGAGCACGTCCGTGGCGACCGAGTCGAGCTTGATCCCGGCGTCTTCCAAGATCTTCTGGACACGCTGCGTTTCCCGGACCCGGTCCTCGATCAACTTCTTGCGATACCGGGTCAGATCGCGTAGCTCCGCAATCACCGCCGGCGGGACGAACGAGCCGCGCAATAGACCGCACTCCGCAAGCTGGGCCAGCCACGCCGAGTCCGACACGTCGGTCTTACGGCCCGGGAGGTTCTTCACATGACGGGCATTGACGAGCATCAACTCGACCCCGGGCCCCATCTCGGTCAAGACATGCCACACCGGTTTCCAATACACCCCGGTTGCTTCCATCACGACCAGGGTGACGTGCTGCTCAACCAGCCAGTCACGAAGCCGTTCCAGTTGCCGGGTGAACGTCGAGAACTCCCGCACCTCCTGCGCCCGGCCTCGGCCGCCCGGCGTGCGCACACACGCCATCACCGTGTCCTTATGAACGTCCAGACCAGCAACCCGGTCCACGACAATCTGCATAACCGACCTCCTTCTCGCTCACTTTCCTTCGGATAAATGCTGCCGTGAGGGTCAAGGCAACATAAGACTCTGAGACACGTGCTCTACGGCAACACTCCAGCGTGCCCAACAGACCCCCGACACCAATCTGACCTTCGAGCTCACAGCACCAAGAGGCAGCGGTGCTCAACGGCAACACCACCATTTTCATCGCCCACGCGAGAGCCCGCCAGGGGTCATCGAAATCTGACCAGGGATTACTTTGGAGCGGAAGACGGGATTCGAACCCGCGACCCTCACCTTGGCAACGTGAGGACGACCGTCCAGCCAGTCCATGACCTGCGGTTACGTGCTCCTGCGTCCACGATTTGTCCACCAAATACGTCCCAATCCAGGCAGTTCGCAGAGCGGTCTACGTACGTGTGCTTACTAATCCGACACGCCGGGCCGATTTGAGCCAAGGCCATGGACTCCACTGATGACTGGTTCGAGAGGCCGGAGGAACGAGTGCTCTTGCGGCTATCGAACGATTCGTAATACGATACTTGGGTGGAGATCCACCGATCCGCACGCAAACACCGCATCAGCGACCAAGCCATCCACCACGCGTTCGAACACGCACTCGTGCAACTCGACTACGACCCAGACGAACACCCACCCCGCTACGCCCTTGTGGGACCTGACGCCGCCGCGAACATGATCGAACTTGTCGTGCTCATTGCCGACGACGAACGTCACATCGTCATCCATGCCATGCACGCCCGACCCAACTTCCGGGCCCTCCTGACTGACCTTGGAGACAACACATGAAACCCATCACCAGCAAGAACCGAACCGTCACCGACGAAGAAATCCAAGCCCTCGCCGATGAAGCCGAAGCCGGCATCGACATCACCAAACTCAAGCGGCGACCCGGACGCCCCTCACTCGGCAACACCGCAGCCGACGTCTTCCCCGTCCGCCTCGACCCCGAACTACGAGCCGCGCTCGAACAACGCGCCCAAACCGAACACACCACCGCCAGCGACATCGTCCGCACCGCGCTACGCAACTACCTCCACGTCGCGTGACCCTCCGACAACCAGGTCACATGCCGACGGTACTTTCGTGGCAGATCAGTATTCTCCGCCCACGCTTATTATCTCTGATGAACACTTCAGCGGAGCACCCAAGCCGGCATATCCGCTAGACGCTCGCCTCTGTTTAGCTGATAAGGCATCGCTTGCCTTACGCTTCTTGAATCGTGTTCAAGTACTTCTCAAGACGGTTTTGCAATAGGTCGAGATCCAACGCAGCATCTCTCGCTGCCCGGAAACCGCACGCATAAACCGTACGAGCCGCATCCGCCCATCATCGGTTGCGACGGCAGCGAAATTTCCTTTATAGTTCAAAGTTAGGTCGGCGGTAGTAGATCGTCGGGCTCTGCCTGGGGAAACGAAGCGCGTACCGTGACACCTGCTCCGATGACGATCTGGCCGAGGATGGACCCGTCGGGCAACAAGAGGGTAGGTCCGTGAGCGGTTCCGGAATTCCTTCCCGGTGGGACGTAGGTATAGGACAGATTGTCACGTGACAATGTGGGATCGATCGCCCATTCGCCTGTTTTCTCTGCTCTTTCCGCCTGCGCCCGAGGGATGCACGATAGCAACACACCGGTACCGATCGTTTTGTCGAACTCGGCGCTTTCGCGAACTGCATCGATTAACGCGCTCCCAGCAGCGTGCATGTCGGAGCCGCGCTCGATCAGTACGCCGATCCTGAGGTGGAGCTTTTCGTCCACGTCTTTGCGGAGCGGCTTCGAGGAGTGAACTCCATACTCCGAATCCAACCTCACGGTGTGTCGAACGAAGCGCTTCCTGTCCGCCAAATTGTCGACTTGGTGGAGTGTCGGCACCAGTGACTCGGAGCTGTCGTCAAATCGTGTCCAGCCAACACCGACGAAAGCCTGGAGACGAGCACCGGGTGGCATGCTGTGGAGGCGCCCATGGGCAAGCTCCGCCTGCCGTCTCAGGCTCTCCAAACACTCGTCGAGACTCTTACCAAGTCTGAGCGCCTCAGCAAGCCACACATTCGTCGGGGCTCGGTGAAGGCCGCGATTCTCGCGCTGCCCCATAGCCACTGTTCGTGGCAGGGTCGCCAGTCCCGTGTACGCAATAGACAGGTAAGTTCCGAATAAAACCGCCTTGTTTGATTCATCGTCGACAACCTGTGCGTTGCCGTTGACCATCCTTGTGAGGCGGCGATCGGATACCTGAAGGATGTAGTCCTCAGTGAGAAGACTGAGAATGATCGTAATTGTCGTTCCACCTTGGCCAACGGCGGGGATCCATTTACCGGTCAAATAGCCGCCACGAACGTTATGAGACTCTACATCGCAAAGGTATGTTGAGCTGTGTCATTGGCTTGTCCGGGTTCGGTCAAGCTTTCTCTCGGGCGCCTGCAACGCGTTGTTTGAGGTGAACCGCCCTGGGATCCGCGTAGGCCCTATTTCTTGGAAGAAGGATTCGGGTCATGGCAGACCATTCGTAACGGGCCAACCGCGTCGCCACCGCACGGTGACCGGAATCCATACCGGCATTGCACCCGGCCGAGCGCTCCGATGAGCCGTGCGAAGTCGAGGCAAGCAGCCCAGGGCAAACATATGAGCGCGCATAGCAATCACCCCGACCGCTCGCCTTTGAAACCAGTAACTCAGTTCGAAAACTTAGGATCGACCAACGTCACGAGGCGCCGCGGGCGTTGTCGATGATCGACCGCAATACGCCTGCAGCGTAGGCGTCGCCCGACGGAACCGCGTGAGCGTAGTAGTCAAGCGTGGTCGACTTCCGTTGATGATCAAGCCGTTGCGACACGACCGCCAACGCGATACCAGCCTGGAGCAGTTCGGTCGCCATGAAGTGACGGAGATCATGCAACCGAAAACGACGCAACCCAGCACCATCAAGCGCCCGGAGAAACGACTTCGTCGCCCGGTTCGGCTTCCACGCCGACGCGCCGTCATCGTCACTGAATACGTATCCACATCGGCCATCACCAAACCGCTGCCGTAGCAAGCCAACCGTGACCGGATCGATCTGCACTTGATGCCGACGCGACGTCTTCGTATCCGACAACACCGGGCCGTTCGGTCCCTCGACCCAGCCACCAACAAACGCAACACGACCACGGACAAGATCAATGTTCTCCCAACGTACCGCCAGAAGTTGCGCACGACGAGCGCCCGTTGACACGGCCACCGCGACGAACAGATGCAACAACAAATCGTGCTCGGCGAGCCATCCAATCAAGACTGCGACCTCGTCAGGGGTTGGCGGCTTGCGTTCCGTCTTGCGGACCTTGATGCGATGGGCTCGTTCGACCGGGTTATCGAAGATCCATCCCCACCGTTGCGCCTGGGCCAACGCGGAGCGCAACACCACATGCACCCGAGCCAACGTTCCCGACGAAAGACCTTGCCCCCGGCCGCCACCCGAGAGACGCAGACGAACATACGCAGCATCGATCACGCTCGGCGTGAGCTCCCCGACACGGATCGAGCCGAGTTGCGGGTGCAGGTACCGGTCAACAACGGACCGGGTCTGACGAATCGTTGTCGGTGCCCACGAACCAGACGCAACCACAAACCACGCTTCCAACAACTCCGACACTGTTGACGCCGACCCGATCAAGCGTTCCGACCGAACCGCCGTAACGAGCTCCGCCAGGCGGCGTTCCGCGTCGGCGCGATTCCCGACCACGGTGGCGGTTCGGTATCGACGCTTCCCGCTGTCGGGATCCAATCCGGAGTACACGCGGAGCTCCCACGACGACGAGCCACGCTGACGAATCGAACCAGACACACCCACCAAATCGGCGAACCGCCACGACGGCTTAACAAATTTGATGGGCAAGATGATGGGCATGATGGGCAAAACTGAACCCGCACTCACCACCGGAAACAGAAGAACCCCCTGCACAACAGGGGGTTCCAACCGAGCGGAAGACGGGATTCGAACCCGCGACCCTCACCTTGGCAAGGTGATGCTCTACCACTGAGCCACTTCCGCGTCGACAGACAAGATAGCAGCGCAAACACCCAACCCGAAACCGTTCAAGGTTTCGACCGCCGTGGGGATGCTTTTTGCGCCTGAGCCGAAGACTTCATCCCCAAAGGAGCATTCTTCGCAGCGGACAGTAGTTCTGCCGCTGCATCATTCATAAACCCGGCGATGTCCCCGACGCGGGCCACGGTTTCGCTGCACGCGATCAGGCCGAAGTACACCACATTGTCGTAGGACATCACCGTGATGTTGAGACCGCTGCCATCGAAGATCGGACCCATTGGATACCACGCGGTCAACCGGGCACCGGCAAAGTACAGCGGGAACTGCGGGCCGGCAACGTTCGAAATTGTCACGTTGAACGCGGGACGGTGGTGATCGGCCATACGCGTCGAGGAATAGAGTTTCGCCGCTTGCGCGGCAATGAGGGGCGGGGCGAACTGGGCCCACGTCGCGAGTGTCTCGGTTCCAGCGGCCGTCGCCCGAGCTTTCGACGATTTGGAATTTGTACGTATCGTATTGAGTCGCTCGACCGGATCGGCCAATTCGGTGGCCAGCGCCACGAACATGTTGGCTACCCGATTGCCCATCGACCCCTTCTCCTCTTCGGCGCGTACCGAAATCGGAACCATGGCAACCAGTGGTTCCGTGGGAAGTTCGTCCCGGTCCAAAAGGTATCGCCGAAGGGCTCCCGCGCAGAGGGCCAGCACAACGTCGTTGACGGTTCCGCCCAAGCTCCGGCGAATGTCTTTGACGTCAGCCAGTGAAACCTCGGTTACAGCGAACAGACGACCCGCGCCGATGGGTCGGTTGATCGAGGTCCGAGGTGCGTGAAACAGACCACCGGTTGAAGCACCCGACGACGCGTCGGGACCGGAATACGTGCGCCGGCTGAGCGCGCCCGAGAACGTATCCCGCACCGCTTCACCAAAGGCCGCCGGTTGACGGGCCAGCGAGTTGAGTGCGTAGACCAGCATCTCGGTGTCACTTGGCATGGGCTCCGGTTCCCACTCCACATCTTCGTAGGTCGTAACCTCGGGCGAAAGGTCGAGCAGGTTCGTCACCAGCTCGGCCCCGGAGGCTCCGTCGATCGCCGCGTGATGCGTCTTGGCGACCATGGCGACCCGCCCACCTTGGAGACCCTCAATCAGGTGAATCTCCCAAAGCGGGTGGGCCCGGTTGAGCGGCTGTCCCATGATCTCGCCCGCCATCTCCAACAGGTCCGCCTGTCGGCCGGGTGGCGGGAGAATACGGCGAATGACATGGTTATCGACATCGAACGCAGGATCTTCTATCCAGATCGGATGATGTAAACCGAACGGCACTTCGACCAGTCGCCACCGGAACGGAGGGAGGCGGTGCAGACGATTCACAATCAGTGCTTTGACCCGCTCGAAGCGGTACCCACCCTCGACGCCGGACGGGTCGAAGATGTACGTGCCGGACACGTGCATGTGGGTGGTCGGTGTTTCCAGGTACAGAAACGATGCATCGAGGCCGGTGAGTCTTCGCATACGTGGGGCTCCGCGGGGTTGGTCCACCAAGACTACCTGACCCGCTACTTGGTTCTTCCGGCAGGAGTGCCTACATTGGGTAGGTGATCCGATACGACGATTCCCTACGCGCGCTTATGGCTCGCAACCTGGCCGCGCACGACCGTCGGGAAGTCTTCCTCGACGGGGCCAAGCATGCTGCGGTCGCGATGGTGGTCGTTGACAGCGACGCCGAGCGCGACGGTATCGATCCGGTCGATCCGGCGACGATCGACATGTCGGTCGTTCCCGATGTGGCTGCCGAACTGGACGGAACAGTGAACGGTGTGAGCGGTGGGGCCGCATTCCTGCTGTGCCGACGGGCGTCACGCATGAACAGCCACGCCGGGCAATGGGCGCTGCCGGGCGGTCGCCTCGACGCCGGCGAGAACCCGATCGACGCGGCGTTGCGCGAACTCGACGAGGAACTGGGACTCCGGCTGTCGACCGACCATGTCCTCGGTCTCCTCGATGACTACCGCACCCGCTCCGGGTACGTCATCACCCCGGTCGTGATCTGGGGTGGCGGCGACGTTGAATTGGCCCCCAATCCATCCGAGGTCGCCCACGTCTACCGCATCGGCCTGCATGAACTGTGCCGCGTCGACTCGCCACGGTTCGTCTCGATCCCCGAAAGTGACCAGCCCGTCGTACAGGTCCCGATCGGCCGCGACCTCATCCACGCCCCGACCGGCGCGGCGATGGTCCAGTTCCGCTGGGTCGCCATCGAAGGCCGAGTCGACGAGGCCAGCCGCGTCGCCCATTTTGAACAGCCCGTCTTCGCCTGGAAATAGGCTCCGAACCGTGAAGACGATCTACTCCGACAACCACCGGCTGCAAGACGGGAAGGCCGAGCTCAACGACGGGCTCCTGGTGCCGTGTTTCGAGATGCCTCGGCGGGCCGACCTCGTGTTGGCCCGCGTGCGGGAGGTCGCCTTGGGCGAAGTGCTGGAGCCGACTTCACATGGGCTGGACCCAGTACTACGTGTGCATACGGAACCGTTCGTATCGTTCCTTCGTGATGCATGGCGTGAGTGGGTCGCGGCGCATGGCGAATACGACGCACTCCCCCTCACGTGGCCGACGCGCACCCTGCGCCACGACCGGGTACCGACCGTGATCGACGGGAGGTTGTCGTACTACTCGCTCGACGCCGGCACACCGATCACGGCCGGCACCTGGACGGCAAGTACGTCCGCGGTCGATGTCGCATTGACCGGTGCCGATGTTCTCCTGGCCGGCGAGCGGGTGGCATTTTCCCTGTGTCGTCCACCGGGGCATCACGCGAATCCCGACGTCTACGGCGGCTACTGCTTCCTCAACAACGCTGCTGTTGCAACGCAGTACCTGCTCGACTACGGCTCGTCGAAGGTCGGTGTGCTCGACGTCGACTACCACCACGGAAACGGCACCCAGGCCATCTTCTATGACCGCGCCGACGTGCCGTTCGTATCGCTCCACGGAGATCCCCGCCAGGAGTACCCGTACTTCCTGGGCTACGACGACGAGCTCGGCTCCGGAGCCGGTGAAGGAGCGAACCGCAACTATCCCCTGCCCTGGGCACGGCCTGGGACACCTACCAACCCGCCCTGCTCTCCGGAATCGAAGACCTACGCGCGCATAGCATTGACCGCCTTGTCGTGTCGCTCGGAGTCGACACCTTCGAAGAAGATCCGATCAGCAGATTCAAGCTCAAACACGCCGACTACGTGCAGATGGGTGCCCACATCGCATCCCTCAACGTGCCGACCCTCTTCGTCTTCGAAGGCGGCTACGCGGTAGAAGCCATCGGCATCAACGCCGTCAACGTGCTCCAAGGTTTCGAATCCGCGATGTAGCTCGCTGCCCGGGTCTTTGGGGATGGTTTCGGCGGGAGTGCCGCAAGGACCATCCCCAAAGGGCTACTTCAGCAGCCGGCTCAGGCGGCGGTCGGCCAGAGGTTTCCCACCGGTTTGACAGG
>JANMZO010000016.1:0-21445 GCA_031383405.1 Acidimicrobiia bacterium | reverse complement strand
CTCGACGACGTCCATGAACTCCAACGCCGAAAGCCCGAGTCCGCCCAATGACACCGGGAGCCACAACCGGAACAGCTTGCGGGCGCGTAGCTCGTCGACGAGCGCGTCCGGCAGACGTCGCGCCGCATCAAACCCTCCCCGTAGCTCGGCGACCAACGGCGCAAGCTCACGGACCCGCTCGACGTGCATCGACACGGTCATGCCGACACCGGGCGCTGTTCGAGAGTCCCGACCATCGACACACAGTAGAACGACGACACACCGGAGAACGACATTGTCGGGAGCGGCGTGAGGTCGGGAGAAGGCCGCGGCGTTCACGCTGGCATCCGTCAGCGCCCTGACCGAGGTCGAACACCGACAAAACAACTCACTGCTTCGACAACCAACCAGCGCTACATTCCGGAGTAATCCAGGAGTAATCCAGTCGGTTCGGAACAGCAAAGTGCGGTCGCAGCTTGCGTAGGGGCCGTGTCGTGCAGGCTTGCTGATCAATCGCTGTACTTGGCGTGGTCGGGGAAGACGCTGAGCGCGTGAGCTTTGGGGTCGACGCCCGTCTAGTTCGATGCGGCGAGTCTGCCGTAGCCCGCGCGCCAAAGCGTCGATGCAAACGACTGATCGAAGCGCGATGTTACTGACAAAGAGAACGCGATCCTTTACTAAGTCCACCGTTGGAACATCCAAAGGACAGCTCTGAAATTCTGTAGCGACCGCCGACATCGACCCTGCATATTGATACCCAAAGTATGGCCGGCCAGGAACGGTCGCTCGTGAGGGCGGGTCGTTCGTGGTCGAAGCGTCAGCTTTCGTCGGGTCGATGATGGTTTTTACTTCGGTGATCACCGTTGCTGGGAATCCTGAGATGCGGGCGTGTTCGCGAATCGCTTCTTCGTCCTCTGCCAGGTACAGGCAGAATGTCTTGTTCCCTGCGACGTAGCTGTGCTCCCACTGAATCCGCGGCGCAAGCTCGGCAAGGGCAGCGTTCGACGTGGCTGTCGCACCTGCCAAGTCCTGGGTGGACGACCCTCCGATTCCGGGCAAGTCCCGCTCTTTGACGAACCTCTTCAAGGTCATGAAGCCTCCTTTGTCGTTTCGCAACCACATCAGGGAGACAGCTGGCGGGTTGGATTCGCCAGGAAGGGCGGTTGCCGCGCTTCTACACTTGTTCGCATCGAATCCGACGAAATCTCGGGCCATCTCTGGTGCAGCAGGTTTGTTCGTCACTGCGGAACGCACGGTCGCGCAAATTCGGGACGCGCTCGGTGTTTGCGTTCGCTGACAAGGTGCGACACGCACGACGGGCGGGCTCCTGCGACATCTTCGCTGCCACGAGCAGAAGTCGAGTCGGGCGAAGGGATCTTTTCGTCCGCAGCGGAGCGTGAGGTACGGGCGCAGGCGGGCGTGGCGGGAGCATCCGCTGCGGCAGGGGACCCGACTGCAGTGGCGCATGAGGCTAAGGCCGGGGGCGAGACAATCTGGACCGGCAGTGTCACGAGTGTCGCCGATTGCCGAAACGGGCTAACCAGAACCTAAACCTGGGGCCTGATCGTTTATGTCCACAGTTCGCGTCGTATGCGTGTCAAAACGTGGACATAAACCTGGGGCTGACCGGTTATGTCCGGTTCGCGTCGTATGCGTGTCAAAACGTGGACATAAACCTGGGGCTGACCGGTTATGTCCGGTTCGGATTTCTTGTCACAGGGGTTCCGTACACTCTGGGGTATGCCCAAACCCTTCAAGGTTGTCTCCGACTTCGCTCCGGCCGGTGATCAGGCCCAGGCCATCGCGGCGTTGTCGAGCGGAATCAAGAAGGGCGAGCGGTTCCAGACGCTGCTCGGAATCACGGGGTCGGGCAAGTCGGCGACCATCGCGTGGACAATCGAGCAGGTGCAAAAACCCACGTTGATCCTGGCGCCCAACAAGTCGTTGGCCGCTCAGTTGGCCAACGAATTCCGGGAGTTCTTTCCCGAGAATCGGGTGGAGTTCTTCGTCAGCTATTACGACTACTACCAGCCCGAGGCGTATCTCCCGAGTTCCGACACGTACATCGAGAAAGACTCGTCGATAAATGATGAGATCGACCGGCTACGCCATTCAGCTACGAGCGGCCTGCTCACCCGGTCCGACACGATCGTTGTAGCTTCGGTCAGCTGTATCTACGGCATGGGAAATCCCGAGGAGTACCGGGGGCAACTGCTCGAACTCCATACCGGTGTCGACTACGACCAGCGGTCAATCCTGCGCCGGCTTGTCGACATGCAATACGACCGCAACGACGCCAACTTGGTCCGCGGTAATTTCCGGGTACGGGGCGACACCGTGGAGGTGCACCCCTCCTACGAGGAGCATGTGCTGCGCATCGAAATGTTCGGCGACACGGTGGAACGACTGGTCATGATCGACCCGGTCACGGGCGAGCAACTCGGGGAAGAAACCGAGGTCATGATCTTCCCGGCGACGCATTACGTTGCGGGCGAGGAGCGCATGCGGCGGGCCATGGGCGGGATTGAGGTGGAACTGCAGGAGCGGCTCAAATGGTTCGAAACTGAGGGCAAGCTGCTTGAAGCCCAGCGGCTCCGGATGCGGACCCAGTACGACCTGGAGATGATGGCTGAGGTCGGCTACTGCAACGGCATCGAGAATTACAGTCGCCATATCGACGGTCGCTCTCCTGGCGAAGCGCCGTTCACCCTGATCGACTACTTCCCGAAAGATTTCCTGCTGGTGATCGACGAGTCGCACCAGGCCGTTCCCCAGGTGCACGGTCAGTACCAGGGTGACCGGAGCCGTAAGGAAACGCTGATCGACCACGGCTTCCGGCTTCCGAGCGCCGGCGACAATCGTCCGCTGCGTTGGGACGAGTTCTACGACAAGCTCAACCAGGTCGTGTTTGTATCGGCTACACCCGGCAAGTACGAGGTCGAGCAGTCGAGCCATGTCGTCGAGCAGGTGGTCCGCCCTACCGGTCTGATCGACCCGGAGATCATTGTGAAACCCACCAAGGGCCAAATCGATGATTTGATGGCGGAAGCTCACAAACGCATCGCAATGGGTGACCGGGTGCTCGTCACCACGCTGACCAAGCGGATGGCGCAGGATCTGACCGACTATCTGTTGGAGCAGGGGCTTCGCGTCCGGTATCTCCATTCGGAGATCGACACTGTCGAGCGCATCGAGATTCTTCGGGACCTGCGCCTTGGCGAGTTCGATGTGCTCGTGGGCATCAACCTGCTCCGCGAAGGGCTCGACCTTCCGGAAGTGTCGCTCGTGTGCATCCTTGATGCCGACAAAGAGGGTTTCCTTCGGTCCGAGACCGCTCTGATTCAAACTACGGGCCGTGCTGCCCGAAACATCGACGGGCAGGTGATCATGTATGCCGACAAGGTCACCCGGTCGATGCAGGCCGCCATCTCGATCACCCAGGAACGGCGGGTAAAGCAGATTGCGTACAACACCGAACACGGGATCAGCCCGCAGAGTATCCGTAAGGCGGTCACCGACATTCTCGCCATGCTGCGCCCCGAGGAGGCTGCGGCCCGTTCGACCGTGCCGGGCAGCGACAGACGCAAGCGCCGCGCCGGCGATGTTCGGAGTGATCTGAAGGAACTGCCACCGAGCGAACTTGAACGGCTCATCCGGCTGCTTGAGGAGGAGATGCACGACGCGTCGCGTGACCTGAGGTTCGAGTACGCGGCGAAACTGCGCGACGAAATCAGCGACCTGAAAAAAGAGTTGAAAGCCAACTTATGAGCGACGATCCGCGACACGTAATGCGTCGAACACCTGTACGATAGGCGGCCTTATGTCGGATCGGCTCATCGTTCGTGGTGCCCGCGAACACAACCTGCGCAATGTCTCCGTCGACCTTCCACGCGACCGGTTGATCGTTTTCACCGGTCTGTCGGGGTCGGGAAAGTCAAGCCTGGCGTTCGATACGATTTATGCCGAAGGCCAGCGTCGTTATGTCGAGAGCCTCAGCGCCTACGCCCGGCAGTTCCTCGGGCAGATGGACAAGCCGGATGTGGATTTCATCGAGGGGCTTTCGCCGGCGATCTCGATCGATCAAAAGTCGGCGTCGCGTAACCCGCGCTCCACTGTCGGCACGATCACCGAGGTCTACGACTACCTCCGTCTGTTATTTGCCCGTATCGGAATACCGCACTGTCCGAAAGACGGCTCGCCCGTGCAACGCCAGACGCCGCAGCAGATCGTTGATCGCGTGCTGCAGTTGCCCGAGGGCACACGGTTTCAGGTGCTCGCCCCGGTGGTGCGAGGCCGTAAGGGTGAGTACACCGAACTCCTGAGCGATCTGGCCAGGCAGGGTTTTGCCCGGGCCCGCATCGATGGCCAGGTTCGGGAACTCAACGAGACCATCGGGTTGGCGCGGTATGAGAACCACTCGATCGCCGTGATCGTCGACCGGCTCGTGAGCAAGGCGGGTATCGATCGCCGCCTGACCGACTCGCTCGAAACGGCGTTGCGGCTTGCCGAGGGCGTGGCCGAGGTCGAGCTGGTTCCTTCGCCCGAGCAGCAGAAGTCGGGGGCGGTGGCTCCCGAGGTGCTCACCTTCAGCCAGCACCTTGCGTGTCCCAAGTGCGGCACGTCCTACGACGAACTCGCGCCGCGCAACTTCTCGTTCAACTCGCCCTACGGTGCCTGCCCACACTGCAAAGGACTCGGCACCAAGTTCGAGGTCGATCCCGAGCTCGTCGTGCCTGATCACGACCTGAGCATTCTCGAGGGAGCAATCGCCCCGTGGGCGGGGAGCAAAGGCGAATACTTTGCGCGCATATTGGAGTCTCTCGCCGGGCAATACAATTTCTCGCTGAAGTCTCCATGGTCGAAGCTGACGAAGGCGCAGCAGAAGTTCGTGCTGTTCGGTACCGGCACGGAGACGGTGCACATCGAATACCGCAATCGTTACGGTCGTACGCGCGCTTACAATACGCACTACGAGGGCGTCGTCCCATGGATCACACGTCGACACGGTGAAGCCGAGGGCGACTGGTCCCGTGAGCAGATGGAGGGGTACATGCGGGAGGTCGCATGTGCGGAGTGCAACGGGGCCCGCTTGCAACCGGCGAGTCTGGCCGTGCTTATCTCGGGTAAGAACATCTTCGATGTCGGCAACCTTTCCATCGGAGATGCGGCCGAGTTCCTTTCCGGCATGCAACTCACGACCCGCGACATGATGATCGCCGAGCGGGTGGTGAAGGAGGTCAACGCCCGCATGCGCTTCCTCCTCGACGTCGGGCTCGACTACCTGCAGTTGAACCGCAGCGCGGCGACCCTGGCCGGTGGGGAGGCCCAGCGCATCCGGCTCGCGAGCCAGATCGGTAGCGGTTTGGTCGGCGTTCTGTATGTGCTCGACGAACCGTCGATCGGGCTGCACCAGCGTGACAACCATCGCCTGATCGAAACGATGATCCGACTCCGCGATCTGGGTAACACGGTCATTGTCGTTGAACACGACGAAGACACGATTCGCATCGCCGACCACATCGTGGATATCGGTCCGGGAGCGGGTGAGCACGGAGGTGAAGTGCTCGTGTCCGGTAGTTTCGCGGACCTGATTGCGGAAGAACGATCGCTGACCGGACAGTACATGGCGGGTAAGCGCAGCATTCCGATTCCCGCGAAGCGTCGGCCGGGGCAGGGCCTCTATCTCACGGTGCGCGGCGCACGGGAAAACAACCTCCGTAACCTGACCGTTGATTTCCCTTTGGGCCAGTTTGTCGCGGTGACAGGAGTGTCGGGCTCCGGTAAATCGACGCTGGTGAACGACATTCTTCTGGCAAGCCTTATGCAGAAGATCTACCGGGCCAAGACCGTTCCCGGCCTCCACAAGGGTGTCGATGGGATCACGCAGATCGACAAGGTCATTGCGATCGATCAGTCACCGATCGGGCGCACGCCGCGTTCCAACCCGGCAACGTATACGGGCGTGTTCGACAACATCCGCAAGTTGTTTTCGACCACCACCGAGGCGAAGGTGCGGGGATACCAGCAGGGCCGCTTTTCCTTCAACGTCAAGGGGGGTCGCTGCGAATCCTGTAGCGGCGACGGCACGATCAAGATTGAGATGAACTTCCTTCCCGATGTGTATGTGCCCTGCGAAGTCTGCAAGGGTGCCCGGTACAACCGCGACACGCTCGACGTGACATTCAAAGGCAAGAACATTGCCGAGGTGCTCGACATGCCGTGTGAAGAGGCGGTCAAGTTTTTCGAGAACCAGCCGAATATCTCACGTCACATGCAGACGCTGTGCGATGTGGGGCTCGGGTATATCCGCCTCGGTCAACCGGCGACCACGCTTTCGGGGGGCGAAGCGCAGCGGGTCAAACTGAGTGCGGAACTCTCCAAACGCTCGACCGGCAAGACCGTCTACATCCTCGATGAGCCGACCACCGGTTTGCACTTCGAAGACATTCGGCGCCTGCTCAATGTACTTTCCCGTCTGGTCGACCAGGGAAACACGGTGATTGTGATCGAGCACAATCTCGATGTCGTGAAAACGGCCGACTGGGTCATCGACATGGGTCCCGAAGGCGGCTCCGGAGGCGGCATGGTGGTCGTCGAGGGAACGCCCGAGGACATCGCCGCCCACCCGACCAGCTATACCGGACGCTTCCTTCGGCCGATCCTCGAGGGGGCGGCACCCGGGGAGAAGCGCCCGGCCCGGGCCGCCGTCCGACCCATCGCCAACGACGCCAACTATGCCAACGGCGCCAAGGCGCCTACGAAAACATCGCCGACGACGGGCACGCCGGCGAAAGTACCGGCCCAGCCAGGCACGTCGGCGAAAGTACCGGCCCAGCCACGCACGCCGGCGAAAGTACCGGCCAGGACACGCACGGCGAAGGGAGACGCAGCGGAGACAAAGGCTGGAAGGGTCACGGGATCGCCGAATCGGGCGAAGGCCGATGCAACCTCGACCAACGTTGGCATACCCGGCCCAGCCGGGAAGTCCGGCCTGGTTGGCATCCCCGGCCCAGCCGGCCAGTCGGTTAGCGGAATTGCCAGGTCGGCCCGTTCCTCGAAGGTTCCCATCCCTTCGCTGATCGATTAGCGGCGGTCGGGATGGTTCAGCGCCCACCCGTCGGGACGATTCCCGACGGGCCCGGTTCGTATCAATTCAAAGACGTGGACGGGCGCGTGATCTACGTCGGCAAGGCGAAATCCCTTCGGTCGCGCCTCAACAGCTACTTCGGCAATCCGGTACTCATGCACCCGAAGACAGCGCAGATGGTCGGCGTGGCCGAGTCGGTCGAGTGGATTACCGTCCGCACCGAGGTCGAGGCGTTGATGCTCGAGTACTCGCTGATCAAGCAGTTCCGACCCCGGTTCAACATACGGCTTCGCGACGACAAGAGCTACCCGTTTCTAGCGGTGACACTGTCCGACGAGTTCCCCCGGGCCATGGTCAGACGCGGGGCGAAAGACAGAGGCACCAAATATTTCGGCCCCTACGGCAACGCGTACGCGATCAGGGAAACGCTCGATCTGCTCCTTCGGAGTTTTCCGATCCGGACGTGTAGCGACAACAAGCTCCGCTCCCACGAAAAGCTTGGGCGGCCGTGTCTCCTCTTCCACATAGAGAAATGTTCCGGCCCATGCGTTGGCGAGATCGATAAGCCTGCATATGATGCGTTGGTATCGGAGTTGCTCGACTTCCTCGATGGCGAAACCGACCCGCTCGTCAAGCGACTCGAAATCAAGATGCTCGAAGCCGCCGAATCTCTCGAGTTCGAACTGGCGGCGAGAACCCGGGACAGGTTGGCCAGTGTCCGTAAGGCCATAGAGAAACAGCAGATGGTGGCGGAAAAGACCGACGACCTCGACGTCATCGGCATGGTCGAAGACGAACTCGAAGCTGCCGTGCAGATCTTTTACGTGCGCAAGGGCCGGGTGGTGGGGCGCAAAGGATTCATCGTCGACAAGGTCGAAGACCTGTCGCCGGCGGAGTTGATCGGGCAGGTGCTTGAGGAGTTGTACTACGAAGAGCCACCAATGGGATACCCCCGTGAGGTGTTCCTGCCGGTACTCCCCAACGATGCGCCCGTCTACGAGGAGTTCCTGGCCGAGCGACGCAAGGCAAGCCGCGAGATTGGCCCGGGACGGTTGACCACCCGTGTGCAACTCAAAGTTCCCGAGCGTGGCGACAAGCGTTCGCTGCAGGAGACCGTCACCAACAACGCGAAGGAAGAGTTTGTGCGGCACCGTCTTCGCCGCAGCGCCGACCACAACGCGCGGGCCAAGGCTCTCAATGAGCTCCAGGATTGGCTGGATCTTCCCGAGGCACCGCTTCGGATCGAGTGCTACGACAACAGCCACATTCAGGGCTCCGACTATGTGAGCTCGATGGTCGTGTTTGAAGACGGTCTCCCCAACAAGCGGGAGTACCGACGTTTCAAAGTTCGTCAAGGGGCCGACGGCGCGTCTCTCGGCAACGACGACTTTGCCGCGATGGAAGAGGTCCTGACCCGGCGTCTGAGTGCATACCTGAAAGATCGGGAGATGCCCGTTGAACAACGGGGCAAGTTTCGCTATCCGCCCAACCTTCTGGTGATCGATGGCGGCAAAGGCCAGCTCAGCGCGGTGGTGGCGGTGCTCGAACAACTCGGACTCGACAACGAAATCAGTGTTTGTGCGCTCGCCAAACAGTTTGAGGAGGTCTATCTGCCCTACCGGTCGGAGCCCGTTCGAATCCCCCGACAGAGCGAAGCGCTCTACATGCTGCAACGCCTTCGAGACGAAGCGCACCGCTTCGCCATCACGTACCACCGTGAACTTCGGGCCAAGCGAATGACAAAAAGCGTGCTCGACGACATTCCCGGGCTCGGCCAGACCCGCAAAAAACGTCTGACCAAAGAACTTGGGGGAGTGGCAGCGGTCAAGGCGGCCTCGCTTGAGCAGCTGAAGGCCCTCTCCTGGCTGCCCGAGGTGGTAGCGCTGGCGGTGCACGACAAGATTCACGACAAGATTCACGACAAGATTCACGACCCGTCCGACAAGTCGTAAACGCCCGACTCCCGGTTCGTCATCCACGATGTCGTCGGCGTGTCGTCGGCGTCTCCACGGCGTGCGAGGCTTGGAACGTGCGCAACGAACGCGAAGAACTTTGGGAAATCAATGCCGGATGGTGGCAGGACGGTTTCACTGATGGAGCCGACGTCGAGTACGTCGAGCAGATTGTGCCGATGGCCTCAGATCGTCTTCGGGGAGCCAAGCGGGTTCTCGATATCGGGACCGGTGAAGGGCAGTTGGCCCGACTGGCGGCGACGCTCGGGGCCGAACTGGTGGTTGGCGTCGATCCGACCTGGGCCCAGGTCGAAGCGGCTTCCCAAAAGGGTGGCGACCCGAGATACACCCGGGCCGAAGCGGCGTTGCTCCCGTTTCCCGATGCCAGCTTCGACTGCGTTCTCGCCTGTCTCGTGTTCGAGCACATCGCCGACGTTGACGCGGCGATCGCTGAGGTGGCCCGGGTCCTGGAACCGGGGGGTCGGTTCGTGTTCTTCCTCAACCATCCCCTGCTGCAGACTCCCGGCAGCGGCTGGATCGATGATCAGATCATCGAGGAACAGTACTGGCGCATCGGGCCGTATCTGATTGAGGCCGACGAAATCGAAGAAGTTGAAAAGAACGTGTTCATTCCGTTTGTCCATCGACCGATATCGAGATACGTGAATGCCATGGCCGCCAACGGGCTGCTTCTCGCCGAGTTACGGGAGCCGGCTCCTCCCCCCGGCTTCTTGGAAATCGCCGGGGAGTACAGCGAGGCCGGCACGATTCCGCGGCTTCTCCTCCTCCACGCGGTGAAGGGTACCCCGTCGCCGTGGGCCGGGGTCGGCCATGGCTGAGTTCGTCATCATCACCGGCATGTCGGGGGCCGGTCGCAGCACGGTGTCGAATACGTTCGAAGACCTCGGCTGGTTCGTCATCGACAACATGCCACTGCTCCTCGTCGGGAAGGTCGCCGAGCTCGTGGAAGGCCCCAACGCATCGATCGACAAGGTGGCGTTCGTCGTCGGCCGTAACGCGCCGGAGGAGCTCAGCGCGGAAGACTCGCTCACCCGGGCGATCGATCAGCTGTCGGCGGCCGGTTCACGCGTCCGGGTCGTTTTCCTGGATGCTCCCAATGACGTGCTGATCCGCCGCTACGAGGGCTCGCGTCGCCGACACCCGCTGGCTGAGTTCGAAGGCGTAGGCATCGGCATCCACCGGGAACGCAACCTCCTGGAGTCGGTCAAAGCGCGAGCCGACCTGGTGATCGACACCGGCAGTCTCACGGTGCACCAGCTCCGGGACCGAATTTCCGAGTTCATCGGGGCAGGCAACCGCACGACGATGGCTATCAACGTGGTGTCGTTCGGATTCAAGCACGGTATTCCAGGCGACGTCGATCTCGTGTTTGATCTCCGTTTTCTGCCCAACCCGCATTGGGTCGAGACACTGCGCCCGTTTACGGGCCGCGATGAACCCGTTCGTGACTACGTCCTTTCGAATCCCGACGCCCAGGAGTTTCTCGCCAAGCTGGAAGACATGTTGTTGTTCCTGATCCCCCGGTACGTCACCGAAGGAAAGTCGTATCTGTCGATCGCGATCGGCTGTACGGGGGGCCAGCACAGGTCAGTGGCGCTTTCAGAGGAGCTCACAACGTTTCTTCTCGGGCACGACTATTCGGTGAACGTGCGCCACCGTGACATCGAGAAGCGGACGTAGCCGATGCCCGGACCCGATCGAGCGAAAGCGTCAGCACCGACTGAACCCGCGATCCGCGACCCGTGGCTGCGCGCTGCGGCCTATCAGCCGATGGTGGAGGGCGGACCGAAGGTGGTCGCTCTGGGCGGAGGCTACGGACTCTCGACGACCTTGCGCGCTGCGCGTCACTACGCGAGTTCGGTCACCGGGGTGGTGTCTGTGGCCGACGACGGTGGTTCAAGTGGCCGTTTGCGCCGGGCCTTCGGTATCCCGGCGCCCGGTGACCTTCGCCGCTGCCTCGTGGCGCTGGCTGACCACGACTCGATCTGGGCCGAGGCGTTTGAACGACGCTTCGACGCCATGGAGTTGCAGGGGCATCCGCTCGGTAACATCATCCTCGCCGGCCTCACCTCCACGTTGGGCGATTTCGGCCTGGCTATCGATGAAGCGCTGCGTCTGCTGGGCGCGGTCGGCCGGGTCGTTCCGGCGACGGCCGAACCGGTCACGCTGAAGGCGACCTACATGCGCAGCGGCGGGACCCTCGAACAGCCCATCGCGGTTCAGGGCGTCGTCGAAGGCGAGGTGCTGGTCGGACGCACTCCCGGTCTGACCGAGGTGTCGGTGGTCCCCCCGGATCCGCGCGTGCCCGATGAAGCACTGCAGGCGATTGTCAACGCAGACCAGATCTGCATCGGTCCGGGCTCATTGTTTACAAGCGTTCTGGCCGTGGCCGCCATCCCGGCTATCCGTGAGGCGCTTCAACAGGCGAAGGGGCAGCGAACCTACATCTGTAATCTGAGCGAACAGCATCCCGAGACAAGCGGCTTCACGATGAGCGATCACGTATCGACGATTCTGGCCCACGGCGTTCCGCTCGATGTCATCGTTCATGACCCCACCCGACTTCCTCTCGGGCAGCCGACGGAGGCGATCATCGTCACCCGCCCGTTGGCCGACCGCACCGGCCGTTTGCACGACGCCGAACTGCTGGCCGCAGCCCTTTCGTCCCTTATGTGACGTGCCGTTGGGCCCAAAGTCCCTCGGGATGTTCGCCGCGGGTCCTCGGAGCGAGCATGATGTGTTCGCCTAATTGACTCTCGCCCGGTCGAACGACGGGGCACCTCGAAAGGACTACCACATGGCTGTACGTGTCGGCATCAACGGATTTGGTCGTATCGGTCGAAACTTCCTGCGGGCGGTGCTGGAGCAGCAGGCGAAGACCGGTGTGCGCGATATCGACTTCGTTGCCGTGAACGACCTGACCACGGTCGACACATTGGCCCATCTGCTCAAGTACGACTCAGTCATGGGGCGCCTCAGTGGCACCGTGACCGCGGGCGACAAGCAGATCCAAGTTGGCAGCGACCGCTTCAAGGTTCTCGCTGAACGTGACCCGAAGGCGCTTCCGTGGAAAGACCTTGGTGTCGATGTGGTCGTCGAGTCAACCGGTATTTTCACCGATCGCGATAAAGCGGCGATGCACCTGGAAGCCGGAGCCCCGAAGGTCATCGTCTCGGCGCCGTCGGGCGGAGCCGACGCCACGTTCGTGGTCGGCGTGAACGAAGACACCTATGACTCGTCGAAACACACCGTCGTGTCGAATGCGTCGTGCACCACCAACTGTTTCGTCCCCATGATCAAGGTCCTCGACGATGCGTTCGGTGTGGAGAAGGGCCTCATGACGACGGTTCACGCGTACACCGGTGACCAGATGCTCGTCGACGGGCCCCACAAGGATCTTCGTCGGGCCCGTGCTGCGGCCATCAACATCGTTCCGTCGTCGACCGGCGCCGCGCGCGCGACGAGCCTCGTGCTTGCGTCGATGAAGGGCAAGCTCGACGGCCAATCGCTCCGCGTTCCCATCCCGACCGGCTCCGTCACCGACTTCACCGGCCTTCTGTCACGTGACGTAACGGTCGCAGAGGTCAATGCGGCGTTCAAGAAGGCGGCCTCCGAGGGTCGGTTGGCGAATGTCCTTGAGTACACCGAAGACGACATCGTCTCCTCCGATATCGTCGGCTCGCCGGCCAGCTGCACCTTCGACTCGGGCCTTACCCAGGTCATGGGCAACATGGTCAAGATTTTCGGTTGGTACGACAACGAATGGGGCTACTCCAACCGCCTCGTCGACCTGGTCCGCCACATGGGCTCGAAGTAATCCAGCGACATGAAATTTGGTGTTCCCGAACTGGAGGACCTGCCTCCGGTCGAAGGCAAACGGGTTCTGGTCCGGTGTGATTTCAATGTTCCCATCACGAAGGGTGTCATCGATGACGACCTACGGATCCGGGCCGCGCTTCCGACACTGAACTGGTTGACCGAGCGGGGTGCGATCGTCACGACATGCTCGCATCTCGGTCGCCCGAAAGGCGCTCCGGATCCGAAGTATTCAATGGAGCCCGTGGCAGCCCGTTTGCAGGAGTTGGCGCCGAAGGTGGCTCTTCTCGATAACCTGCGGTTCAACGCCGGTGAAGAGGGCAACGACCCGGCTTTCGTACAGTCGCTGATTGCCGGTCAAGACATGTACGTCAACGATGCGTTCGGTGCAGCGCACCGGTCCCACGCGTCGATCGTGGGTCCTACCCGCTTTCTTCCGTCGGCCGCAGGTCGTCTGCTCGCCAAGGAGGTCGAAGTACTCGGCGGCCTTCTGAACAACCCGGCTCGCCCGTTCATCTGTGTGCTCGGTGGTTCCAAGGTGTCCGACAAATTGGGCGTCGTCGAAGCGTTGCTGTCGAAGGCCGATCGTTTGATCATCGGTGGGGGTATGGCCTACACGTTCCTGGCGGCACTCGGGCACCCCGTGGGGGGCAGCCTCTTCGAACCCGACATGGTCGAGACGTGCAAAGCGCTTCTGGCGAAAGCCGGCGATCGCATCATGTTGCCGAGCGACGTGACCGCCCTCTCCCAGGACGGCGTGTTCGGGTCCGACCCGACGACACGGTCAGGAGAAGTCCGGCAACTTCACCGCTCCGTCCCCGATGGGTTCAAGGGTCTCGACATCGGTCCGGGCTCGGCGGCGGAGTTTTCCGACGCCATCCTCGATGCCCGAACGGTGTTCTGGAACGGCCCCATGGGTGTGTTCGAAGACTCCCGCTTTGAGGCCGGCACCCGGACCGTGGCTCAGGCCATGGCCGACACCAAGGCGTTTACCATCGTGGGTGGCGGCGACAGCGCGGCGGCCCTGGCGAAGTTCAAACTCGATGACGACGTGAGCCACGTGTCGACCGGGGGTGGAGCCAGCCTCGAGTTTCTCGAAAACGGTGATCTACCAGGGCTGGCCGCGCTGCGCGAAGCCTCGGCCCGAATGGGCATTTCCTGACCTCTACCGTTCGATCCCGCCTTCAGCTTTTCCCTCAAGGACCCAGGTAACCCATGGCACGTATTCGCCGCATGCTGATCTCCGGCAACTGGAAGATGAACCACAATCATCTTGAAGCGCTCCACACTGTTGAGAAGCTCCATTTCCGATTGTCGAAGGATGACTTCATCCACACCGATGTGAGCGTCCATCCACCGTTCACCGATATCCGTTCCGTCCAGACGTATCTGGCAGGTGAGAAGAAAGCGTTGCTGCTTCTCGGTGCCCAGAACTGTCATCCGGATGAGAAGGGGGCCTTTACCGGTGAAGTGAGTGTCGCCATGTTGGCCAAGCTCGACTGTCGGCTGGTCATCGTCGGTCATTCGGAGCGACGACAGATCTTCGGCGAGACCGACGAGTTCGTGAATGCCAAGGTAAAAGCGGTGCTCAAGCACGGTATGACGCCGATCATGTGTTGCGGCGAAACGCTTGAACAACGTGATGCCGGCGACGCCGAAGCACTCGTACGCGCGCAGATCGACTCGGGCCTGGCCAGGATTCGAGCCGAAGACGTCGCGAAGTTGGTGATCGCATATGAACCGATCTGGGCGATCGGCACCGGTGTCACGGCGACCTCAGACGACGCTCAGGCAATGTGCGCATCGGTGCGCGACCAGGTCTCCAGATCCTTCGGGGAAGCGGCCGGTCTCGGCGTGCGGGTTCAGTACGGCGGCTCGGCCAAGCCGGCGAACGCGGCTGAACTTCTCGGGCAGCGCGACATTGATGGTCTTCTGGTCGGTGGTGCGAGTCTCGACCCGGACGAATTCGCCAGGATTGTCCAGACTGCGCGTTCGGCGTCTTAGCCAACTGGGCAAATACCCGTTCTTCACACAACGGAAATCGACCAAATACTCCTGCGCCACCTGATGAATGTCGATCATCCATAGGAGGGTAAGAGTTTGGTAACGTTTCCGCTTTAAACCCCTGATAGCGCGCACGCGCTCTCGGCCCCCGACGTTTCGTCGGTAGAAAGGATCCTGACCGAATGAACAGAAAGTTCTTCGCCGCTTCCCTGAGTGCTGGCTTGATCGTCAGCCTCGCGGGGACCTCGGCAACAGCCGTCACTAAAAAGGCACCGGCCAAAAAGTCGGCCGCAGCGGCCAAAAAGCCAGCTGCGACGACCACGACGACAGCCGCTCCGGCCGCGTCGGCGGCACCTGCCTCGACCGCCGCTCCGGTGGCGACCACTGGTGGCGACGCCAAGTGCTCGAAGGTCGGCGGGGTGTACCGCGACAACTGGCTCTTTGCCACGTCAGACGCAGCGCATTACGATCCAGGCCTGGTCACCGAGTTGATCGGCGCACAGGTCAACAACATGATGTACGACGGTCTGACCCGGGTCAACGCGATCACCGGCAAGCTTGAGGCTGATGTGGCCGAGTCCTACTCCGCGAACGCGACCGCTACGGTATGGACGTTCGTGATCCGCAAGGGTATCAAATTCAGTAACGGTGAAGACATTCTCCCATCAACGTTCAAGCGGACCTGGGATCGCAACGTCTCTCCGACCTTCGGCTCGGAATACGCGTCGTTGGCCAGCGCCTTTGTTGGGTACCAGGCCATTCAAGATGGCAAGGCGAAGAACCTCGGTGTGGTCGCCGACGATGCCAAGATGACGCTGACCATCAACCTTTCGTTGCCATATGGCTTGCTGCCCGACATCATGACCCACAACTTCTTCTTCCCGCTGCCGAAGGAAGCGGCCGACCTGGGCAAGGACTGGGAGACCAAGGGCACGCTCATCGGCAACGGTGCGTTCAAGCTCGAGAAGCATGTCATCGACCAGTCGGCCCGCCTGGTACGCAACGATTCGTACTTCGGTGGAATCTACGGCCAGAAGGCCTGCCTCGATGCGGTTGAGCTGAAGGTGTCAAAAGACGCGCTCGTGGCGTACAACGACTTTCTCGCCGGCAACGCCGAGGGTGGTCCGATTCCGGTCGGCAAGTGGAAGGAAGCCACCGGCAAGTACGGCGACCGTGCTGCGCCTCCGACCCTCAGCACCGCGTGGCTTGGTTTCAACTGGAACGACAAGACGGTCGGTGGCTTCGCCAACACCAAGCTGCGCCAGGCCATTCAGGCGTCCGTCGATCGCGATCAGATCATCGAGGTCATCAACCAGGGTTCGGTCAAGCCGGCCCTCGGCTTCACCCCTCCGGCTCTGACCGGCTACAAACCGAATCTCTCCAAGCTCGTCCAGAACTCGAAGGCCGATAAGGTCCTCGCCAAGAAGCTCTACGACGAGTGGTCGGTTGGCAAGAGCGGAGCTCCGAAGATCGACTACTGGTACCGCAACAACTCGGCGGCTACGACCTTGGCCCAGCTGCTCCAAGCCCAGATCAAGGATGCTCTCGGTTTCGAGATCAACCTTGTTCCGCAGGTTTCCCGTGGTTACTTCGGTCGGGTGGGAACGCAGAACCCCGCCATGTACCAGGACGGCTGGATCTGGGACTACAACGGCTACGACAACGGTCTCAACGAACTCTTCGCAACCCAGGACGATGTATCGAACAACCATACCGACTTCTCGGTTGGGTCATTCGACGCCCTGATCAAGGCGGCCAAGGCCAACCCTGACAAGGCCAAGAGCGCCGCGCAGTTCAACCAGGCCGAGTCGATCATGCTTGACACCGCTATCGTCATCCCGACCACGTGGGGCCGTAACCAGAACGTAGTCACCGCGAAGGTCGACAACTACCCGGTCACCGCGTTCGGTTTTGCCGAGTTCGCGCTCGTCTCCCTGAAGTAAATTCACTCCCGATGTCGTCGGCCCCCGGTTCCCGCAAAGGACCGGGGGCCGACCCGCGGGCAATCCCGTTTTGAGCGAAGGTCTACATGGGTTCGTATCTTCTGAAGCGTCTGGGTCAGGCCGTCATTGTGGTATGGGGTGCGATGACCCTCATATTTCTGTTGTTTGTGGCAATCCCGGGTAATGCTCTTGACAATCTTGGCGGCGGCAGCCGCCAGGTTGATCCGCAAATTGTGAAGAACATTGCCAAGCAGTACGGCCTCGACGATTCACTTCCCGTGCAGTACGTGAAGTACTGGAAGAACTTCGCCACCTGGAACCTCGGGGTCGGCACGGCCGATCCCAACCGCAACCGTTCCGTGAACGGTTTGCTGAAGGACCGGGCCGCCAACAGCGCCCGCCTGGCGTTTTGGGGTCTCGCCATCGAGGTCTTCTTTGGTATCGGCGTGGGGGTGATCGCCGCGGTCCGACGGTATTCGGTGATTGACTACGCCTCCAGTTTCGTGGCCGTGGCGTTGACCGGTATTCCGGTCTTTGTGCTCGGCCTCATACTGCAGTTCTTCCTGGCCGTGAAGGCGAACCAGTGGAATTTCCCCCAATGGATGCGGTTTCCCGTCGAGGGAATTCCGCAAAAGTGGTGGGGCCCCATTCCGGTTTCGGCTGACTGGAAGAAGCTGGTTCTGCCGGCCTTCGTACTCGCGGCGGTAAACACGGGATACCTGACCCGCCTCACCCGGAGTTCGCTGCTCGAGGTTCTTCGGGCGGATTACATGCGAACTGCCACGGCCAAGGGGCTCAAGCCGTGGAAGGTCGTCGTGAAGCATGGTCTCCGGAATTCGTTGATTCCGGTCGTCACGACCCTCGGGCTCGACATTGTCGCGATCTTCGGGGTCGCCGTCCTGACCGAGACCGTCTTCAACTGGCCCGGACTTGGGTCCACCATAGCGGGAGCCGCCTTCGCAGAAGACGTGCCCGTGGTACTCGGGCTGGTCTTCCCGGTCGTGTGCGCGACCGCGGCACTGGCACTCATTGTTGACCTGCTGTATGCGGTTCTCGACCCGCGGGTTCGCATTACCGAAGGAGCTGCGTGATGACTGAACTCCTGACGCCTCAGATGAGACTCGCGGCGGCCGCGGTGTCGGCCGGAGAGTTGCTGACCGAAGAAGCCGCGAACCCGCGACGCGACGCATGGCGACTGTTCAAGAAGAACAAAGCCGCCATGCTTGGTCTCGGCTGGGCGATCCTTCTTACCCTCGTGGCCATTTTCGGCCCTCTGATCCAGCGTTATGACCCGAAGAAGATTGATATCGTCTCGGCGCTGTCCGGACCCAGTAAAAAGCACTGGCTTGGCGCCGATATCCTCGGCCGCGACGTTTGGAGTCGGATCGTCGTTGGAGCGCGCGTTTCGCTGAGTCTTGCTCTCGGTGTCGTGATCGCTGCACTGGTGCTGAGCCTGTTCATCGGGGCCCTGGCCGGGTTCACGGGTGGTTGGTTCGACTCGCTGTTCATGCGTTTTGCCGACATCGTCCTCGCCCTTCCCTACATCATCGTCGTGTTGGCCTTTACGAGCGTTTTCGGCCGTTCCATCTGGATTCTGATTTTGGCCATCGTGTCCATTTCGTGGATGGGTGTCGCGCGGCTCTTCCGGGGCTCGGTTCTTCAGGTGCGTTCGCTCGACTACATCGAAGCAGCCCGGGCGTCTGGCGCGTCCACCGCGAGAATTCTTCGCCGTCACGTGTTCTCCAACGCGATTCAGCCGGTCATCGTTTCGATCGGGTTTTCGATCGGTGGGGCGATTCTTCTGGAGTCGATCTTCTCCTTTCTCGGGATTGGGCTCGAACCGGGTACCCCGTCGTGGGGTGTAATGGTCGGCGATTCGAGGCAATACATCACGTCATCGTCGCATCTCTTCTTCTTTCCGGCCGGGGCACTGGTGCTGACCGTGCTTGCGTTCTCGTTCATCGGCGATGGCGTGCGCGACGCGCTCGATCCGAAGCTCCGCGGCTTTTAGGACCGTTGAACGTGTCGATCCGCCTCATTCCCATTTTTCGCTCGGAAGCCTTTTTATGACAATCGAACCGGTACTTTCGGTCAAAGACCTTCGGACGCATTTCCATACCGACCGCGGCGTTGTGCGGGCAGTAGACGGAGTTTCGTTCGACATTTTTCCGGGTGAGGTGGTCGGCATCGTGGGCGAGTCGGGCTCCGGCAAGTCGGTCACCGCGATGACGATTCTCGGCCTCGTCCCGACACCGCCGGCGCGGATCGAAAGCGGCCAGGTTCTCTGGAAGGGCAGAGATCTTCTCACCGCCTCGCCCGCTGAGCTCCGGGGTATCCGGGGCCGACAGATCGCGATGATCTTCCAGGATCCAATGTCGTCGCTGAACCCGGTGTACACGATCGGCAATCAGATCGAAGAGATGATCCACGTACATCAGAATCTCTCGAAGAAGGCGGCCCGCACGAAGGCGATCGAGATGCTCGCACTCGTGGGTATCCCAAAGCCGGCCGACCGCGTGGATGACTATCCGCACCAGTTCTCCGGTGGTATGCGACAGCGCGCGATGATCGCGATGGCACTCTCGTGTGAACCCGAACTTCTCATTTGCGACGAACCGACGACCGCACTCGACGTGACGGTCCAGGCTCAGGTACTCGATGTGATCCAGAGCTCGGCCAAACAACTCGGCGCGTCGATCCTGCTCATCACCCATGATCTCGGTGTTGTCGCCGGTATGACTGACCGGGTCCTGGTGATGTACGGAGGTCAGATCGTCGAACAGGCGCACGTCGAAGACCTTTACTATTCACCGCAAATGCCCTACACGTGGGGACTTCTGTCCTCCATTCCCCGTGTTGACGATGCCGCCGGCCGTCGCCTGGTCCCGATACCGGGAGCGCCACCGCTCATGTCGCGCCCGCCCGCGGGATGTCGTTTCTCGCCGAGATGCGCGTTCATGACTCCGGGCCTGTGCGACGCGGCCATCCCGGAGCTTATGGAGATATCAGGCGTTGGCGTCGATCATCTGGCTCGCTGTGCCCGCCTTGCCGAAGCCGGTTTTGCCTCAAATGCCCCAACGTTCTCGGCGGCTTCGGGGGTCTCACAGTGAATACGCCAGCCCCGAATATGACAGAAGAACCACTTCTTGAGATCAAGAATCTGGTTAAATATTTCCCCATTCAGCGGGGTCTGCTGAAGCGGACGGTCGGGTATGTAAAGGCGGTCGACGACGTTTCCTTCAGCGTCTACCGGGGCGAGTCGTTCGGTCTGGTGGGGGAGTCAGGCTGTGGAAAGTCGACGACCGCCCGTCTGGTTCTGCGTCTGATGGAACCGACATCGGGGACCATCCATTTCGATGGCAAAGACCTTTCCGCCGGAGTTCCGTTTGACCGGAAGGCATTGCGCAAATCTCTGCAGATCGTTTTTCAGGATCCCTACGCGTCGTTGAATCCCCGGATGACGGTACGCGACATCGTTGCTGAGCCGATGGAGGTTCAGGGGATCCCTAAGGACGAGGCCTACGCCCGGGTGAGTGATCTGCTCGTCATGTGCGGTCTGGCCCGCGAGCACGCGTCACGTTACCCGCACGAGTTTTCCGGTGGTCAGCGGCAGCGCGTCGGAGTCGCCCGGGCTCTGGCCAATGAACCGAAGCTGGTTTTTCTCGATGAGCCGGTATCGGCCCTCGACGTGTCGATCCAGGCCCAGGTCGTCAACCTGCTCGACGATCTGCAGGAAGAGTTGGGTCTGACCTACGTCTTCATCGCCCACGATCTCTCCGTGGTCGCGCATATTTCCGACCGCATCGGAGTCATGTACCTCGGCAAAATCGTGGAGACCGGCACGAAGGACCAGGTGTTCGGCTCCCCGCAGCATCCGTACACGAAGGCCCTGCTCTCGGCGGTTCCATTGCCGGACCCCCGGGCCGAGCGTCAACGGAAGTTGCAGCGCATCGTTCTGGAAGGCGACCTACCGTCGGCGGCCGATCCGCCCAGTGGTTGTCGGTTCCGTACCCGTTGCTGGAAGGCTACCGACGTCTGCTCGCAGGAGGAACCTGCGCTCATCGATCGGGGCGCCGGTCATCCCGTTGCCTGCCATTACCCCGAATCCCCATAGTCGCGCCCGGTCGCTGCATGGACCGGGTGCGCTGCGAACTTTGCTAGCGTCTATCAGTCCGCTTCATTGACCGAGGTTTTGTCGTGTTCATCACATGGATAGTTGTTGCCCTAGACGTCATGGCGTCGATGCTGATGATCGTGCTGGTTCTGTTGCACAGCGGTCGTGGCGGGGGATTGTCTGACATGTTCGGCGGGGGAATGGGCGCCGCGGCTGCCGGTTCAACGGTGGTCGAGCGCAACCTCGACCGCATCACCGTGGTGACGGCGATCGTATGGGGTTTCTGCACGATTGCGCTGGGCATTCGGCTGCAGTAGGACGGCCGGCGCGGGTTGCCCGGAATGACCGTCGCTGTCAACCGCCGGCAACGGGCGCTCTTACTCTCGCATCGTTTTCCAAACCGGCGGTCAGACGTTTGTTTCTGGGGTGCCAAGTTGTCGCTGGGATGACGGTACCAACGCGACAGCGTGGCATCGTAGCCGTAATCGTGTGAGCGGTTTCGCGTGCCGCAGGCACATCGGTGGCGGTA
>JANMZO010000003.1:0-1619 GCA_031383405.1 Acidimicrobiia bacterium | reverse complement strand
CTGTTTGACGAAATCGTCGCTCCTGTGGCGCCGGTACCTGGTGTCCCAGCGACGGGTGCAGGGTCGTGTGCGTCATTGTTGGCGTGTCGGCGAAAGGCGCACCGGGGGTGTCGCTCGGGATCTGGTCAATGCTGCCGTGCTGGCCCCGCCCGGTCATCGGGCTCGAGGCCGACACGTCGGGCGGGTCATGGGCGCTGACCCACGGCCTGTCGTGGGACCCCGGGTTGAGCGACCTCGCCGCCGAGCAATCACCGATCACGGCCGAGACGATCGGACGATGCTCGATCAGCCTCACACCGTCGATCCGCGTGGTGTGCGCCCCGAAAGAACCGCTCCTTGTTCGACGCAGCCTCGACTGGCTCGACGACCGTCTCTCGGCCTGGCCCGAAGACCTTGATGTTCTCGTCGATGCCGGTCGCAGCGACGGTTCGCACCCGATGCTCACACGGGCCGACGCGGTGGTTGCGTGGTGTCGCACCGACCCGCAAGGCCTCGGAGCAACCGCCGCACTCCTCGGTTCATTGGAACGAGTCGTTCGGCCGGGTGTGACCGTGAGGATCGTGACGGTAGGCGATGATCCGTATTCGCCGGCGGAGTCGGTCGAGGCGCTCGCTGAACTCGCGGGCCCACGCCTCGCGGTCCGCCATGGCGCGGCGGTGCCGTTCGATCCACGTCTCGCAGACCTAGCCGCAGCGGGCGTTCGGAAGTCGACACGGCTTGCCCAAACCTGGTTCGGTTCGATGGCCACCGAGATTGCTGCTTCGACAGCGCACCGACCAGCCGTCAGCCAACCGTCTTCGATGCCGGTGACGTTGAGGAGTCGGAGGTTGGCGTCGTGATGATGGATCGTGATCTCGTGTCGCAGCTGAAGCGCACGGTCGGCGACCGTCTCCAGGAATGGGTGACCACAACCGGTCGTGATGGCGGCCCGGTGGGGCGTGATGATCAACGCCAATTCGCGATCGGTCTGGCCCGCGATCAGCTCCGCCTGTTTGAGAAGGACCGGCTCGTACGCGGCCATGGACCGATGCCAGCCGAGGAGTTCCAGGCTCTGGTGCGTGAAGTCGTCGCCGCGTTGTTTGATGCAGGAGGGTTCACGGCGGCGTTTGACCGGCCGGACATGGCGAACGTAGCCGTGAACGGCCTCGACGCATACGGCGAACTCGTCACCGGCGAAGTCATCCCGCTCGGACAGATCGCGGCGTCAACCGATGAGGTCATCGGTCTGGTGCAACAGCTGCTCGTCACGCAGTCGCGGACGGCGCGGGTGTTCAACTCGGCGCACCCGTTGGTGTCGGCCCAGCTGTCGAACGGGATGCGACTCACCGCCTGCATGGAGGTGTCCGACACCGTGAGCGTGTCGATCCGACGTTCCGTGATCCGGCACGTGTCGCTCACCGAACTCGTCCGCCTCGGAACCATCTCCGGGCCGGCGTCAGAGTTCTTCGCAGCGGGCGTCGCAGCGGAACTCAACTACATGATCGGCGGCGGCACGAACTCCGGCAAGACCACCTTCCTGAGGGCCCTAGCCGATGAGATCCCCAGAGACGACCGGACCGAGGTCGTCTAGGACGCCGCCGAGTAGAACTAGAAGCATCCGGTCCGACACCCTGATGTCG
>JANMZO010000432.1:0-1895 GCA_031383405.1 Acidimicrobiia bacterium | reverse complement strand
CGCGCGAGGCCATCGCGCAGGAGCTGCGTCCCTTGCTGGATACGCAGAAGGACAAAAGGTGGTAGAGGCATGAAGACGAAAATTTCGGCGCTGATGGACGGGGAGCTGGACGAACGCTCCGCCCGGGAGGCCATCGTCACTTCGGTCCCCGGCCTGTCACCGGGTACCCAGGTCGTCGTCTACGACCGCAGCGACAAGACCTTCGTGAGAGTCGACCTCGGCCCGCAAGGCACCCAGCAGGCGGGCGATGGCATCGGTGCGACTCTCAGCGGCAACGGTCGTTTCGTCCTCCTCACGACACGCTCGAAGCTGGTTGCCTCCGACACGGACAACAGATACGACGTCTATCTCCGCGACACTCAGGCGGGCACGACGGTACTGGTGGGCGTCGGCAATGAGGAGCAGGATCCCACGAGTTCCGACATCGTCGGCGTCGGCGTCTCCAATGATGGCAACGTCGTCGCGATCGAAGCACCGGGCGGACCCGGCTTCGCAGGTGACTACCAGACTCACAGCTACCTTCGTTACCGAAGCCTCGGCACCACGGTCCTGGTCGCTGACCAACTCCTCGATCTGACACCCGACGGCACCAAGTACATCACCGTCAATCCTGTGCCGACCGTCTTCTACAACGATGAATCGACCTACGTCGACCTGCGCGCAGTCAGCGATCGGCACCTGATCCGCCGGTTCTACATGCGGTATGACAGCTACTACGCCACTCGCAACCTCATGATCAGCGACGACGCGAAGACCATCACGTACAGCGGGTGGTTGACCAGCATCATCAACACGGAGACCGGCGTGGTCACGCCCAGCAGCAAGAACTACAACGCGTCCACCTCCAACGGCTCCAACCCCACCCTCAGCGTCCTGTTCCAGTCGAGCCCGGAGCCCTATCCGATCAGCGCATGGAACCCGACCACCGGCTACACCAACGTCAACATCACCTCGGACGGCACGCCCGCCAATGGCAGCAACGTCCCGAATGCTTACAACTACAGCTACGTCACTCAGGACGGGCGCTACGTCGTGTTCTCCTCGATTGCGACCAACCTCGTTCCCGGCCTCCCGAACAACTCGAACGGCCGGGTGTTCATCTTCGACCTCCAAGCCTGACGCTGGGGCCGACGGCGCAGATTTCCACCTCGCTGACGTGAGCGATTCGAGGGGCCGCCCGCCACGTGCTCGATCGAACGCCCTGCGTCGCTCGGCCTGCTAGGTTCGACTTTCGACCCATTGAGTTCCCCACGGGATGGAGACCAACGATGCGCATCAAGTTCTTGCTCGGCGTTACCGCACTCACCGCAGTTGCGGTCGTGCAATGGCTGCCCTCGACCGCCCAAGCGGCGGACGACGTACCCACCGCCTGCATCACCACGCCAGCACCACAAGGTCCCCCCGGTGAGAAGGGGCCCACGGGCGACACGGGCGAGCCCGGCGACAAGGGGCCCGCCGGCGCTCCGCCGTCGACGATCGAGGTGGGGCCGTCGCGCCAGGTGCACCCGGCCATCGAAGAACTTCCCTTCTGCGACGACATCGAGGGCCTCTGCATCGTCAAGCTCCCCGGCGAGCAGGGCCCGATCGGCGACAAGGGCGCGCAGGGCGACAAGGGCGAGCAGGGCGACCCAGGCGAGTACTTGCGCGACGGCCCGAGCCGGGCACCGCACTCGCTCACGGGTACCGATCCGTGCGCCGGAGTCGACGAGTCGTGCGAGATCACCTTGACTGGCCCGACGGGTGTCAAGGGCCCGCAGGGCGACAAGGGCGAGCAGGGCGACAAGGGCGAGCAGGGCGACACCACGTACTACGGCCCATCGCGTTCGCTCCATCCGCAGGCGCTCGTCACCGTCGTCGTGCAGATTCCCCAGGAATGCCGCACGTACCTGGACAGC